>JADFYW010000008.1:0-67115 GCA_015232855.1 Fibrobacteria bacterium
TATGCTTGTCATCGCCCTGCTTGACAGGGCGATCCATCTCAAAATCGATCATTTTTTGGATTGCCCTGTCAAGCAGGGCAATGACAGGAATCGTTTAACATACAACCAATTTTGAACAATGCTTGTTACCCCCTTGGTTGAGCCCATTTCTGCCCTTTTTTCTATTTTATTCCATCAAATAATCAATTACCCGGAAAAGGAGCGCATATGGGTTCTATTTTACTTGCGGTCGGGGCGGCGATCGCATATATCATTGCGTATAATACCTACGGAAAGTTCTTAGCCCGCAAAATTTTCAATCTGGATGAAACGGCCAGAACACCTGCTGTGGACCTGAACGACAACATGGATTATGTGCCCACTAAAAAAGACGTTCTCTTTGGGCATCATTTTACTTCCATTGCCGGTACAGGCCCAATTGTAGGACCAGCCATCGGTATTATCTGGGGCTGGGTTCCCGCTCTTATTTGGGTGGTCTTTGGTTCTATTTTAATGGGAGCCGTCCATGATTTTGGCTCCATTGTGATAAGCCTCCGTAATCAGGGGAAAAGCGTTGGGGACATTGCAGCTTCTCTTATCTCTCCTCGTGTACGCCTCATGTTCCTCAGCATAATTTTTATCATCCTTTTAATGGTTATCGCTATTTTCTGCCTGGTTATTTCGGTTTTATTCAAACTCTTCCCACAGGCGGTACTTTCCATCTGGATGCAAATACCAATTTCTATTTGGCTTGGGCACGTCATTTACACTAAAAAACGTGAGAGTAAACTTTATGTTTGGGGAGCTTTGCTCCTTATGTACATCTCAGTGATAGCCGGTGCCTGGCTTCCGTTTAGTATTGAGACCATCTTGCCGTTTAATCCGGTTGTGAGCTGGACGGTTATTTTACTTATTTACGCATTTATTGCTTCAACACTTCCGGTCTGGCGTTTGCTTCAGCCCCGAGATTATATTAACGGGTATCAACTCCTTGTGGCCATGGGTTTGTTGGCGGCAGGAGTAATCTTTGCTCATCCTGTTATTGTGGCACCGGCGCTTAATTTAAATCCTGAGGGTGCTCCTCCTATTTTTCCTTTTCTCTTTATTACTATTGCGTGCGGCGCCCTTTCGGGTTTCCATTCGCTGGTGGGTTCGGGTACCACGGCCAAACAAATGAGTAATGAATCCCATGCCAAAGTGATAGGTTATGGCGGTATGCTTATGGAGGGGATGCTCGCTATTTTTGCTTTAATTGCTGTGGGGGCAGGTATCGGTTTAGCCGCCGGTCATGGAGAACTCAGTGGCGTCGAGGCCTGGACGAAACATTATGCAAGCTGGGGCGCGGCCCAGGGGCTTGGCAGTAAAGTATCCGCTTTTGTTACGGGAAGTGCAAATATGTTAACGTTCCTGGGTATCAGTTTTACGGTGGGCACCGCAATTATGGGAGTGTTTGTCGCAAGTTTTGCCGGAACCACGTTGGACACCGCCACCCGGCTTCAACGATATGTTATTGCAGAATTGTCTGCCAGCATGAACATCAAATTTTTTACCGGAAAATATGCCGCCACTGGTCTTGCGGTGGTGAGTGCGGGCTTACTTGCCCTCTGGGACGGGGAAGGAAAGGGCGGATTACTGCTCTGGCCTTTGTTTGGAGCTTCAAACCAGCTCCTTGGAACGCTGGCTCTCCTGGTTATTACGGTTTATCTCGCAAAAAATAAAAAGCCGGTATTTATTACCCTGATACCTTTTTTGTTTATGCTGGTGGTTACTGGCTGGGCCATGCTTTATCAACTTAAAGGCTTTATAGACAAAGGACAGATTCATCTGCTTACTATTGATTCCCTAATTATTATACTGGAAGTTTGGATGATAGTAGAAGCAGTGCTTGCCATGCGTAAATATAAAAAAAGTAAATCCTAATATCTAATTTCGAAACCCTAAACCAAGTTTGACTCCGTAATGCAAAAACATGAAGAACAAGTAATTTTTCATACGAAGTCATATGTTATTTAGGATTTAGCATTTAGATATTAGGATTTTGCCATAGTAATTTAGACTTCAAAAAAGAAAATATATACATGAAACACTTTCATAAAAGCCATGGTCATCATAAACTCAAACTCGCGGGCATCAAACGTTCTTTCAAAACCATTGTATTTCCCAGATGGAGGCTTCTTTTACTGGGTCTTTTGCTTATTGTTGTTAATCGTTTTGCCAGTTTAGTACTGCCTGCAAGTACCAAGTATTTTATCGACCGAGTACTGGCTGAGCACAACATGGAGCTTTTAAAACAGCTCATGATTGGTGTTGGGGCCGCAGTTTGTATACAAGCGGTAAGTTCCTTTTTTCTTACCCGTCTCTTGAGCGTTGAAGCCTATCATCTTATCTACCAGCTCAGACTTAAAGTACAAAAACATGTTATACGTCAACCCATAGCCTATTTTGACAATAACCGCTCCGGGGCCCTGGTTTCCCGTATTATGAACGATGTGGAGGGAATAAGAAACCTGGTTGGCAGAGGATTGGTACAACTGGTAGGCGGATTTTTAACAGCGGGTGTGGCTCTGGTTTTACTCTTAAAAATTAACATTTTTTTGACGGCTATTTCTTTTTTGCCCGTTCTTTTATTCAGTGTGATATCTTTATTTGCCTTTTCCTACTTACGTCCTATCTTCCGGAAACGCAGTGAAATATTAGCCGAAGTTACTGCCCGTCTTACCGAGTCATTAAATGGGATACGCATAGTCCGGGGGTTTAATGCAGAACGTCGTGAAGAAAAAACCTTTAAAGAAGGGGCAAACAGGCTTTTTACCACCATTCGTAAAACCCTCACCGCCACCAGTTTTATCGTGAGTGCGGGAATTTTTGTGATTGGTGCCACTTCTTTAACCATTATGGGCCTTGGAGGTATGTTAATCCTCAAGGGAGAAATGACGGTAGGTGACTTTGTTTCGTTTATTTTTTTGCTGGGGTTTTTAGTGGCCCCTATTTTACAGATAACCAATGTGGGTACCCAGCTGACTGAGGCTTTTGCCGGCCTGGACAGAATGGAAGAAGTGTTGACTTTGCCCCTGGAAGGGCAGGAACCTGAACGCATACATAGTCCGCATGCTATTAAAGGCGCCATTCGTTTTGATCAGGTCTCGTTTTCTTATGAAAAAGGCGAAGAGATTATTCATAACCTGAGTCTTGAAATACTCTCTGGCAGTGTTACCGCTTTGGTAGGCTCTTCGGGCTCAGGGAAAACAACGATAGCGGGGCTTGCCGCTTCTTTTCTAAAACCCACCAAAGGGATAATTTCCATTGATAATATGGATATATCTACCATAAAGCTAGAGTCCTACCGGAGCCGCCTGGGAGTGGTACTCCAGGATGACTTCCTTTTTGAGGGAACCATACGGGAGAACCTTCTGTTTACCCGGCCAAAGGTAAATGAAGAAACTTTGCTGGCAGCAGTAAAAGCGGCCCATATTGATGAATTTTCTGATGGGTTTGAAAAAGGCCTTGATACCATAATCGGCGAGCGGGGTGTAAAACTCTCGGGGGGGCAGCGCCAGCGAGTAGCTATTGGCAGGGCTCTAATTGCAGACCCTTCGGTACTGATTTTAGATGAAGCCACCTCAAGTCTGGACTCAGAAAACGAAATGCTTATTCAGAAAAGTCTCGACTTTTTACTCAAAGGCAGGACCACCATTGTTATTGCTCACCGGTTAAGTACTATTAAACGAGCTGACCAGATACTTGTGGTTGAGGGCGGACGCGTTGTTGAAAAGGGGCGACATGAGTTCCTTTTGCAAACAGGCGGCAGGTATCACGAATTGTATACGTTACAGGCTCGGATTTAGCAGACACCTTGTTCCTTAAGGAACTCCGCAAATTCCATATCGGTACCCAGGATATGGTCGGTGAGCCAGGAAACCAGAAAGCCGGAAACGCTGCCTGGAAATATATACTTTTTATCTTTATTTATATCCATTACCTGAGTGGTAAGGTCGTGATGTTTCGCCTTGTGTTCATTTTTTTTAGGATAAGCATATTTATCCATCAGTGCTTCTTCGTTATTAAAATGGATTACGGTGTAAGCCAAAAGCTTGTCAAAAAGGGGAGCTATCTGTTCTGCTCCCGTTCCAATTGCAAGGCCAGATTGAAAATCATTGATGATTTGAACAAGGGTCATATGTTCTTCATCAATACTCCCAATTCCTATACTCAATTTATCCGACCAGACGAGTAGTTCGGGACTAGTGTCGTCAGATTGTCCTGTGGAACCTTTTGCTTTATCCATTACCAGAATCAACGACTCCCCTTTATTAAGGATAAGTTCCGGTGCAGGATTGGTGGTGGTTATACTATCACTGTTAAAATAACTTACAGCTGAAACAGCACGGGTTTTTTCCAGTATCTCCTTAACAGAAGCGGAAGAAGAATTGTAATGTTTGTATACCTTAAAAAAGAAACCATGCACATCCCACTCTGAACTTTCTTCCGTTTCTTCAATAAATTTCTCATGTTTTTGTGCAATGAGACGTGCAATTTGTTCTCCTCCCAGGCGAAGGGGATAGACAATGGTATTTGCCCCGGCACGAAGCAGACGTTTTTCAATTTCAGGTCCGCTCCCCTGGGCAATGATGTTTATAGAAGCGTTAAGCTCCCGGGCAGCCATGGAGATAAAGAGTGATGTAGAATCATCGGGTATACTGACCACCACGCCCAGAGCATTTTCGATGCCTGCATCAATAAGGACCGCGTCCCGGGTGGCGTCTCCTTCAACCGTTGGAAATCCTCGCTCTTCGGCTAAAGCCACATTAACTTTGTCTGATTCTATAACCACAAACGGAATATCTCTTTCATGGAGTTTTAAGCAGATGGTTCCACCTGTCCTCCCATGGCCACAGACAATATAGTGTTCTTTCATATGTTTTATTCGGCGTCCCATCTTACGTCTCCCATATATACCTGTTAATTCACCTTCAATAATAATACGGACCAGTTGGGTTGCAAAAGAAGCTGCTACACCTAATCCAAGAAAAATAATGACGATACTTAAAATGCGCCCGGCAGTGGACATTTCCCGAATTTCGCCATAACCCACAGTGGTGATACTAATTGCTACCATGTAGAAGGAATCAAATAGTGTCCAGTTATCTTCTATAAAATAATACCCAAGGGTTCCAAAAACGAATATGGCGAGTACCGCAATTGAAATTTGAGCAAGGTTTTTTACGTAATTGTCCATAATCAGTATTTGGTCCCACAGAAGTCAGGTTTGACTTTTTGTTTTTTACCAGTCTCTTAAAACCGTATGACTCTCAATTTTACTAATTACACCAGAGGTGTAACAAGCTGTTTTGTAGTGCTCTTTATTTTCATATTACGTATTTTACCTTAAAAAGTAAACTGGAAAGAGATTCCGGGAAAGTAGAGATGAAATGAGATCGTATATTATGATAGTGAAGTTGGTTTTTATAATGGCCCTACTATTTTCAATGAATAGTTGTTTGAAAGACAGCCCGGTAAGTGAAGAAGTGAGTGACGCGCAAAAAGTTACCGCATTAAAAAAGGTCACCCTTAGTTTTGATAGTCTCGGGTTTGAGATAGGAATGCCGGCAGGGGCCCTTTCCGGAAAATCCTTTTCTGAGTTAAGGACAGCTGACTCGGCGTTGTATAGTGACAAAAGTAATTATACCATTACCTTTACCCTGAATATGACGGCTGACAACAGCGACAAAGACGCGCGAGACGCAAAATTTGATGGTATACTCGTAGAAATGGTTTTGGATACGATATCATTATCACCTGTTGATATGGAGGCTACTGAGTTTGAGGTGGCCAGGGGGGAATCCCAACCAGTTGCAGTAGTAGGTGATATTAACGGAGAAACCCACGGCCCTTCCATGAAGTATATTTTCCGCAGGACCGTTGATGGGAAAGACCTGGCAACAACACTATCCCTTTTTCTTAAGTACCAGGTCGGCGTATTGGCAGGAGATGTTGCCTTGCCTGACATTAAGAAAGACATTCCCACCAGAGCAACCCCGGAAATGAAGTCCTTCCTTTCCGGGTTACTTGATTCTGGAGTGTTGGACGGGTAACAATATTTTATCAATGAAACGCCGCCAGTAAACTGGATACCTCTAGAAAAATACACTAATCAAAAAGGAGTTAATTCAACCCTAGAATTTTTGCCTTCTAAAGGTTCATTTTTTTGTTCATTATATTAATAAGCAAATAATTTCCCGTGACTTTGCACTTATTTTTCGATTTCAATCTTATCAGAATAATACCATTCGAACATGTCCCGGCGAAGTTTGGCCATATAGGTTTTCTTTTCCATTTTACGTTTCAGGTTATAAAAAACAACTCCTTCCGCCATTTTATTTTCACCTTTATGGATCTTAAGGTAGAACAGAGAAAAAAGATAATCTTTAAACCATGCACTCCAGTTCTCAAAATTGCGTTCATGTTCATGAAAAGATTTGTACCGGAGATGCTTAATGGCTTTGCTGAACGGATACCAGAGATGATAGTCGAGTTTATAGGGGTTTCCTTGCAGTTTTGGGCCTATTACTTCTCCGGCCTGTTCACCATTGGCTTCCACATACCCCTTATCAATTGCCCGGAACACCCCCTCTATTAAAAAGACCTTTCCTTTTAAAACTTGAAGTGGATCAATTACGTTTTTGCGGTTCTGAAAGGCCACCAGACGGCCATTTTCTGTTTTTAGTTTACAATTGCTTCCGTCAAGTTTTTCAGTACAGATAGTGTCCTCATCTTCAAAAACCCATTCATATCCCGGGTTTATTTCATCGGTTACCAGGTAGACCTTCGGCTCCCTTAATTGCAGGCTACGCCCGTATTTCCGCCATTGATCCTTGTTAACTTTGTAGGTCTTACGGATATACGGACATTCTATTTTAGGAAAATCGCTAAGTATAGGTTGTTCAGACATAAGAAACCTCCTCATTTCTAATATATATTTTTACACATTAGAAAAATCACTCATATTATTCTGGATATCAGTCCTTAAAAATTATTTGGGGGCGACTCTGTGCGATATTTTTTTAACAACTCAACAGCTGGCCGCCAAAAGCATTTTATGGACCATCGGTTCTATTACCGCGGTGTATGGTTCCGGGTTCTTGGCCCATATACCTCGCATGATGTTTACCGAATGCTCAGGCAGGGGATAAAGATTTTCGGAGCTTTTATGAGTATAGGGCAACTCCAGGGTGACCATGCTAGGTCGGTTCGTTTTGTTATATTTTAAATCATAGCCGCACCAACTGCCAAGAGAGCCCGGAGGATTGTCGGAGGTTCCTGTGTGGGGGTCACGTTGTTTATAACGAAAAAAAGCCCGTTCAGATGGTGAAAGGCTCGAAAACATCTTTTGAGCCAGAGGAAAACTCTGTTTTCCGTCGGCGTCAATTTCAGATAAGGCCCAGTGCAGACTGATTATCCGGGACGGTTCATTGTTCCTGATAAAATCGTAAATGGATTTTGATTCAGGTTCAGACAGCGGGGCAGTTCCCGGGTTCTCTTCACTATGGGACGTCCATTTAAAAGGAAAGTTCCTGTTTATATCCACCCCTCGCGCATTATACCGGGAGTTTTTTTCATAGGCATCTGGACTTAACAAAGGAATAATGCATACCGGGTTTGTGAGCTGGCCAGATTCCAAAAACCGTTTATGAAAGTTCTGAAGGAATTTTACACTTGCCCGTTCATCCCCGTGAGTACCACCAATAAGTAAAGTGTGGCCGGTTGGGGCCTTATGAATGAAATCAAAATTTGCATAGGCAGTTATTTCACGGTGCTGTAAAGATTGGCCGATAACTTGGGAGTATACCATAAGACAAAAACAAAGATATGTTTCTCAGCCGATTGAATCCACATTTTTGATATCAAGACTCCCAACTAAATGTATTTTTTGGATATGGATATGCGTGTTTTCACCCAGGAACTTGAGCCCAAAGTACCCTTCCGGATAGCACGGGGAACAAAGCATTATGTAGAGAATGTTTTTGTTGAATTACGGCATGCAGGTATCACCGCCTACGGCGAGGCATCTCCCAACCGGTTTTACGGAGAAACGGCAAAGCAAGTCAAAGAAAAACTTGGGTCTGTTAAATCTGCTCTCTCTAATCTTTCCATCAATTCCCCGACTGATATAAAAGACCACTGGAAGGCATCCTGGGAATACCTGGCTCCTTCCCGGGCAGCTCAATGTGCACTTGACCTTGCTCTTTGGGACTTGCTGGGAAAAAAAAAGGATGAAAGTGTTTCCCGGTTACTCTGGAACGAGCCGGCACATGCTCTTACCACATCGTGCACTTTGGGTATCTGTGAAGAAAATGAATGGCCCGCACGAATTGCTGAGATAAAAGACTTTCCTATTATAAAAATTAAAATGGGGAGTCCGTCAGACTTCCCGTTCCTGGAATATATCCGTTCACAAACAAACGCAAGACTCTGGGTGGATGCAAACTGTGCCTGGCAAGCAGAGGAAATATCAGAGGTTCTCAGACAACTTCACGCCCAAAATGTGGAGATGGTAGAACAACCACTGCCACCGGCGGAAGATAATGCAATGTCGGCAATTTTACAACTCTCACCTCTACCCGTGATTGCAGATGAGAGCTGTAAAATTATTTCAGATGTGGAAGGGCTTCATGGCCGGTTTTCAGGCATAAACATAAAACTGGTAAAATGCGGGGGAATCACTCCAGCTCTTGAAATGATTAAACTGGCCCGTAGGGCGGGTCTTCAGGTCATGACGGGTTGCATGTTAGAAACAAATTTGCTGATAGCTGCCGGGCTGGCGATAGCTCAAAAAGCAGATTATGTTGACCTTGATGGAAGTTGGCTTTTAAAAGAAAGTTTGTTTGAGGGTGTTGTATTTAATAAAGGGGAGTTATCCCTATGTAACCGTAGTGGCCTGGGAGTGAGTACAACGGGGATGTATGATAACTAGATTCTGTTCAAAACCAACCCCTTTCACCGCAAAGTCGCAAAGGACGCAAAGTTTACGCAAAGAAGAAAGGGAAGTTATTTTTTTAATCACATACATATCAATAGGTTACATTACAATTTATTTTTAATACCCTTTGCGAAACCTCTGCGGTCACCTTTCCAGCAGTCCTGCTTTCGGTGACACTCTCCGCATCGTGCGGATCGTTCTTTGCGCCTTTGCGGTGAGTTTTTTACTTTTGAACAGAATCTAACTAGAGAATTACGCTAGGTTTATTATTTTTTCCCAAATTTAATAATAAGGTTTATGGATGTGGTTGAAAACCCATTCCCAAAAAAAGTAAATTCCCAATCCGCTGATTTTTTGTTCCACTCTTTGCTCAGAGTTCGTAAATGATAGTTTCCCTCAAACCCAAAAAAGCCCAGGATGCTGATTCTTTTAAATAATTCCAGTTCGGGTCTTAATCCAATTTTCCAGCCAATAGCAGATTCATTGGTATTCTTCACATAACTGTTAAGGGTGTCTATGTGACCATTCTCAATCTCTACTTCGAGATTCTTCGTTTTAATGAATTGATAATTCATGGCAATGAACGGATTAATATAAAAGGCCGTCTTTTCCCCAGTGTAAACCATTTTTTCAAATAATAAGTTGGCCTGGCAATAATAACTTGCACTTTCAGAATTACGTTCTGAATAATCAAGCAATTGATATTGATAAAGAGAAGGGCGTTCAGAAAGAGATACCATACAATTCAAACCAAGAATAACTTTTTGAGATGGCTGAAACTCAACAAGTATTCCTTCACTTGTTCCCAACCATCCAATCCCAACATAACTGAAAGATAAAGAACACATCATAGTTATGAGTATAAAATATTTGTACATAGCTAACCTTATTTTAGAGTTTTCCTGGGACCGTCTATAACATAATTCGGATAATTATGGATTTCAGAAACAGACCATGAATCGGAAATAAGAATATTGATGTTTGGCTTAAAGTCAATTAATCTTGTATAAAAATTATTGGAATATATTTGAAGTGTTTTACTGGTGTCAGAATATACCACAATGTTTATGTATACATAAGAGTCCATTATTGTAGTTTTACTCGTATTAGTCAGCTTACCCGTAAAGTAAATCCTGGGCGTTGAATTTGTATCAACATAGAGCGTATCAAAGGTGAGCACTACCGAGTCATTAATAAGAGTATTAACTGATTGAGACGACATATTTGGACTTATTATTGCGTCCAATTCATCATCTGATGGATTAGTGAAATCAGTTGGAAAATTATCGGTTCCACATCCGATTAATAATAAGATAAACAGGCAAATTAATTTCTTCATAGTAAGTTCCTAAATCGCTGGTCAATAGTTGGGGATTTCATTTTAAGAAACCTCCATTTTTAAAATTAATTAAATATTTTCAGAAAAATATATTTTTCGTTTTTAACTGATTTCTATGGTTTTTTCTTGCTTGTAAAGAGCCGAAGAAATTTTAAAGTTCATCAATTCTTTTAAGAAAAAAAGTGGTGAAGATGAGGGAAATTCACCAGTACTATTTTCCTTTTTCAACACGAATTTCCACAATTTTTTCTTAAAATGAAAAAATCTGGGACGTTTGGAGAAAGTGGCAAAATTTCAGCTAAATTTGATAAAACGAGATTATTGGGGCGTAAAACTGGCAGAACTTCACATTATTGGGGCGAATAATTGGCGAAAGTTCACATTATTGGGGTGAATAACTGGCGAAAAAGGTGAAGATAATATATAATAGGTTTATGGAAAGGAATATATACAGGCGATTATTAAGCTGGAAAAGGGATAAAAAGCGGAAGCCGTTAATTTTGAAAGGGGCAAGGCAGACGGGCAAAACTTATTTGCTAAAGAAATTTGGAACTCAGGAGTATAAAGACTGTCATTACTTCAATTTTGAAGAAACTCCAGAAATAAAAGATCTCTTTATTAATAATTTAAAGCCTGAACACCTCTTACCCAATCTTGAACTTTATTCTAAAAAAAAGATACATGCTAAGACTGATCTCATTATCTTCGATGAGATTCAGTCTTGTGACGGAGCATTAACATCTCTTAAATATTTTAATGAAAATGCGCATAACTACCATATTGCCGCTGCGGGTTCACTCTTAGGTCTTAAGCTCTCAAAAGGTTCGTCATTTCCTGTGGGGAAGGTTAATCTTTTTAATATATATCCTTTAACATTCTCTGAATTTTTATCAGCAATTGGTGAACAGCAATATCTGATTTTTATTCAAGAGCTTAGTTCGAAAACAAATAGTTCAGAAGTATTTCATAAGCATCTCATTGAATATTTACGTTGTTACTATTTTACCGGAGGCATGCCGGAGGTTGTAAAAGAATATCGGGACTCCAAAGATTTAGCGGTATGTCGAAACATTCAAAAAGAAATTCTTACAACCTATGAACTTGATTTTGCCAAGCATGCAAAGACAATAGAAATTCCCAAAATTTCATTGTTGTGGGAATCTGTTCCCGGGCATTTATCCCGGGAAAATAAAAAATTTGTTTTTTCTTCTGTGAAAAAGAGTGCTCGGGCGCGAGACTATGAAAGCTCGCTTCAGTGGCTTATGGATGCGGGCTTGATATACAAAACCTATGCAACGGAGCGTGCCCGAGGGCCGCTTCAGGCAAATCTTAAAAAAGATATTTTTAAGATTTATCATTTGGATGTTGGTTTACTTGGCGCTATGGTAAATATGAGCTCAGATATTTTATTACAAAAGAATATGCTGTTCAATACCTATCATGGCGCTTTTGTGGAAAATTATGTGGCTACGCATTTAAAAGCGATTAGAGAAGAAACTTTAATTTATTGGAAAAGTGAGGGGAAAAAGGCTGAAGTAGATTTCCTCATTGAAAATAATGGGCATATATATCCTCTAGAAGTGAAAGCAGGTATTAATACAAAAAGTAAGAGTTTGAAATCATTTAGTACACAATTTCACCCCCCTAAACTTCTGAGAATAAGTTTGCTTCCACTTCATGTCGGTAATAACATTCTTAACATACCCCTCTATGCGTTACCAGAATTAGAACGGTTGATGCATCTTTGAATTGAAACTTGCAAAATGTTCGTTAAAGTTTTCTTTAAAGGAATCAGCACTTTCGGTCTTTATTAATAATTACCATTACGGATTACTCATGATACGATTTCTTGGCATTAAGTCCTTAAAAGATATACCCCTAATATGTGGCGCTCCTTTCAGAAAAATGAAAACATATTTTGTATGTTCAGCATGTAACACCAGGGTCCTTGGCCATGCCTCTGAATATCAGCATAAAACATGTGAATGCGGTGGTGAGTTTAAAGAGGATTTTAAGGTTAGTTGAGAACATTCAATTACCATCAGCTCAGATAATCCCGATTAATACGCCAGCCAACAGAGCTAAAGACCATCATCCCGACAAAAATACAGAATTTGTTCATGTTTTACCCCTTCGTTGCTAAAGTATAAGGGTGCGGCTCTTTTGAAACGATGGGAAATTGAAAATAAACTTGAAACAATACACTTGTCATTCTCCGGCTTGACCGGGGAATCCACCTTTGATGAAACAAAACTTGCTTTATATGAGAAAAGGAGAAACAATCTATATAACTCGGGATGGATTGCCCTGTCAAGCAGGGCAATGACATTGTAATAGCATTTTTATGTATTTTTAAAGTATTAACATCGTTTGAAAAGAGTCGCACCCAAAGTATAATAGGAAAGAAACGACTCACCCTTCTTTTTCATTATATGTGAATCTATAAAACCGGCATTGGACAGCAGGCTCACAACTTCATTTTGTGAATAAGTAGTAAATGGTTTGAGTAAAGTATGTGCTTAAATGTTTATCCCTCTATGCGTAACCTTTGTGTCAAAAAGGTTAATATTGAACAGAACTAATTTAAAAAAAAGAAATATTTGTATTGAAATAATAAACATTTGATGGTATACTTATGTTATGTTTAAAATTAATCAAAATCAATGTTGTAGGCATAGATCACTGATGTAGCTCTGTTATATTGATTTTCAATGAGACCCAGCTACTTAGCTGGGTCTTTTTTTTGTCCAAATTTTAGCGAATCAATTTACCTATAAATTGATGTTTAGAAGTAGTACTGATCGAGTATCCAAGTGGTTAAGGAGATGGTCTGCAAAACCCTTATCGTGGGTTCGAATCCCACCTCGATCTCTTCCCGGTTCGTCCAATAGGCAGGACATCAGATTTTGATTCTGGAAATGGTGGTTCGAACCCATCACTGGCAGCCAACAACCAATAACCCAGAGGGGGCAGCGGAGAAACGTTGCCAAAGAACTCGCAAAGGGAATTGATACTAAATTAAAATGTAAAACAAGAAAAAAATATTTCTATTATTCTGCAGAGTAACAGGAATTTATTGTGAAAGTCATCCTCATCTTCCGTAAAAAGGTACAACATTGATACATATTTCTCCCTGTGGCTGGTACTGTTTCACATGCAACAACAATGGATGGATTCTAAAAGAAACCCAGGATAAAACTACCATACGCAGCAATGACAAGACCAGTGTCATCGAACTCCTTGGTGCCAGAAAATCAACAGCACCTGTCAACGATGAGGTTCAAGAGTTTCAAGAGGATTTTTTGAAACAGGAAAGAATTCTTCCATTCAAAACCATAGTTTCAGAAAATACTTTTAGGGTTAAATACTATGTGACAAAAGGAACTGATATGGATAAACGTTCCTGGATTATCAGTCATGCTTTCTGGGATAATTACTGTGTGCTTATAACATTTCATGGATTACAAACAAAACATTCTAATCCCCGGATGCAGTTATTTTATGATATTTTGAGTTCACTTCAACCGTTGGTGAACTGCTGATAATCAATAGCAGAGTACATCGTATTGGTTTCAATTTTCTTTTCTCAACATATTATTCCTTCTTTTGCAAGAAAAAATTATAATTTTCGAAATAGCCAATTTTTCAGAAGTAAATCTTGTATATGATATACGTTAGTTTTATCTACAATACCGGCCGTCAATAGAGCATCAGCAGCTTTTTTCACTTGAGATGCGGTTTGGAGTTGCACCCCTTGAATGTTTTCTGCACTAAATATGTTTACGCCACCACATTTTAAAATAAGCTTCATAACCTTTTTTTGATTCAGTGTTAAAGAATCCCAGAGAGTTTGAAATTCACCTTCATGCCTTTGGATTAATAATTCCAGAATAACATTGATATCGATAGCTTGAGGATCTTTTTTCTCCCATAAATGAAACAAAAATCTTTGCACATACATAGGGTGACATTCACACGCATCAATAATTGATGATATGAATTCTTCTTCTAACGGTGTTCCCTTTGGTCCAAACATTTCTTTGACCCATTTGAGATAATGTTTCTTTTCTATGTCCAGCAATTCATAAGGTTCCGCCTGCCGATAAAAGGCCTGATTATTTTCCGAAAACATCCGTAAAAGGATATGGCGCTTACTTCCGGAAAATACATAGGAGGTGTTATCATGTATCTGGATAATTCTTCTTAACCTCTTTTCAAAATCAGGTTCCGCATAATCAGCCACTTCCTGAAACTCATCAAAAACGACACAAAGGTCTTTCTTTTTTGAAAGTGTGTATATAGCCGAAAAGGCCTCATCAAGGAATTTTTCTTTCTGAGAAGGGATGAAGTTGGGACTAATTGTTGGAGTAGCAGTGGTTGGATCCATGGACACGGTTAAACTTAAGGAAGTGAACGTTCCTTTAAGCAGTTTAAAAAGCCTGTCCAGATTCAATTCAAGCTGTTTTAATGCTTTAAAAATAGCGGAGATAAAATCTGTCTCTGATATAGTCCCATAGAGATCCACATACAGGAACTTTCGTTGATTTTTAAGTTTCTCAGCCGTTTTAAGAAGTAAAGAGGACTTTCCCATTCTACGATTAGAATAGAGCACTACATTCTGATTGCCTAAGATATAGACCGACAGGTCTTTTAGTTCTTTTTTACGATTGCAGAAGGCTTTTCCACTCACAATCTTTGTATACGAAAAGGGGTTTGTTTCCATATTTCACCTCAGGTATAACACTATATGGGTATATTATATTATACTTTAGGTGTATTGGCAAGAATATAATTTGATTGTGAACACTCTGATACGCTTAAGTTTATTATAAGCACATCTGATTAGAACTCATTCAGGAGATATGAGCATAGTGAGTTATAATATCTTCAACCTCAGCTTCAATATCCTTTTCGTTCCAGCCTAAAATTGGTGCGACTTTGTCGGCGATTGCTTTGAGCGATTCGCGGCCCAGTTGCTGTAGGATAATTAAGGGTATACGTCTGCGTACAAGATCTCTCAAATGAACAACCATTTCGTGCGTGGCACAATATACGAGTTCCGCCTGACAAAAGGGGAGGCCCTTGAGGATGGGGCGGGAGAGTTCAGGGGAAGTCCTTATCAGGTTGAATATTTTGTGTATTTTTTGCCCATAGCGAAAGATGGTCCAGATGGCCATTTCTGCAGGAAGCCCCAGATCAACGGCTTCTTCCAGCATCTGACTTTTCCACAGTTCATATTCAATATCAGGGCTCCACGGGAAAGGAGTCACTTGTGTAGGGTGGGGTTCGTTGGGGATGGCTCCCAGTAATTCACAGGCCCTATCCACAATAAGCTGACTATCGGCTCGGGCAGAGGTCAATTTACCCCCGATGGGCATAAGAAGCCCGGGTTGAGAATCATTCAACGACCACTCACGCGTAACCTCAGAAGGAGAAGCGCCCTCGATGTTCCTTAAAGAACGGAGACCCGCAAACGCCCCACATACATCTGATCGGTCCCATGTAATACTATCGAACACCCGGTTAGCTCCGGCCAACAGGTAATCAATATCTTCGCGGGTTACAGATACCTTGTCGGGGTCGCCAGGATAATCGGTATCCGTGGTACCAAGCAGGGTTTTACCATACCAGGGAATCATGAAAAATATGCGATTATCACTTTCATTAATTATAAGAAAAGCGTGAGAAGTTGGAAGGGGTGGCATCAATAGATGTACTCCCTTGTTGAGCCGGGTAAGGGGAGGACCATCCGGGTCCTTCAAAAGTGATTCGTTCCAGGGCCCGGCGCAATTAATGGTGACCTTTGCCTGTATGTTAATACTGGCACCATCTACTCCATCTTTAATTACCGCGCCTGTTACCGTGTCGCCTTCATACAACAAAGATTCTGCACTGGCATAATTAACCGCAACCGCTCCCGCTTTCCGGGCACCGGAGACGAGCTCCAGTACCAGCCGGGCATCATCGGTCTGACAGTCTCCATAGGTGAATCCGGCACGTATGTTGGTATTATTAATAAAAGGATAAGCACCGGTAAACCGGGATCGCCCCAGAAAGCGATGAGAATCAACGGGCTGTCCATGTCCTGCTAACCAGTCATAGAGAATAAGTCCCAGCTTCATCTGCCTGGGGCCCACCCGTGATCCCCGGAAAAGCGGCACAGCCAGCTGAAGAGGTAAAACCCGGTGGGGGCCAAGTTCTGCGAGTAGTTTTCGCTCTGCCAGGGCTTTTTTAACCAGACCAAATTTCATTTGTTCCAGATAACGGAGCCCGCCATGGATAAGTTTGGATGAGGCCATTGATGTGCCTGATCCCCAATCACCTTTATCTACCAGTACGGTGTTTAAACCACGCAATGCGGCATCGTAGGCGGTCCATGCTCCATAGATACCGCCACCTATTACAAGGACATCTATAGATTCGCCGCTAAGTTGTTTAAAATTGCGTTCCATTATACTATTCCCTTTTCCTTGAACCAGGTAAAAAGCCATTTGGGATCATCTGTCATCACCACGTCCATTTCGGTTTTTAAAGCGAGTTTCACCTGCTTTGGTGTATTGCAGGTATAGGTAAGCGCCTTCTTCCCTATTGCATGAATGGCGTTAACAAAACCCAGGGTGAGACGATTGATGTTGGTACAAACTCCCCAGAGAAAGTCAGATTGGTTGAGACTTTCTTCTGAAAGTTGAGAGGGTGAGACGATGTTTAACACATAGCGCCAGTCGGATTCAAGGGAATGAGCAAGCTCAAGCACTTTCTTATCAAAAGATAGTATATGAATTTTTCGCTTATTTCCTTGTTGATTATCCAGAGCGCCCCGTAAAAGTGAAGTAGTGATACGTGTTAAAATTTCGGAAGTCCCCATGTTACGATCCCAACCACGGGACTTAATCTCTACATACAAGTCTGTCTTATCAAAAAGCAAGTCCAGGGTTTCTTGCAGGGTAAGAATTTTTTCGCCGGTAAAAGAAGTATCATACCATTTACCAAAGTCTTTATTCAGTAGTTCTTCATAGGTATAATCTTTTATCCGGTCGCGTTTTCGAGTTACTTTCCAGATAGTACGATCATGATAAATTACCGGAATTTTATCCCGGGTGAGCTGTACATCCAATTCAATACCGTTTATAGGATAGGTAAGTGCTTTATTGAAGGCAGAAGCGGTATTTTCCGGCGTTTCTCTTTTGGCGCCACGATGGGATACAATAACTGGTAGGCTCATGTTTTAGTACCGTAATTCGTATTTTTTTTTGTATGTAAAGCAATAGACATAAATGATTATACCACAAATTTCTAAAAAAATCCAGTTTCAAAATGAGGGGCTAAAAGGTGGAGCTTTTTATGAAAAACCTTTAAAAATACCGAAAAACGTGCGTTTTTGGAGAAAAGAAAAAACTTGTGTACTGTTAAAAAATTAGAGTATTACCTGGTTTACAGCGTTTTTCCATCCCTTTAAGAGCTGTTCCCGGGATTTTTTGGCCATTTCGGGCCTGAATACCTTTTCGTATGATTTATGATGGCTTAACTCTTCACTTGTTTTCCAGAGGCCTGTTTTTAACCCTGCCAGGTATGCTGAACCAAGAGAAGTTGATTCTATAACCTCGGGTCGTAAGACCGGACGTCCAATGATATCGGCCTGGAACTGCATAAGAAAATTATTGGCCACCGCTCCGCCGTCAACCGCAAGCTGATTAATTTCAGTACCGGATTCTTCTTCCATAACAGACAACACGTCCCAGGTTTGATAAGCCATTGCTTCAAGGGCTGCCCGTATAACATGGTTTCTGTTTGCTCCCCGGGTAAGGCCGGTGAGAATCCCCCGGGCCTCCATGTTCCAATAGGGGGCACCAAGCCCGGCAAAGGCAGGTACCAAATATACTCCGTTGTTATCATCTACAGATAGAGCGGCTTCTTCGCTGTCGGAAGCATTATTTAAAATTTTGAGTTCATCCCTTAGCCACTGAATGGCAGCCCCTGCAATAAAAATTGAACCTTCCAGGGCATAACAGGGCTTGCCTTCTCCGTCCGCCGCCAGGGTAGTTATCAGTCCTTTATTTGATAGAACGGCCTCAGACCCGGTATTCATCATCAAAAAACACCCGGTACCGTAGGTGTTTTTAACTTCTCCGGGATTAAAACAGGCCTGGCCAAAGAGGGCCCCCTGCTGATCACCGACAACGCCCAAAACCGGTACACCCTTGATTACGGGTATGGTCTCAACAACTCCGTAATCATCCATGGAATTCCTGACTTCGGGCAGGATAAACCTGGGAACCCCAAGCAACGTACAAAGTTCATCATCCCAGGTTTTATCAATAATGTTAAAAAGCATAGTACGAGAGGCATTGGTATAATCAGTAGCATGGGTTCTTCCACCGGTAAGTTTCCATATAAGCCAGGTGTCAATAGTCCCAAAAAGAAGATTTTCCGTTTTTAGTCCTTCTACTTGTTCCAGTATCCATTTAGCTTTAGTCCCACTAAAGTAAGCGTCCACCGGGAGCCCGGTCTTCTGTCTGATAAGTTCGCTGTGGGAACTTAAACTATTACAAATATCCGCTGTTCGCCGACACTGCCATACAATTGCATTATAGACAGGTTTCCCTGTTGTTTTGTCCCAGATAACAACGGTTTCCCGCTGGTTAGTGATACCCACTGCCCCTATCGGGTCCGTAGCTCCGTTACAAACTTCTTCAACCGTATCCATAGTTGTCTGCCAGATTTCCATAGGGTCATGTTCGACCCATCCCGGTTTAGGATATATCTGAGTAAATTCCCGATAAGCCTTTTTAAAGGGTTTCCCGTTTTTATCATACAGGATGGTAGTAGTTCCGGTAGTACCTTGATCAATAGCAAGAATAAGCATAGCAATCCTCTGCTGGGTAAGTTTTAAGTGTTTCTTTTAAACTAAAAATTAATCGGCGTTTAGATTTCACCAAAAGTGCAAAATGTCTGTTTCGTGAAGTCTTAGCAGAGAAAATTTTGGTTCACCAAATGTGCATTTTGTCGATTTGGTGCGACTTTGAAAGGGCCTTTTTAAGCATAAAAAGGAAGGATTGTTTTAAACGCTTAAAAAAGTACTGAAATACTCAATTTTTTTTAACTTTTGCAGAACTTTTTTTCTAAAAGTTTTGAAAATAATTTATGTGGGTTTTAAATGAATGAAGTAAATCAAACCTGTGAGACACAACTTACAGATACCAGAGATGATTCTGGATTAGCAAATACGTTAATACATAGGATTTCTGAACTGGCACCCTGCGGGGAGGACCCCAAGTATACACCGGAATTTGAATCTATAAAAGCTGAAATTGAAAAATCAACCGGTGCTGATTACAATATAATCCGTGATAATGCAGATTCAATTCTGACAAACAATGCAAAGGATATCCGTGTATTCAACTTTTATTTATTGGCCTCTGTTAAGACAGAAGGGTTTTCTCGATTTGCCGATATATTAGGCGCTTTTCATTTTTTTCTTGAGCAACATTTTGATATTATTCACCCACAACGTCCCGTTGCTCGTATCAATGC
The DNA here is from genome assembly GCA_015232855.1 of Fibrobacteria bacterium. Lineage (GTDB taxonomy): Bacteria > Fibrobacterota > Fibrobacteria > UBA11236 > JADFYW01 > JADFYW01. Next base: position 19,827 of record JADFYW010000008.1, read on the forward strand.
TTTTAAATGGTTGAACCAGGAAAAGGTAATAGCTCTTTTATCTCAAGGGTCGGTTTCTCGTGAACATCATGACGTTTTAAAAAAAGGGCTTGATTCACTTAACAAGATTAAAGAAATCATAAACAACAGATTTCCGGATTCTCCCCCTTCCATCAAAGGAGTATTAAAACTGGTGGAGGCCTGGGTTTCTGAATCACAACCTGAAGAAAAACCTCTAGCCACAGTGCAAGCAACTCCTCCTTCCTCTCCTCCGCCCCCAGCTGCAGTCTCCACCGTGGTTTCTGCCATTCCAGGCGCGGGAGACCAATTAACCGGGGGAATTGAAGATAAAAGTGCAGCCAAAATTCTCTTGCAAAAGACAGCTCAGTTTTATCTGGAACAAGAAACCCATAATCCACTGAGTTACACCATTATGCGTGCGCTAAAGTGGCAGGAGATCGCCAAATCACCTGTGGTTGAAAATGGACGATTAAAAATACCAGGACCAAATACTCAGATGATTTCTTTTTATCCAAATCTGGTTGAAACAAAAAATTGGATGGATATTGTAAAGAAGGGAGAGTCAGCTTTTACCCGTCCAGGTATGCATTTTTGGCTGGATTTGCAATTTTATATTTGCCTGGCTTTTAAAAACCTTGGAGAAGAGTATTCTTTTTGTCAGTCAGTGATTGAACGGGAATTGTTGGCGCTAATCTTACGGGTACCTTCATTATTGGAAATTCAATTTCAAGATGGGACCCCACTCGCATCTTCACAAACTTTAAGCTGGATTGAGTCAATCCAGGCTGGCTCATCTTCAACAGGTGAGGAAAGTAGCAGTCCAAAGGAAACATCGGAATTTCTTGAAGGGAAATCTCAAGCCGTAACATTGGCAAATGAAGGAAAATATGCGGAAGCGATTCAATTAATCCAGAAAATCCCCCATTCTGGTGAAATTAAGACCATTATGGAAAAGCAATTTATTCTTGCGGAGCTTTCTTATATGACCGGAGAAAACGACATTGCAGAATCTCTTATTGAAGATATCCAGAATAGCACAAAAAATTTATCAGTTGGAGTTTGGGATTCTGCCTTTTATAAACCGGTTTTAAACCTTAGTATTAAGGTTTGCAAGTCACTATTAGATAAACTTGATGCAAAAAACAGTGCACCGGAAAGGCGTCAGGAGCTTATTTCAAAAATAAAAGAGAGCCATAAAAAGTTAAGTTGCTTAGATCCCGTTTTTGCGAAAACATCAATTAATTTAAACATGGTAAAATAATAATTACCTTTTTGCCAGATAATCATAGAACCATTTAATAAGAGGAAAATTTATGTCCAGCAGTTATCAGTCCGAAATTCCCCCTGCACGGGTAAATATTCAACTGAGTGTTGATAAAGGTGGCGCTCAAAAAAAGATTGAACTTCCGATGAAAAACCTTGTAATGGGAGATTTTACCTTAAAACAGGAAAAGGCAAGAGTTTCAGAAAGAGAAAAAATCAATATTAATGCCAGTAACTTTGATAAAGTTATGGAATCGATGGACCTGAGTCTTGATACAAATGTGACTAATAAACTTAATGACCAGGCCGGAGACATAAAAGTAAACCTTAAATTTAAAGATATGAAATCTTTTAAGCCCGTTGAAATTGCTAAGCAAATTCCCGCTCTTACTAATCTCATGGCAGCAAGAAATCTTATTAAAGATCTTGGTTCTAACCTTCTTGATAATCGGGAATTCCGTAAACGAATGGAAGCTATTCTGAAAGATAAATCAGCTATGGAAAGCTTAAAAGAAGAACTGGAAAAGGTTGCTCCGCTTATGGAAGACGCTTCCGCCTAATACTGAAATTAATTTAAGGATTTATATAAAAGAGGAAAACACAATGTCAGAAGCAAAAGGATTACAATATATTTACGAGACCATGGAGCTTGAAATTCCACAAGGAGAAGTGGATATTTCACAATATAAAGATGTTGATGCTCTTTCTGAGCACAGTGCTAATGAGAGAATGGGTGCTGCCCTTAGGGTGTTTGTTCAATCGGTTTTAGACTCATCAGTTTCCATTGATAAAATTGATAAAGCAGCAATAGACGCTCAAATAGCTTTGATTGATGAAAAAATTTCGCAACAGCTGGATGAAATTATTCATAATGCAGAGTTCCAAAAACTGGAAAGCGCATGGCGGGGATTGAAATTTCTTGTTGATCGTACCGACTTTAGAAAAAACGCTAAAATTGAAATGCTCAATGTATCTAAAGAAGATTTGTTGGAAGATTTTGAAGACTCCCCTGAAACAATTCAATCAGCTTTATATAAGCATGTATACATGAGTGAATATGATACTCCAGGTGGCGAACCGCTAACTGCTCTTGTTGCTAATTATGAATTTGATTCATCTGCACAGGACATCAGTTTGCTACAGGATATTTCAAAGGTAGCTGCGTCGGCTCATTGCCCTTTTATAGGTGCAGTTGGCGCTAAATTTTTTGCAAAAGAAGATGTCAGGGACTTGCCACAGATTGAAGACCTTGAAAATTATATGGACCGGGCAGAATACTTAAAATGGAAAGGGTTCCGTGAAACTGAAGACGCCCGTTATGTAGGGCTTACCCTTCCCCGGTTTTTGTTACGTTCACCTTATGGGGATGATAACAAAGTGAAAGAATTTAACTATGTCGAACAAGTGACAGGCGAAGATCATGCGAAATACTTGTGGGGTAATGCTGCGTTTTCGTTTGCAGCTAATATGACACGTTCTTTTCAGGATAATGGTTGGTGTGTGCAAATAAGAGGCCCGGAAGCCGGGGGTAAGGTTGAAGATTTACCCATTCATGTATTTGATGTGGGCCGTGGAAATCAAACAAAAATTCCTACAGAAATTCTTATACCCGAGACCAGGGAATTTGAATTTTCTAATCAGGGCTTCATTCCTCTCAGTTATTATAAAAACAGCAATTACGCCTGTTTCTTTTCTGCGAATTCTACTCAGAAGCCACAAGAATACAGTGATCCCGCTGTTACCGCAAATATGCGCATAAATTCACGCCTCCCTTATATTTTCCTGACATCACGTCTGGCGCATTATCTTAAAGTTTTGCAAAGAGAAAATATTGGCGCAACAAAAAGTGCCAGTCATTTGGAGGCGGAACTTAATAAATGGATCAAAGGGCTGGTCACAGAAATGAAAGATCCGGATCCAGAACTTGCAGCAACACATCCTTTGAGTGCAGCTGAAGTGGTGGTATCTGAAAACGAAGATAACCCCGGATTCTTCAGAGTTGCCATGTCGGTAACACCTCATTTCCAGGTTGAAGGGATTGATGTTAATCTCTCTCTTGTTTCACAAATGCCAAAATCAAAAGAGTAAGTAACAAACGTATAATTTATTTTAAGGAGAAACTAACATGGCAATACCTGCATATATGTTTATTGATGGCATCCCCGGTTCTGTTCAAGTTGCCGGTCGGGAAAGCAGCATAGAAATTTTAGAATTTGATCATAGCGTTTATATGCCTATTGATAGAGACGATGGTACTATTAGTGGTACACGTAAGCATGGCGCTATTACCATCCATAAAGCTTATGACAAATCTTCTGCTGAGCTTTATAAAAAGGTTTGTAAAGGTGAAACTATTCCTAAAATAGAGATCAAATGGTTTGAGATTACCTCAGCCGGCGAAGAAGAAGAATATTTCTTTCATGTTTTAGAGAATTGCAAAATTTCTTCAGTTCGTTCTTATATGCATAATATCAAGGATATTACTAAAGAGAATTTTGTTCATCAGGAAGAAGTATCTATTCGTTATGAAAAGATTACCTGGCGCTTCAAAGAAGGTAATATCCAGCATACGGACCTTTGGAATATCAGATAATTAGTTCTTGTTCAGAACTAACTCTTTTCACCGCAAAGGCGCAAAGGACGCAGAGAATCCGCAAAGAGTAATAATAAACACACATGATGTAACACAAGGTGCGGTGATGCGAACAAGCCTCTTTGAACGATTAATTAATAAAGAAGTGGTCAGCTCTCCTTCGGGAGAGCTGATTGAACCAGCCGATATGGCACGCTCTATTGCTGAGCACCTGACTCGTTTGTTTAATACCCGGCAGGGAACCTTGCCTCATCTTCCGGTGTATGGCCTGCCTGATACGGCCCATATGGTGCGGAGTATGCCAGGGAGTTATCGTTCTTTTCAGGAGAGTGTTGAACAAAGTGTTTCTCAATTTGAGCCCCGAATTAATCGGTTCTCAATTGTCTCTCTGCCATTTCGTCCCCATGATTCCAAAATATGTTTAGAGATACATGCTCAGGTGTTGGGGGAAGTGGCTATACGCCTAGCCGTAAGTTGTGAACATACAGGTGAAGTATCGGTTAAAAGATTAACAGCCAACTAGCACAATGTTAGTTCGCCTTCAGGAATAATAAAACTCACTGCAAAGAATTCGCATAGAAGAAGGGAATATTATGCAGAAACGTACCTTTTTAGTGACTGGTGCCAGTAAAGGTATCGGCAATGCCACAGCAAAAATCCTCGGTGCCCAGGGCCACACCGTTATTGGGCTTGCCCGCACCGCTCCCACTGAACCTTTAAGCGGAGAGTTCGTGGCTGTTGATTTACTTGATAGAAAGCTTTTAAAAGAGGTGCTTGCTGATATGAGTTCAAAGTACAAGCTCGATGGTATATTTAATAATGTGGGACTGGTTAATCCTGAACCGGCTGAAGAGATTACAGAGGAACATTTAAACAACTGTTATCATGTGAATGTAAGTGTGGCCCTTCAATGTGTACAGGCGGCTCTCCCCAATATGAAAGAACAAAAATGGGGACGTATAGTAAATACCGGCAGTCTTACGGTAGTTGGGGTTCCCTTCCGGGGGAGTTATGCTGCCGCGAAGACGGCATTGGTGAGCCTTGCCCGCACCTGGGCGCTGGAATTTGCACAGTATAATATCACGGCCAATACTATTTCTCCCGGCCCCATTGAAACAGAGCTTTTTAATACTAATAATCCTCCGGGCTCTGAAAGCAGACAACGTTATATAGATGGCATTCCTCTAAGGCGAACGGGGACGCCGGAAGAAGTAGGAGAGGCGGTTTCTTTTTTGATGTCAGACAAAGGGGCGTTTATAACCGGGCAAAATATTTTTGTAGATGGTGGATCGAGTATTGGAAAATCATTGATTTAATTTGGACTGTTTGCTGGTAGGCTTATCAAGAAGTGAAGTAAAAAGAGGAGACAAGAGGAACAAGGGATTTTCCCTGCTCACGTCGAGACTAAAATGGATATGATGAAACAAATGAAGCCAAAAAGTGAACATTGGGACAAAATGTTCCTGGGAACCGATGACCCATTTACTATTGCTTTGCAGGCAAGGGTTTGTTATGTTGATTAAAATGTACAAAGTGAATAAAATTGAAGAGCCCGATGCGGTTGTTTAGTATGTTGGGTTCAACAGCGGGTCAGACAGGCAACTGGCGTTCTACGCTGACACCCACAAAATCAAGAGGGTATGCCAATGGGTAAAATAAAGCGAGTTCTTTTTATTGGAAGTAAGCATTTAGGGCTTGAAGCGCTTAAGAAGATGTATTCGCTTTCACCTGATAGCTTGATCGGCATTTTAACCATTGATGATTCCAATGATACCCGAAGCGTACTTAATGATTTTCAACATTTTTCTAATCAAAATGCACTTATTTTGCATGCTGCAAAGAATAGAAAGGAATCTGAAAAGATACTACTTGAATCGAAACCTGATTTATGCATTGTCGTTGGATGGTATTGGTTGATCGGAAAGGAGGCCTTAGACTCTGTACCGTATGGCCTTATTGGAGTACATAACTCATTGCTTCCTAAATATCGTGGAGGCGCACCGTTAATTTGGCCCATCATAAATAATGAAAAGAAAGTTGGAATTTCTTTTTTTTCCATCACTCAAAGAATGGATGAAGGAAATATTTGGGCACAGGGAAGTGTAAGTGTAGGCGAACAAGATTATATTTCAGATATTCTCAAGAAACTTGATGAGAAAATCATTCAAGTATTGCAAGATAATTACCTGCAAATATTAGACAGCAAAATTACGCCAGTGGAACAAGAACATGAATTAGCAACTTACTGTGCACAAAGATTCCCAGGTGATGGTAATATTAACTGGAATAAATCAGCCAGAGATATTTACAACTTCATTCGTGCACAATCGACCCCTTACCCAGGTGCCTTTACCTATTTTGGTTCTCAAGAATTAAAAATTTGGAGAGCTAGGATTTTTGATAAAACATACTATGGAACACCAGGACAAGTAGCAAGAATTTCCAGCGATGGTGTATATGTTATTTGCGGTGACCATAAGGCGATAATATTAGAAGAAGTTGAATTAGGTGGAAAAAGAGGTAATGCTGTTGAATTTATTAAATCTATTAAAGGTAGGATGTGTAGCATCATTGCCGCCAGTATTACTGATAAGAAAATTTAGAACGGTTCCTGCCGGTGCCGGTGAGGTGAATTTTGGATTCCGATGTATCCGTCCGCTGTAAAAGATAGCGGAAAAATAAGCTCTAGCGGATTTTACCAGGCTCAGTAGCTGAACTTTGCGTAGTAATCCAATGACCAGACCAAGTCGCAGATTACTTACGAAAGAATGGGTACCGCAGAACAATTTTAATTCAAAATAAGAAGTAATAAATTTAATGATAGATGGTAATCAATTTTCAGAAGAGAGTTTTTTAAAACTGGCAAGTTACCGAATGCCTTTTGGTAAATATGCCAATAGGTTATTATTAGAGATCCCAGAAGAATATTTTATCTGGTTCTCTCACAAAGGGTTTCCTAAAGGTGAGTTAGGGCAATTTATGGCCATGATGTTAGAAATAAAAGCAAATGGCCTTGAATACTTATTTGATCCATTGAAATAGAAAAAAACTCTTAACCCACCCCCAGGCTCCTATGACTTAATTTTCACATTCAGGAGTTTGATAATATCTTTAGGGGCGCCGGCAGTAAATGCGCGGCCAATAGGCATAGGATTTTCCGGATTTATGGAAATGGTTATCTTTTTAGGATCCTTCATAAAAGATTTTATTTCCAGCAAAGCATTTTTGATGAACTCATCTTCTTCTTTTTCGATTTGCTTTTCGATATTTTGAATACCCTCATCTTTTATTTGTGCCACCGTTTTCTTTTGGTTTTTGGCCATGAGTACCATAAGCCGTTCTATTAATGAATCATCGTTGAATCCTATTTTAGCGTTATGAAGAATGAACTTTGGATAGGTGCCAAGAGCGTCTTTCATTTTTTCCGGACTCAGGTCTACGTTACCCAGTTTTAAGCTGATATCCAAATGCCCTGCATTCTGGGCTCCCATTTTTAACTTCTCAATATTTATTTCTTTGGCTTTTTTATCGTAATGATACTTGGTAGCAAAATCAAAAGTGAGGTTTTCGTCATACCCCAGTTCTTTCATCCTTCCTGAATCTTTTCCCACCCTCTTCTCAGCATATTTTACACCTTTGCAGGAAATGTCCAAAAAAGAAGGGACTTTAGAATCTTTGTCTATATCAGAAATTATGATTTCTTTGATATTTACTTTCTCTTTTGTCTTGGCTGGCGTAACGACTACGTTGGAGAGGCGTACACTTTGGTTGAGGAGATTAACATTTACACTTTCATACTCAACTTCCGCATGTTTAGCCAGACCGACTAACGCTTTGTCAATTTTTTCTCCGGCTAAACCTGAGGCGTACTTCTGGGCACCAATATATCCACCAACCAAAATAGCTACCAGAGTTAACCCAATAATTGTCATCTTTTTCATGTATATACTCCTTTTTGTAATGTTCGATTGTAAATGCTACAAATATCGATATTACTCATTGCTATTTTTAAATCCTATTGATAATCAAAGCTCAAAGATAGATATTAAAATCAACTTAACCAGTATGAAGCGAAATTTTAATTTATCATAACTCTGCATTCTGGAAAACCACAAAACCTGTTATTATCATTTATTACGCCATTTACGTCTTTTTTAAACCCTTTATTAATAAATAACGTTTAAAATGTAGAAAATAATATTATTTTCAGGTTCTGGAAAATAAAATGATAAATTATTTTTGCAATGCATATTTCCGGGCCATAAAAATATTTAGGATTCATAGATAAATAAACTCATAACGGCCTCTACAGGAGCGTAGAAAATGAATACCAAAAAATTACAATTATTTATTTCAACTATCTATATACTATCTTCTTTTGCTTTTAATCAAGTATCCCCATGTGTAGATTATTCCTGTGATAGTCTGGTCGTTAGAACAATATTGGACAGCAGTTTAGAAAATGAAAAAGCGGTCAGCCAGGTTACAGACACTATAAATGGAAGAATCACTATGGTAAATATAGTGCATTCGGGGCTCACTTCTTTGCCTAAAGAAATTGGTAAGCTTACCGCTTTAAAAGAATTACTTCTAACTGATAATAAATTGACCAATCTGCCAAAAGAAATTAATGCCCTTACTTCATTGCAACGTTTACAACTTAAAGGTAATCAGTTTAAAAGCTTACCGAACGTAATATTTGAACTCGTTGAACTGGTAAATTTGAATCTCGATCAAAATCAACTTACGAGTTTACCACCTGATATTAGTAAGCTAACACAATTGGCCATATTCAACGTGAATGATAACCTGCTGATAAACATCCCTATAGAATTAGGCAACATGACTTTATTAAAAAGTTTGGGCATTAAAGGTAACAAACTAACAAGCTTTCCTATTCAAATAACCAATCTCACGGAATTAAATGTATTGGCTCTTTCAGGAAATAATTTAAACACCATTCCTGCTTCAATTGGTAACCTCACTAAACTGACGTCTTTGAGCTTCTGGGATTGTCAGCTTACAAGTATACCTGTTGAATTAAGCAGCCTTATACTATTAAATCTATTAAATTTAAATGACAATCAATTGAACTCAATTCCAACTGAAATAGTTACAATGCCAAATTTATATAGTTTGGGTGTAAGAAATAACTTCCTCACAAGTTTACCACCTGAAATAATAAAAAGAGAATTCTCCATATTAGTTGAAGGTAATCGTTTATGCAGTTTGCCAGATTCCATTGTTGCCTGGCTTGATAGTAATACCTTTGTGGATTCATCTACTACTTGGTTTGAAACCCAAAGACTGGATGGTTCAACTTATTGTGATGGTACTGGCAATGAATTACCCGTACTCAAGCCAAACGATGAGTTAAACATCCTTAATACACCTTTCAAAAAACAAATTACCTTTATCTTTTCCACTCATAAAAAGCTCAGTCTCTTTATTTATAACACCCAAGGTAAACTTGTTAATAAATCGGAGAATGTCGTTAATTCTGCAATATGGAATACCACTAATCAGAATTCTGGAGTGTATTACCTAAAGGCAATTAGAGACCAGAAGCAAATTAATCGAAAATTTGTTGTAAAGTAAAGATATCAAGATTGATTCAGAATAATGTTTAAAAAAACAGTATAGACCATAATATGTTAAGAGATAAATGGAGAATTTTATGTTTCTGAAAAATACCCTCATACTTTGCGGAGTTTTGCTTACCTTATTTTCCAATACCTATGGAAGCTCTGAAGCCGCTAGCACCTTTGATGTTACCTTCGATATGTATTCCGGACAACCCAATCCCGTGTGCACCCTTACAGACTCCCTCTCCATTTCTCTTCTTAAGCATCGTATTGATTCTTACCGTATTTATTCCTTTTCTCATACGGGATGCCCTGAACCACTTACCGGCTCCGGATATCGAGGCATTCAAATGGTGCATAATGAAATACCGATAAGCGTTTCCAACGGCACGATAACCATACTCCATGGTCCTTTTTGTGATTATCGCAGTGAATTAGAACAAATGGCTGTCCGTTTCTGTAAGTCAGAAACTTTTGGCACCCAAACAGATATAATGCAGATGGTTCCAGAAACTCTTTACCGCGACTTCACCACTGACGGTTTATTTACCATTGAACAACCCTCAGGATCATTTTTTGTCGATTTCTCCTTGCTAGGCACAGGCTACCATTATTTGTCAGTTGGTCAGGATTCAGTACGAGGTTTTGATATTGTATTTTCGCTTGGTTCCGGGGTACGATACCTGTTTCAGGCCCCTCATGGTATGGCCGACATGGGTAATAACCAAGACTTTCCTGTCATTTCAGACATAAGGATTGCTACTGAAAAAACTGATTCCCTACTCAAACAATCCCGAGCCGCTTTTGACTCTTTGCATTTAGTGCCGCCCGACACCGGCTATCAGGAAAATTTTGGTCTGACTGAAGAGTTGACACCGGGACGTATGTTTGTCATTAAGACGGAGGAAAAGGCCTATGTTGCAGTTATCTTTATTGGTTTCTATATCGGCGGCGTAGATAGGTACCACTTTTATTATTCCTATACCACCGACGGAATTTTCCGAAAAAACGGAGGACAGTCGGGTACTACACATATGCACCGTGAATTGTTTCGGGAAAAAAATAATGCGAACATGGGGTCTCAGGGGAGATCTTCTGAACATGGTGATAGCTATAATGTCAGAGGTCAAAAGCTTCAGGATGCATCGTGCAAATTTCGCGAAGTAATTATGGTTCCTTAGTAGTTTCTCGAATTTGCTTGAAGCTAGGTTTACCGGTTCTTCAACTACCTTGTTGTGACTTTTACCAGCTTATTATCAAGCGTACTCATCTCAAAAATAGCTTTTTCAAGTCATTTTTACCCATTTTTCCAATACTCCAACCATTATCCACAAACCTCACTTCGAGCCAGGTCGAGAAGTTCTGGGGAGCCATATTAAAAAGGTACTATCTGGTATTTATCGGTATTCAATTGAAATATTTGACCCTAAAAAAGGGGTATTCCTCTTTAAAAAAGGCCAAAAACTTCTTTTTTATTTAATAATTTTTCAAGTTTTTATATTCTTTGGTAAGAATATGTGATCCTTATCACAGATACACGCGTTGAAATAAAATATTTTAAGTGGCAAGAGCGATTTTTTTAAATTTGGGAATTTTATGAAAAGATATCTTTCTTTCGTACTTATAGGGATAATGACCATTACCCTTTTTAACTGCTTTTTAGATTCAACAAAAAGCAATGTGGACCAAACCGAGCCACCAATACCCGGCACAACCGGCTCTATCACCGGAATGGTGTCTAATGAACTGGGAAGTGCGTTAAGGGGAGTATCAATTAGTGCTCAGGGCCCAAATGCCCGGTATTCTGCATTCAGTGACCAGATGGGGTCCTATTCCTTTTTAGATATTCCAGGGGGGATCTATACGATAACCTTTAAAAAATATGGCTTTTCAGATGGAGCGTCACAATCTATAACCATTATCACGGGCGATACCGTTATTGCCCAGGGAAGTGTACTCCAGAGCAATTTAATTACCATAAGGGGTCGTGTTATCATACCCGGACTGGCAAAACAGGGAGCCCGTTCGGCTCAAAAAGGCATAGGGATCGCTTTACCAAAACAATCCATTTCAACACAAACTGACAGTACTGGTACCTTCATTCTTGAAAATGTTGACCCCACCACCACCGAAAATATTGTTGCCGCAAAGAGTGGTTCAGGATGGGGTGACAAAACAGTAACACTCCTACCGGGTAAGGATACTGTTGAGGTGGAAATAACTCTTAATAAAGAAGGTGGTTCTATACAGGGAACGGTAGTAGGAATTGCCGATAAGCCATTACCCAATGTTCTGGTCGAGGCTATTGGGGGCGGAGTTTCAGCCATTACGGACAGTGGAGGAAATTATCATTTAGCTAATGTTCCAAGCGGAGTCCCCATAGAGGTGGTAAGCGTGGAAAATACGAGCATTTCCGGGTTGATGGTGGATGAAGGCAGCCAGTTGGATGGGGTGGAACTTACACCTCAGGATACCATAGAACAAAACGGCATTAGTGTTTCAAGTAGTGAGTATGTTGTCCCTGATACGGGAACCGTTACTCTCAGAGCTGATGTAAATCTAATGAACCGTTCCGGGTCGGAGAAGGTTTCCATGTTTATCTGGGATATGGATGGTGATGGTATATATGAAACCGACGCCTCTGTTCCCACCGTTTCTTTAAATGAGGCGGGAAACAAATCTGTTTCTTATGGGGTGGTTACCGAATCTGGAGACAGTATAAAAGGAGCCCAAATTGAAGTAAAGCGTGAACCGTCAATACCTGTTATCAAATTGGGGCAAGAGGTTATAGTGGATATAATCCCCCAGGAATTAACCAATTTGCCTGGAAATGCGACTTGTCTTTCAGGTGGCATCGTAAGCTATCAATGGGATTTTAACGGCGACGGAATTTTAGATTGGAAGAGACGTGATGGAGGAAAAGTAAAATACCGTTATTACAGAGCCGGTACCTATAAAGCTATGTTCCTGGTTATTTCATCTTCCGGCCAGCGTGATTCTGCATATATCGTCATAACGGTGAAGGACGTACCTCCCGCCTCATTACTCTCAGATGAAGTAGCTCAGCCTGAACTCATTAGCCCTCTCAGTGGAGACTTTGTAGGTACAGACGTGTTATTGCGCTGGACCAATGTGGGCGCAGAAAGCTACAGCGTTATTATGGACGAAAGTACCCCTCCGTCTACTATATTAAGCAATGGCATTACTGCCGACTATTTATATGTAACCGGTCTCACTCCCGGGATGACCTATTACCTGAAAATTATAGCCCATAAAGGTTTAAATTCAGCCGAATCGTTTTGTACAAAAATTATTGCCAGCATATCCAGTAACACCGCTCCTCATTTTCTGACCCTACCAGAAGCAATGTTGTCTACTGTGGTTTCTGGTAATGAGTACCGTGATACCGTCCAGGCAACTGATGCTGAAAACGATATTCTGCAAATCAGCTTTTTGGATAGCGTCGCAGGTATGACTATTAATAATGGTATCTTAAGCTGGACCCCCGGATCTGCCGATACCGGTGTCCATTCAGTTTCTCTGGTAGCAGATGATGCCAAAGGGGGGCGAGACACCCTGACCTGGTCTGTTAGAGTGATTAATTCAAGCGATGCATCCCTTTTATCCCTTGGAGTTTCTGCAGGTACACTTTCTCCCGAATTTTCTTCTGCAACTGCTACCTATTCTGTTTACGTTGGTAATGAACAGGGGTCACTATTTATCAGTCCTGTGGTTTCTCACCCCGAAGCAAAAGTATTTGTCAATAGCATTACGGTTCCGTACGGCGATTCTACAGAAATTTCTCTTTCTATAGGGAGTAATCTCGTTACTATTGATGTAACTGCTGCGGATGGGGTAAGCACAAAACGCTATACCGTCACCATAACCAGACTTGGGGCTGATAATGCCGTCCTGGCTGGTCTTTCATTATCAGCAGGGATGTTAACTCCTCGTTTTCAGCCAGACAGCATTTACTATTCAGCAGTAGTAGTAAATGAAATCGACAGCATAGCGATTCTTCCTACAGCGGGAGACATTAACGCCTCCATTACCGTTAATGGAGTGGAGGTGCAATCTGGGACTTTGTCGGCATTGTTGCCTCTGAATGTAGGAAGCAATAGGATCAGTGTTAAGGTAACCGCCCAGAATCAGACAAGCAGCAATACCTATAGTATTAGCATCACCAGGCAGGGAAACTCTAATGCCTACCTCTCTGGTATCGCGATAGCCCCTGAGTCTCTGACGCCCCAATTCAATCCGACCGTACTTTCCTATTCGGCTGCCCTTAAATATACTGATTCTCTATTAAGGGTTGTTCCCACAGCTGTCTCCCCAAAAACAACCATTTCGGTAAATAACGATACCGTGATTTCCGGCACATCATCATTACATATTCCTTTGGCTGTAGGCGATAATCTGATAAATGTTATTACCACTGCAGAAGACGGTATGACCAGGCTGACTTATTACCTGGTCATTACTCGTGAAGCTGAGCCGAATATTAATTTATCAGCACTTGTTTCTTCTACGGGAAACTGGACACCGGATTTTAATGGAAGCAGCGAACTCTATACGGTTACTGTTTCCAGCAGTATATCTCGTATTACCTTTACACCCACAGCTTTGGATTCCACTGCCACGATTACTGTCGGTTCCCAAACGGTGAGCTCCGGAACGAGCTCAGACTCAATTAACCTTATTACAGGTAATAATACCGTAAATATTGTTGTAACCGCAGAGAATGGGGTTACTAAAAAAACATATACCATTACGGTAAGGAGATTATCAAACTCAGCTACTCTTAACGCTCTTACCTCTTCCGGTGGGACTTTGTCACCAAACTTTAATTCTATCAACACATCGTATGTTTTTGCGGTCTCGAATAGTACTTCTAACGTTACCTTTACCCCTACAGCAACAGATTCAAATGCAACGATTACTGTAAACGGGGACACCGTGATTTCGGGCAACGAGTCCAATCCCGTAAATTTAATCGTGGGAAACAATCCCATCCCGGTTGTTGTCACAGCTGAAGATGGAATTACTATCAGGACTTATACGGTTACCATAGACAGAGCGCCCAGTACTGATGCTACCTTATCTAACCTTATTGTTTCAAAAGGGTCCCTTTCTCCTGTATTTAGTTCCGATGAACCTAAATACATTGATTCTATACCCTGGTATGAATCTTACATAGCCTTCACTCCAACGGCTTCCCATGCCCAGGCAAAAATTAAGATCGAAAATCAAGATGTTGTCTCCGGAGAGATGTCAGACTCGATTAATATTAATAAAGGAGGTCCCGTTCCCATAACAATCATCGTTACCGCCGAAGATGGTGTGACCTTAAAAGAATATGTGGTTATGGTAACTCCATTTAATTTGCCTCCAGAAATTACAGGAATGCAAAATGTTTCCATTGATTTCCGAGAGCCTTTTGAAAACATAAATCTTGATGATTATGTAGCGGACCCCGATCATCACGATAGCACTCTAATTTGGGAAGTTGATACTATTATTACGGATAACAATGGCTTTACGCCATTAGAAGTAACCATAGGATCTCCTTTGCATAACACCTCATTTAGTATACCAACAGGAGCTGACTGGTATGGATCCAATACTATTCGTTTTTCTGCACGAGACCCTCGTGGTGGCAGAGATACCGCAAGTGTTATCTATTCTATGTCTGGCTGGAAGTCTTATAGTCAACATATTTCCAGTAATATACAGACTATTGCTTTTCCAAGTCCGGACACCGGATTTTTCATAGCCCTTGACGAGGAAATTATTTTCCGCACCATTGATCAGGGAAAAAACTGGAGTCCTATCCATTTTAAGGATGCTGGTGCATCTCTCTATGATATGTATTTTCTCAATAAATCTATCGGTTGGGCTTCGGGAAGTAATGGACAAGTATTACGAACCAGCGATGCTGGTGAAACCTGGAATTCTCCTACCACTACAAATAATCTGGCAACTTATTACGGTGTTCATTTTTCCGATGCAACTAATGGCTGGGTAGCAGGAATAAAAGGCGGAATCACGGTGCTTCCCTGTGTTGCGAAAACAACTAATGCTGGACTTACCTGGACAGAAACAACTACTCCTGGCACACCGCTTAACACGGTTCATAGTTTCTCAACTGACGAAGCTTTAGTTGCGGGAAATGATGGTAACATTTACCGGACCGTTAACGGAGGTGCGTCATGGACAACAGTACATACCGGAACCGAAAGTATCTATTCCATGTTTTTTATCGACTCTAAAAATGGTTGGGCCGGTGCGGCACATTCAGTTTATCGTACTACTGACGGAGGCCTGAACTGGACTGCATCTACTTTGGCTCCTGTCCAATACATATATCAAGTAAAGTCTGTACACTTTGTAAATAATCAGCTTGGATGGGCCATAGGTCATGGTCAGGTGCCTGGTGTTTACAAGACCATCGATGGCGGGGTAACCTGGACAGAAATCCCAAGTAATTATTCTATAAATTATGCGTTCTCCATTGTGGGCTTTGGTACTCACGAAGCAATAATCGCTAATGGTACTGATGTAAACAGATACGGACCTAATCCATAGTTTTTAAAATGTCCCAACAGCTTAGGATTGTACGATGTTAGCGTAAAGGTGTTGGAAAGGTGCAGTGATTGGGATGTTGAAGACTATTATGCAAGCAGCCCCGCAAAGGCCCTACTTGGTCATTTTAGCTTTTGTCATTTAATCTTTGAAAATGAATTCCTTAAAAAAACCACACCTAACGATTCTTATCGCCACATGGAATAGAACAGAACTTCTTCGTAAGAGATCGCTGCCATCTCTAAGAAAACAATCCTTTGCACCTTCACGAGTTATTTTAGTAGATAACTCCGAAAAGAAATTTCATATTCAGAATCAACAAATATTTGAAAAGTGCATACCATCAGAGTGGAACCCAGTATACATTAAAAATAGTTGCCATCAGGGGAATGCTTTTTCATGGAACATGGGATTAGAGTGGATCAGAAATAATACTCCTGAAACATGGGTGGCAATTCTTGATGATGACGATCTGTGGGAGCCCAATCACCTTGAACTATGCATTAATGCCGTTGAAACAAACCTGGATTGTGTTATTTCTGGTATCCAAACAGTGTTAGATGGAACACTACTCAAACCGAAAAACATTGACCAATTTACAGTTTCAGACTTTTTAAGTGGAAATCCGGGGTGGGAAGGTTCAAATACTTTTTTGAGATATACAGCGTTTGAAGAAGTCGGTTTTTTTGACGAAGACTTATCCTGCACGCATGATCGAGACTTGGCTATCAGGTTACTTTCCAACTCCAAATTTAAGTATAAGATTGTACCGAAGATAACGGTTAAACACTTTATTGAAACGAACAGATTATCATTGACAATCAGTCCTAAGAAAAAAGTTGGCATGATTCAATTCTGGAATAAGCATAATTCTAAAATGACCACTTTAAATAAGGAAGCCTTTCTTAAGAGAGCAAAAGATTTGTTTAACCTGGATAAAGAATTGTTTGAAGAGTATGTCATTAGCGAAATTTAAAGATCATTTATCCGGGCACAAACTGCATTATAACTCAGAAAATGTATTTAATGCTGAAATCGTTGTTTCTGTTGCCATGAAAAATGCTAGGCAATCCATTAGACAATGCCTTCTCTCAATTTTAAATCAGCAAAAGGTAAGTGACATTGCAATATTTCTTCTTGATGATAGTTCCGAAGATAAATGGGATGAAAAGATTATCGATCTTTTACGTTCACCACAATTAGTCTTATATCAGTGTCATGAAGGAAAAATAACCAGAATTAGAAATCTTCAATTAAAACTAGCCAAAGAAATTTTCCCTCTTTGTCGATGGTTTGGTAGGTTGGATGCTGATGATCAACTAGCACATAGATATTCCATTTTTGAAACCCTTGAACCGGTTTTAAACAAAAAAACACCTTTTAAATGGGTATTAGCAGGAAATACATTAAAGCTAGACGGAAAATTATTGAAGAGAAGAAACTTTCCATCAGAAAGCCTCTTAACAAGGAAGGGGTTGCTAAAGGTTACATTTGAAATGAGCCATGGGATTCCTGAAGCTGAGTTACCCTCTTGTAATCTTTGGTTACATAAAGAATTGAATGTTACCTATCCTTCGGTTCTAAGTGGTGAGGATCATTGGTTAGTCGCCTTTCTTTTGTTTTATAAATCAAATATTGGCCTGCTTCGAACAACAACAACTTATGCATGTTATAATCTTGAAGGAATCGCGACAACAAATGCCAGGCAGTCAAATAGTTTTTTGTATTCGCGACAACTGTTACATAACAGTGTGTTAAACTGGCTTAATACTCATAATAATAACGGGAAAGAATTCGTTTTGGGCTGGGGAAAAGAATCCATTGTTTATAAAAAATGTGATTATATCTTTAAAATTTTCAATGAAGGAATTTTAACTGAAAAACAAGTAGACTGGTTGAAAGTAAACCTGAGGTCACCTTACTTCCCCGTTCCAACTTGGAAGAAAGAGAACCATCATTGGATTGCAAAATACACTTTTCAAGAAATGAAGCCTTTGGAAACACTTTCTCAAAAGGCAATCAGCAGGTTTATTCAATATTGCTTGAATCATAATATCGTATGTCTTGACTTTGCCGATTACAACTGCGGAAGCGTGAATGGAGAAGTATTTTATTTCGATATAGGCAGAGATATTCAATCATTTAAAATAACCTATTTCCGGGATATGTGCGCACGAATCTATGTGTTATTTATTCTTAAGTGGACTCATTATGAACTAAAAAAAAACACGAAACGTTTTCGTGATAATGAAGAGGCGTTAAAGAATATTCCTGGTTTTGAGGAGTTTTATAAAAAAGAATTAACCTTATGGATAAGCAGTCAACAAAAAAATGAGCACCTGCCTCTTCTTACTAATCAGGTAAAACGATCTGACAAGGTTAGTCTTCTGATTAAGTCCTGTGCTATGGACGCCCCTACTTTCGAAATTCAAATACATCACATTTTAGAGCAATTGTGTGAAACCCAAAGATATTTTGAATTAATTTTATTGATCGATTCCCGTAGACAAAATTTTTTAAGGGAACACAATAGTGGTAACTATGACAAGGTTGTTAAAATATCTCAAAATTTATTACGTGAAGGAAAAATTGATAGACTTTTAATTGCCCCTGATTCTCAAGATAAGCAGCTTGTAGAAAAAGTGTATAAACATTGGTTTGGCGTTCATTCAAAACAAACACATACCTTTAAAGGGGTTCCTATATTTTCTCAACTTTGGGCATTTGAACAAGTACATACCCGATATGTATTGCAACTTGATTGCGATGTAATGATTTGCCGTCGAAACCAGAAGCATGATTATCTTCATGATATGTTAACCGTAATTCAGGAAGAATCTGTGCTCTCTGTCGGGTTCAATATTCCTCACTCTATTGATTCAAAATTTATCGATTATCATTCTCCTTATGGCGGTTTCACTCCTGAGGTAAGATTTGGATTATTGGATTTGGAACGGATAAAATCCAAGAGACCTTTTCCGAATACTACCCATGAAGGATTTTTAACAAAAACCTGGTATCGTTCCATTGAGCAGTTCCAAAAACAAAATGGTTTGAAAAGTTTGCGCGGAGGAAGTTCTGAAAGCTATTACATTCATCCTCCAAACCTATATAAAAATGATATCTTTTATTATTTGAGACTAATGGATCTTGTCGAGCAGGACCAACTTCCAGAAATTCAGTATGGTAAGTGGGACATTATAGGTTCTCTAAACGATTGGAAATATCCCTCTAGGAACGAAGAATTGATTGTTCTTATCATGGGAAGAAATACTAACCGCTATCAACAGGAGCGATGTTTAAATTCCCTTTTTGCCCAACGCTTTAATGGATGGGGGGCCATCATAGTAGATGATGCTTCTGCACAAAAATCGCAAATACATTTGATTAATTTAATATCTCAATACAAAAAACAAGTCACTTTGGTAAATAGAAAAACTAGATATGGAAAAGCAAAAAATGAGTGGGAATTACTCAACGAAATATGCATAAATCCAGAATCGCAAATCATTATTTTGGATATGGATGATTGTTTCATTCATAGCCGGGTTTTGGATCGAATTTATATTGAGTATAAAAAAGGATATGAAATTATCCTTGGGGGGATGTTTCGTTCGGATAAACCAATTAAACGTTATAAAGTACGTTTCGATGATGTAAATAAACCGGATGCGGGAAATATTTGGATTCATTTGCGAAGCTTTCGTTTCTGTCTTTTCTCAAGGTTAACAACAGAGAATTTGAAGATTGATGGAAAGTGGGCTGCATTTTGTGACGACTTCGCAATGATGATTCCCATGGTAAAACAAGCATCGCAGCATATCATGATAGAGGAATACCTCTACTTACATGAAAGAAGCACTCCAAACACCAAAACAACCAGGCACATCAAAGACAAGGAAATATTTCATTTCACTAAAAGCAAATCAAGAGCGTTTAAAAAGAGAGCTACTCGTTATTTCCCAAATTTAAAAAAAATAGAAATTGATATAACCTATGTTTGTAACTTGAGGTGTTCTGGCTGTGATCGTTCCTGTACTCAAGCTCCGGCTAATTTAAATATGCCCATTCAAATGATTGAGGAATTTATTTTTCAAACAGAAGAAAAAGGTATTCAATGGGAGAGTGTTCATGTCTTAGGAGGGGAGCCTACTTTACATCCAAATTTTTTCGAAATTATTCGTTTCCTTGATAAATGGTTCACAAAAAATTCTCCAACTACTGAACTTAAAGTTATTAGTAATGGCTACAGCCAAAATAGTAGAGATATCTTAAGTCTAATCCCTGAAAACTGGCATCATTTTAAATCTTTTAAAAACTCAAATAATCCTCTGTATTTTGAACCTTTTAATACTGCCCCAATAGATTTACCCGTTTGGAAAAAGGAGGATTTCTCGAAAGGATGTTGGATTTCCCAATTCTGTGGGATTGGACTTACTCCTCAAGGATATTTTCCATGTGCGGTGTCAGGTGGCATAGAACGAATTTTTAGACTTGGAAAAGGATTAACGAATCTACCGCAAAGTGGAGAAATATTCAAAAGTATGTTCCCTTTTTATTGCCGCTTCTGCGGTCATTTTTTCCAAGATCAATATTATCCTCGCACGGAACGAAAAATCATTGGTGTTGATATCGCGAATATTTCTCATTCTTGGAAAGAAGCCTATTCTTTCTGGAGAGAGAAAGGGCCTATTGTATCTTAACAGGGCTGTGAGGCAAGAGAGTTTATTGAAACTCATGAGATTGCGTCACTCCCTGTTGATGTTAACAACTTTCATATTTAATTTACTCATTGTAATTGAAAAGATTAACTTATTCTTTAACCCTTTTCAGATTCACAATATAGAGACCGTTGGGAATATTGTTTTTTAATAACGAAAGTCTCTTGCTCTCAGCACGGTTATGTTTTACCAAAACCTTCCCGTTGAGATCTCTTATAGTCACATTATAACTACCAGATGATGGAATAGAAAGTACACCGTTTTCAATCATTTGCAGCTGATTTAATGAATTTTTATTCGTATTTTTAATAGGGGAGACGGTAGTTATTTCCCTTTCGGTCATAAGTTTACGAAGGTATAAGTCATTTCCATTGCGAAATAAAATAATTACACCGCGCCCAGGTATATCAGCAACTGATGGGCCCGTACGAAAACAAGTCTGCATTTCGTCTCCTTCACTGTAAATCCGTTGTAAAGAAGCATTCCAGGCATTATTTTCATGTACATAATAATAGGCATTACTATCACCTGAATTCATTCCGACAACGACAACGGCTCCTGTGGCATCGTCAAATGTAAGATTCGGGTGAATATTATTTTCTGTGAAACGAACCGAATTAGGAAAGTCTCCCATGTACTGGGCAGAGTCAAAGCTCTGCATATCGTTACTAATAGCAGTCCAGATACCTGCCGGACCGGGATACTCCATACGTACACCGCCGGTGGCAGCTATACGGCCATCAGCGCTGAGTGCAAAATTATGCCCTTCATGAAGAAAAGTGCTTATTGCCAGGGCATTGGCACAGGTTCCCCCGGTAAAGTCTTCACCAACTTCAGCAGGACCTGCAATGCAGGGGTTTACTTCCATATTGTAGTACATCAGGTAAAACTTCCCGTTGAGTTCCCTCACTTTGGGAGCGCCTTCATGATTGGATTGGGGTACAATCTTGAGATCGCCCCATACGCCGTCTTTACTTCGCCAGCGATAAAAAGCGTTTTCTGTGTCTGTAGAACCCACAACCCAATGACAAACCAGCACATTTCCCGCAGAGTCAACAGCAACATCACAGTGAAAGGCCCTTCTTACGTTTATTTCATCTGCATCAACAATCTTTTCGGGTGTGATCCAGTTATCATCTTTTTTTGTAGTATACCAGGATGTTTTGGCCCCTGAGGCAATGCCTATTTGGTAGACAACATGAGGTGTACCATCATACCCAACACTCATTCTGGCTTCCCATACATTTTGATCGGTTGAAAACGTTTCTTCTGGCCCCAGACTATCTGGTGCCGGCCCCATACGGTATTTGCAACCTGAGTATATTACATGGATAGCGCCATTAGCCTCTACATCTACCCAACCTTGCGCGTGAGCTTGTGGGCCTTCTTCCGTAGAGTAAGATGGGATACCATGGGCGACGAGGTAGGCTTGTTCCAGTGTTGCCGCCAATAAAGGAATAATGGCTGACAAACAGATTATCGATATTTTCCGCAAGGTGTACATAGTTTTACCGGGTTATGTTGAAAATGATTTGTAGTTCTTTTTTAAGCTAACGAATAGAAATTTTGATTTTTTGTCCATCGCACATCCAATCTAATTCTATGCACAAAACCCGGCAAAACTATTTGGGTTTTCCTAAAATTCTTCTTCCCAGTTGGTAATTCCTGAGCATGAGGATACATTTTCTAATAATTTGTGAATAATTGAACATATTAGAAGAGGTATGATTTATATTAAGTATATTTTGGTGAAATAAGCTGTGGAATTCTACCTATTAAATGGTTTAGAGGGGGAATATGAAAATTATCAACAATTCTATTCTAAGGAAATATTTTCTTTTATTTACTCTTATTTTGTTTACCAGTAGTTGGGGAAAAGCTGTTATCATGCAACCCCGTATTTATTTTGCCGATTCGTCCTGGAATGAAATCACAAATCTAACCGGGCACGAAGACAGTCTATCCACAAGAAAGTATGAGTTAATTTTGGAACATGGAAAAAATATTCCAAAAGGTGTATATGCATTTATCCTTTCCATGAACGACGTACAATATCACACCCTTGTACATATTCAATAATGCCTGGTGATAAAAACATGCTGCTTAAATTACTTTTAGGTACCGGATGTACCTTAATCGTTTTCATGATTTATAGCTGCAAAATAACATCTAGTTATGCGTCATATGAAAACGTTTACCAATCTGATAATTTTATCGTTTATTATGATGATGAAATATTTTCCGAAAAAGAAGTCATCAGATTTACTGTAAAAAAAGAACGGATGCTGACAATTATCACTTCTACTTTGGAAGAAAATATTTCAGAAAAAATCGTTACTAATCTCATTAATGGATGTTGTGGAGGTTATACGAGAAGCAGTACCGGAGAAATCTATGAGTACCCTGATTACGTGCCTTATGATAAGGGCCATGAGATTGTACACGCGGTAGTACATAAAACTTTAGATCGTTCTCTCTTTGGGTTTTTTCGGGAAGGAATGGCGGAAGCATTAGAAGTGCATCCCGACCAGTCCAATGCTATTGAGCGCTTTTTCAAAAGCTATGCAAGTACAATTGATAACCTGTATTTTGACAAGCAAAAAAGCAGTGAGTATCAGTCTATCTATGACGAGATAGTGAAATACGAGTTTGACTATAGTTATTTCAGTTATATGAGAGCCGGCGCTTTTGTTCAGTACCTTATCAATGAGGTGGGAACAGATACATTTAAAACCTTCTATAATCAAACAGCAACCTATAGAAGTCAGGATGAATTCAACACAATATTTAGTGATGCTTTTGGGAAGTCCCTCGAGACAATGGAAAATGAATTCATCCGAAAGTATTCTCTCTATTAATTAGTGCAATAAAAAGGCCGATTATGAAAATAAAATTATTACATCATTCAGTAAAAAAGAAACTTTTACTGTTGTGTTTATTTATTTTAGTGTTATTGTATACTGCTTGCAATGACCAGGTATCATTGAATCTACCTGATAACGAGGAGTATTCAACGGTGACTGGATATGTCACACCAACGGGAGTTTCCGGAACGGTATATCTGTTTGAAACAGGAGTTATTGATTCTGCGGAATTGGACGATGAGACAGGCTATTTTTCTTTTGATAGTATACCCTATGGTTCTTATTACATACGGGTAAAGGCTGATGATTATGCCGAATATAACAAATACCTTTCCATAAACTCCCGAACAACGGTTATGAGTACCATTATGCTGGACAAAATTTCAGGTTTGATAAGTCGCCAATGGCCTACTGAAAATACCGAATTAAACCAAACATTCATGGCAGATAATGACTATGACATCGGGGATTCAACCGTGAGTTTTAAAATTTATTTTAACAAAAAAATGGATGAACCAAGCATTATCAAAGCTTTTACTTCATCGCCCTCACAAAATAACCTGGGAATCAAATTAACCTATGAAACAGAAAATAATAATAATTTCTTAAAAATTTCCGTTCCCATACTAAATCTTTTTCATAATGCCGAGGTTTCTTTTTCCCTGGGAAAAGATGCAAAGGATGTATTCGGTAATAATCTAGATAACGCTTATACGATGGTTTTTCCCGTTGATACATCCTATCTGGCACAGATACAGACAGATCTCATTATAAGGCAAGTAAATCCCCAGCATGATGCTGTTTCAGTTAGTCCATCAAAAACAATAACCGTATATTTTCATAAAAAAATGGTAGAAAAGAATGTGGAAAACGCCTTTTTTATAAAACCAGAAAAGCCGGCCAACTTCTTTTGGAACACAGGCTCTAGCGGAGCAACAAGTGTTGAAATTAAATTTGCTACTCCTCTGGTAAGCGCTACATCATATACCTATGGATTTAAGGCGGGTATTTGTTCAAAAGATTCGTTGTGCACGAGTGAAGATCTTTCCTATTCTTTTCAAACGACTTCTATCCAATTATCCAACTATAAACCTTATAGCGGAGTCCCAGACTTCCCCCTTGATTCCGTTTTTTATTACCGATTTACCGCAACAATGGATCTGGAAAAATTCAAGGAATCCTTTCATATTTCGCCAGAAGTTGATTCCCTGGATTTTGAATATTATAGCTATTATACTACGACCATCCATGTATATCATTCTTTGCTTGAAGAAAATAAAGCGTATACCATCACCATTGATTCATCATGCCTGGGAGTGACGGGCGACAATCCAGGAATTTACCTGCAGCAGAAGTTTACCACCGGAGGCTCAGTAATGGGGACTCAGCAGCAGGAAAATGAAATCCGAGTATCGCCTTCTGATAGTACTGATTATATTAATACAGGTAGTTATATAACTATAGCTTTTCCAGATAGTATGAACATCAATTCAGTACTAGAGCATTACCATCTCGAACCCTATGTGCCAGCCCAGCTTAGCTGGCAATACTATTCAGAAGATCACCAGTTAAGGATAACTCCAGTGCAGCGGTTAAAGGCGAATACCCTTTATACTATAACCCTGGACCGGGGCTATAAAAATATTCAGGGGGATTCTTTTGACACTTTTACGGCCTATGTAAAAACGTACCCGCTTTCTCTCCAGGAATTTTTACCACAGACCGGTCGCATAAATATTGATGTTGACAAAAACTTATCCTATGAATTTTCTTCGGCAATAGACTCTCTTTCTTTTGCAGAAAATTTTGTTATTGAACCAGAACCCGATTCGTTAAGGTTTGTTTTTGACAGTTACGAAAAGGAGGTCACCGTCAGGCATTCCTCTTTTGATAGAGAAACAACTTATAAAGTTACCCTTGGCCAGGGAATTACTGACCTTTACGGTGCTCCTCTCTATAAAAGTTATTCACTTGAATTTACTACCATGAAATGATTTCTTTTTGATGAAAAAACCCGTTTCATTTTTTTCCGTTACCATAATGGTAATACTGAGCTGGATATACCATGGGTTTACAGCTGGTGAACTTGTGTCCCCTGTCTTTAAGGCAGCGGTTTCGGAGGAAAGTGCTTCCTGGGGCAGCATGGAACTGCAGTATGGTTTTATAGATATTGAAAAATTTTCGCTCATCGCCTCGATTGATCAGATACCTGTTCACACTGGAATTCTTTCCTATTACAGCACGACGAGCTACTGGAAAAATCAGCCGTTTGACCTTCCGCGTCAGGCACTTTTTTATTCACTTCCGGTAGGACAACATACCCTTTCCCTGGGTTTGGAATATAGTTATCAATATTCTGACTATAAATATTTTGGTGACCATGAATATTGTTATGACTGGGATGAAGGTGAGTGTGTGGATGATGTCCATTACCAATATTTAAATCAGGCTGATAACCGTATGAATCATTATGTACTGGAAGCAGGTGAAATGTGGCGCTTGAACAAAGTCAGTAGTTTGCTTGCTTCAGCCCGGGTAGGCTATAATCAACAGGCAGGCTTTTCATATTACGAAAATTATTATGCAGATGCTTCTGATGGCAAAATTCCCCATGGCACTGCTGAATACCGAAACTACAACGAAGGTGACTATGACATGGATTATCAGGTAAATCTGGGATATTGGAAAAAAAATATCTTTGGTTTGGAAAAGGGCTCATTGTTATGGCGGGTATCAGGTAACTATTCTCATTCTTATTATAAACCTGTTATACAGAGAGGTTTTGAACCCTATTATAATCCTTCTGACAATCAGAATCCAATAACGGTAAAATTTATTGGTTCTGATTCCAGAATGATGAAATTGGAAACAGAACTTGCCTACGGCGAGTCGTATTTCGAACGGGTCCCTTTAGACCGGCCGCTCCGAAAGGGATGGTTGAATACCTATTTGGCCATTCCGAGGTTTGGTATTCGCTTGGGAACAATTACCAGGGATTATGATCGTCCCACTATTATCCGCTGGCAGCGGGAAGACGGGTATTCCTGGGGATATACAGAACCAAAATCACATACTTTTTATCTGAATGCGGCCTTATTCGGGCATGTAAGATTGTATATGTTGAAACATCTGTATATGGATATTGTGGTAAATTCAGAAAATCTTCTGCAATTTTTTCAGGATTACCGGATATACGAAGAAGATGCCATCGTTGATTGGCATATTGGGTATCAACAGGTTATTAAAAAAAAGATAATTTTTGATGTAGGTGTTTTGTTTACCAAAATGGAAATAGACGGCTGGAGTAACTCCCGATGGCAATCTCAGCCATCTTTTTCCCTTGATAATAAGCCTTTTGGTTACCTCTATCTAAAAGCAAGCCTGCTGAGATAATTGTGAGATACGGGTTCAATTAACCTTTAAACAGGAAATTCCCGGTTCCAGTCTTCCCTATCATTGTCAGTCTTCTTTTTCTTATCCATGATGCTAATGTTCCGCACAAGCTTGGCAATGTTCCGGTACATGGTATGCAGATATTTAAAAGACTCAATCATGTCTGTTTCCAATTTGTATGCCTGCAGCCTGTTAGGCTCTTTTTGACATAATCTGACAGCGAGATGTTGACGGGCTTCTTTCAGTAAGGCATTGAATTCCTTCTTAGCGGTGAGCGCCTTTTCTGCTTTATATTCATCAGAAGACTCAATGGAATCTACGGCAAAATTTCCGGTTGAACATAATTTTTTGTGGATGGAATCCAGATAATCCAGAGTACCGGGGCTAACTATTACGTTCCCCTTCATACATTCTTCTGCATTATACAGAAGGTTATTTTCAATTATGTCGCCAATTCTCTCAAATACATTGGCTATGGCAAGGTAATGATACGCAAGCCGGGTTTGCCGCTCAGTGAGTTCTTCAGCAGAGAGCGTTCTCAGATAATCTACAATAGCCACATAAAGCTTGTCCGCATCTCCTTCCATGGCCTTGAGCTTTTGGATAAGCACCTTATTTTTACTTGTTATTGCCGCATAGGACCTTTGCATCATTTGCAATACCGATTGACCAAGCCGGGAAAGCTCTCTACGGGCGCTATCTAAAGCAAGTTCAGGCTGGCTAATAAAAATAGGGTCAAGGAATTGGGGCTCTACCAGCGCCTTTTTCTTTACAGGCTTAGAGGGGATAATCTTATCAACTAATTTTATAAATTGATTTGTAAATCCGAGGAAAAGAAAGGCATTCACCACATTAAAAATGGTATGTGCATTAGCAATCTGACGGGGCGTTTCTATTCCCAGTCTTGCCATACCTGTTAATCCCTCGGCCACAGGAGATATTTCACGAACGAGAGAGGCAAACGAAGATATAAAGGGCAGCCAGAGCAGTACGCCAACAACTTTAAATATAACATGAATTAAAGCTGCTTTTACCGCTTCTCTCGGCTTACCGAGAGCCGCCAGCACAGCGGTAATACAGGTTCCTATATTTGAACCGAGTACGAGTGCAATACCTGCTTCCAGTGAAACAAACCCCTGGTTTGCAAGCACAATAATGATACCAATAGTAGCGGATGAACTTTGTACGATAGCGGTGAAAATCGTAGCAATGAGTATCCCCATCAATGGATTCTGGAGATTACACATCAGTTCAATAAAAGGAGCAAATTCACGCAGAGGACTGGTACCATTACTCATTATCTGCATACCGAAAAAGATAAATCCCAGGCTCATGAGGACAACAGCGTATTGTTTAAACCGTTCTTTCTTGATAACTATTTCCAGGAGAAACCCGGAAGCCAGCATTAAAAGCCCATACTTTGATATTTTAAAGGCAATGATCTGGGCAGTAATGGTCGTCCCGATGTTGGCGCCAAGTATAACACCTACAGACTGCGCCGCGGTCATGAGCCCGGCACTGATAAACCCCACCATAAGCACCGTGGTAACGGAGGAGCTTTGAATAATAGCGGTAATTGCCGCTCCGGCAAGCATACCCGTAAACCGATTCTTGGTAAGTTGGGCAAGAATTGTTTTAATGCCGTTACCCGCTGCCGCCTTCAAGCCTTCGGTGAGTTTGTCCATGCCATATAAAAATAAGGCCAGCCCTCCGAAAAGTTCAATTATAATCTTTCCATATTCCAGGGTTGTAGGTGCGGTTGACGTATCCATAAAAGGTTAATTCTGCTCCAATAAGTTAATATGCCTATTAACTATTATATTGTTTCTTCTCATTGGATGGGTAGCTTTTTTTGAATGTAAAAATAATGGGAAATAGTAAACATATTGAGGTGTTTTGGAATTTAAGCCCCAAATTTGTTTGCGGTTTGCCGTTATTATCCAATCTTTTTGAAGTTTTTGAAAATCAAGGCAGAAAGTTACTTTGGCACCGTTCGTTGTCTAAAATTACATTTTTCATAAAACAAACTTTTATTCGTTCTGAAGGAAAATTGTTATTTAAAAAATGTTTATATAGAAACATTACAAATACTGTGAATATTTAGTAATTTTATAGTATCAAATGATACTATCATCACAGGATTAATTTTGTCCAAAAATAAACCTCCATATGAAATAACAAAAGAAATTTTGAGTCTTGTTTCTCAGGTAGCAGAAAAACTTGGTGAAATAAATGCCGAATATCTCATTAGAAAGGCCCCGGAACTACGAAAAAAAAACCGTATCAAAACCATTCAATCGTCTCTTGAAATTGAAGGCAACACTTTATCTGTCGAACAGGTAGCTGCAATTTTTGAAAAAAAAAGAGTTGTCGGACCAAAAAAGGATATTATTGAAGTCGAAAATGCAATCAAAGTTTATGAAGAATTAGAGAGTTATAAATCCACTTCTCTGAGATCCTTTTGTAACGCTCACAAAACATTGTTATCAGGTTTATTGAATAACCCGGGAGTAATTCGTTCAAAAAATGTGGGAATTATTAAAGGTAATAAAATTGCGCATATCCCTCCTGATGGTTCAATTGTTAAAGGACTTCTAAAAGATTTATTCTTTTATTTAAAAGCAGACAAAGAACCTTTATTGACTAAAAGTTGTGTGTTTCATTATGAGCTTGAATTTATTCATCCTTTTCTTGATGGAAACGGTCGGATGGGAAGGCTTTGGCAAACTGTAATTTTAAATGAAAAATACCCGATATTTTCATTTTTACCTATTGAAACCGTAATTAAAAAAAGACAAAGGGAGTATTACAAAATATTAAGTTTATGCGATAACACTGGACAATCAACTAAATTCATTGAATTTATGCTGGAAATAATAAGGGATGAATTGGTAAACATATCGGGAATCACTCAAAAAAAATCATTAACCAATCGAGATAGGCTTGATATTGCTAAAAAGATTTTCAGCAATAAAATATTTTCCCGTAAAGATTACTTAATTGAATTTAAAGATATATCAGCTCCCACTGCAAGTCGTGATTTAAAATTTGCAGTTGAACATAAAATGGTCATAAAGAAAGGTGATAAACGAAATACTTGTTATTCATTCAAATAAATGAACATTACATCAAATAACAACTACATGCACCAGGACGGGCTATGGCAGCGGATGATTAGAGATTGGAGATACATATGAAAACCATAGGGATAATTGGAGGCATAGGCCCGGAATCAACCGTTGATTATTATAAAGAAATTATTAAAACATTTCAAACAACGTATTCCTATCTTGCTTATCCGGAAATTATTGTCTACAGCGTAAATATGAATGAACTTATGCAGTTTGTTGAAACAAAGAATTGGTCCAATCTTTCCGAATTGCTCTTAGATAAAATTGGTTCTCTTCATAAAGCGGGTGCTGCTTTCGCTGCTATTGCTTCAAACACACCGCATATTGTTTTTGATGAACTAAAAACAAAATCACCTCTACCTTTGCTGAGCATCGTTGAAGAAACCTGCAATAAAGCGGACGAAATGGGGTTGAAAAATGTTGGCTTGATGGGTACCAAACTCACCATGGAAGCGGAGTTTTATAAAAAGCCATTTTATTCAAAAGGGATATCTGTCGTAGTTCCTTCGGAAGAAGAACAACAATTAATCCATCATAAACTTTTCTCAGAAATTGAATTAGGGATCTTCAAAGATTCCACAAAAGAAGGGTTATTGGCAATTGCGAAAAGAATGGTAGAGAAAAATGGTATTGACTCTTTAATTTTGGGATGTACTGAATTGCCACTGATATTAACAGAGCCTCAATACAATATTCCTTTTTTGAACACAACGGCCATTCATTGTGAGAGTATCATAGCCCACTGTATTGAAGGGATGAATCCAGTTTGTTAGGTACTCTAAAATAAAAATTTATTGCCATGCAAAACAAACTTCATAACACAAAACGCCTGCCTGTTGCAGGAGTTATGGGTTCGGGATCTCAGTCTTGGCAGGATAGAACCTCTCCTCTTGGAGTATGGCTTGCAGAGAATAGTTTTCATTTGCTCACCGGTGGTGGAAGCGGAGTGATGGAATCAGTAAGTAAGGCCTTTCATCAAGTTCCTGAACGCCGGGGAAATGTTATTGGCATTATCCCCTTTCGAAATCAAGTTAAATCCATACCTCAAAGCCAACAGCCCTATTCAAATAACGGTATTAACAGACAATAGGTTAACAGAGCGTGCAATACCTGATACTTATTGCAATGGCTGGCGACTTTACGGCGGTATTATCCGCCCGGTTTTACTTTGTTATAGGCCAAAAAACAGATTGGAACACGTAACCATCAGAACTTTTCACATACAAGAAAATACTTTTGATCTTGCTTTTTCTTTTAAGCAAATCGGGAAAACTCCAGACCATTTATCTTTAGAAATTATCACTCCAGAGGGCCAACCCTTTATAAGACATACTTTCAAATCCATAATTTCAGATTCTCTCTATAAGATACGTATACATAATACACATCCATGGACCCCTGAAACACCATATTTATATCAGATAAAATTAATTGCAAATTTTGATGGTAATTTATTCACCAAAGAATTTAAAAAAGGATTTATGCAAGTAACCACATCAAAAAACAATATTTTATTAAATGGAAAGCCTTATTACTTACGAGGAATAAGCACACATGAAGGAGTAGACAACAAAGGGCCTCTTTCAAACAAACAAGAAAAACTTGCTGACTTTATTGATTTAAAACGCCTGAATGTGAACTTTCTACGAGTACCCCATTATCCCCAACCTGAATATGTTTATACCCTATGTGATAGTCTCGGCATATTAGTAATGGATGAAATACCGGCGTGGAAAACCAGTCCACGGTTTTTAGGCAGCAGGGACGGAAAATCTTTTGCAACAGAGTATTTATCAAAAATGATCACCACTCATGGAAATTATACATCCGTTGCTTTATGGTCCTTTGGAAATGAATTTCATTCTTTTAGAAGTAATGTTTCAAATTATATCAAACACCTTTCTGCATATGCAAAACAAGCCGATTTACATTTTCGCCCATCTACTTACTGTAGTTATTTTTATCATTACGACAAAGCATACGAGTATGTGGATATTATATCTGTAAACGAATACTTTGGTTGGCATATAGGGGATCTTGAAATGTTGATTCCTATTTTAAAAAAAATCCAGAAGAAGTGGCCGGATAAGCCTCTTATCATTTCTGAAGTTGGTTGTTCGAGCCAAATGGGCCTGAGAAATGCTAAAGCAAAATTGGCCGGGAAAATAACCAGTATGTTAAAAAAGGATTACAGTGAAGATCATCAAGCATTGTATTTGCGCTCACATTTGACAACATTATGGGATAACCGTGACCTCTGTCAGGGTACGGTCGTTTGGAATTATACGGATTATCATACCCCCCGTAAAAAATACCAAACAAAAGAAATGCCTCCATGGATATCAGGATTTGGACTTGTTAATCTCCAAAGAAAAAAGAAACTAGCCTATTGGGAAGTTCAAAAGATGTATGGCAAAATTAAAGATTTTGACCTCGGAGAATGATATGAGTACGGCCTATTAAAAGGAAGGTATTTGCGGTTTAGATAGTTTTTTTTTCCAAAATTATTTGAAAAGTTTTCTCAAAGAATTTAAGAATTTGTGTTTCTTCTTACCAAGATAATAATCATAATTATTTTTTTAAGGAAAAAAGAAATATCGCCTACAATAACTCAAATTCCAAAATCATTAGCCATTTGTATTATATTTTTATGCAAAGTTTCTTCAAAAAAAGTATTTTTCATAGAAATTAGAGTCTAATATTTTTAGTGTTCTGGTATTATAAATTAAAAACAAGCGTTCATTTATTTAACAATTAAGTAATATAATGAGAAAATTCAATTTTTATAGAATAATTATATTTGTCTGTTTAGCAACAGTATTATCATTAAGCGTCTTCAACTGCAAACTCAGTGAGCTCTTTGGAGAGGAAAAAGAAGAGCGGAACTACATTGAAATAGATGATTCTCAGCTTGATCCCCAAAAATATGATTCCCTAACCTTCATTGGCATAAACGAAAACAGTGATGATACCATATTGATATACACCTGGTATACGGGTGATGATGTACCAGAAAAGCTTTTCTACCCTGATGAACTGAAAGGAAATTTTACCGTCATAACCATCGGCATGAAAGACGGAAAAATCGTAGGTGCCCAGTCAACAACTATTGATATAGACAACCCAAATGACATAATAGATCCCATTGATATTGAAGAATTACTTAATAAGCCACCAAACGCCCCATCCGCGCCCATACCTGCACATGAATTCGGAAACAGAGATACGGTAATTACCCTTATTTGGAGTTGTTCTGACCCAGATTCTGGTAACGAGCTCAGTTACGTTGTTTTTTTAGGCAAATCAAAAACTCCTGAGGATACACTCGAAAAGACGACTGATACCACAACAAAGGTTGATGGCCTGCAATTCGAAACAGACTATTACTGGCAGATAGCTGCACTTGATGGTACCGACACCACCTTAAGTCAGGTCTGGAAGTTTACCACAAAAATTAAACCTTTACTACATATATCCAGTCCGGACAGCACGGAACAATTACTGTCTGGAAGTATAGACACTATCAAATGGGAAACTACTGGAAACATTGAAAACATTAAAATTGAGTATTCAGCTGATAGCACAAACACATGGAAAGTAATTGAAAGTACTTTCAAAAATGACAGTGGTTACTATGTCTGGACCGTTCCAGACACCAGTTCCAGCAACGCACAAATACGTATCAGTGACCTGTCCACTGATGTTTTTGATGAAAGTGAAGTTTTTTCTATTATCCCCATTCCGAATACCATAACCGTAACATACCCCAATGACAGCAATGTTGTTTGGGAATCGGGACAGTCAAATACCATTACCTGGAATTCAACCGGGGACATTTCTTTTGTAAAGATAGATTATAACCTGGGCGATGAAAATTGGATGATGATATCCAAACAAACCCAAAATGATGGCTCTTATGAGTGGAACATTCCTGATTCTGTTTTATCAAAAAAGGTTACCCTCAGGGTCAGTTCTCTCAACGGAGAAGTATCTGATACTAATGATAACATATTTGAGATAACTTCCCCACTCGTTGAAAAAGCTCTTGTTCTTTTAACTCCTAATGGGGGCGAAACTCTGCAGGTGGAAAGTTTCGTTAATATAACATGGACCTCCAGTGGAGAAATACCAAAAATAAAATTGCAATACACTAATGGGGTTGATTGGTTCACAATATCAGACTCGACTGATAATGATAGTTCCTATAGATGGACTGTTCCTGATATTGAATCACAATCAGTCAAAATAAAGATCAGTGACTTAAGCGACAGTATCACAGATGAAA
The DNA here is from genome assembly GCA_015232855.1 of Fibrobacteria bacterium. GTDB lineage: Bacteria > Fibrobacterota > Fibrobacteria > UBA11236 > JADFYW01 > JADFYW01. The sequence continues at coordinate 54,244 of JADFYW010000008.1, forward strand.
GCGATGCCACAATTTCCATTACACACGCTGAAACACCTAAAACCATTACCCTGACCGTTCCTGATGGTAGGGAAGAATGGAAGGTTGGCAAGACCTATACACTTCGATGGGAAAATACCGGAGAAATTAATAATGTCCAACTGGAGTACAACACAGGAACCGGATGGAACGTTATTACTGATTCCACAGAAAATCTTTTCTTTTATAAATGGACCGTCCCCAATGTGATAGCCGACAGTGTTCTTGTGCGGGTAATGGACCATTCAGGTAATGCTACTGACCAAAGTAATGAATCATTTACCATCGTGGGAAGCGATAATACCCATTTAGAAGCACTTCAAATTTCAGCCGGTGAGCTTTCTCCAAAATTTGATTCTTCCGTAACGAGTTACAGCGTTTCAGTACCCAACACTGTTGCAAAATTCTCTGTAACACCAACGACCTTTGATAGTAACGCTACCATAACTATAGACGGTAAAACAATTAAAAACGGTATTGAATCTGATTCGGTCAACTTATCGGTTGACATCAACCCCATTCTTATCAAAGTGACTGCTCAAGACGGAAAGGTAATCAGGACCTACGAAATTAATGTCACCAGACTCCGTTCCGGCAATGCAAAACTTACTGAAATCACTCATTCTATTGGAAATCTTTCTCCGGTTTTTAACAAGGATTCCATGAACTATACGATATCCGTACCTTTCAGCATTCACTCCATTACGGTAGGGGCCAGTTCTGTGCATCCCAGTGCAGTTATTGGCTATACTTCTACGGGGAACATTTCTAATGAACACATAGCAGACCTCGAAGTTGGCACCACGTTAATCACCATCACTGTCACATCCGAAGATGCGAATACCATATTGGAGTATACCATTAAAATAACTCGTGCTCCCTCCGGTAATGCAGATCTGGTGGGAATCGGACTTTCAAGTGGAACACTTTCTCCCCAATTTAATCAGGACAGCATAACCTATACTGTAGATATTGCAAACAACATATCGAAACTTACCTTAATGCCAACGCTAGCAGATTCCAACGCCGTCGTCAGAGTTGCAGGGGCGCCCATCAACTTGCAGTCTGGAGTAGTTATCAACAATATTACCGTCGGAGGCGTCCACAGCCTCACCATGGAAATAACTGCACAGGATGGAACAACAAAGAACTATACCGTAAGTGCAAATCGGGCTCCTTCAGCCGATGCGGACCTTGCCAACATTGGTTTAACTCCATCAATTTCTTTAACCCCAGTCTTCCATAAAGACAGTAATATTTACCTCGTTTCCTATCCCTTTTCTATTACCACTACACATATTACTGCCGAGCCAGCAGAAACAAATGCAACCGTTTTTATTGATAGTATTGAACAGCAGGCAGCCGATATTAGTTTGAGCGTAGGCGTAACAGCAGTCACTGTCATGGTTACGGCACAAGACGGGACAACTCATAAATTCTATAATCTCGAGATTACCAGGCAACCAAACACCGATGCCTCGGTATCTGCCTTGGCATTCTCTGTAGGAAATTTAGACCCTGCATTCACTCCTGATGTATATAATTATACCCTTGAGATTACAAACGATACAACCTCTGTTACCCTAAACGCAACCTTGAATGATTCTAATGCAACAATGGATCTGGGTGGTGTAACACTGCTATCAGGAGCCACCTCAAGCCCGGTAGATCTTAATGTTGGTGCTCAAGATGTTATTTTGAATACTTTGGCACAGGACGACACAACAACTTTGCGATATACGATAACTATTAACCGCCTTCCAAGCGAAAATGCTAATCTTGCCGGGCTTACTCTTTCGCCTGGTACTTTATCTCCTGGCTTTGGTGCCAGTACCATCAATTATACTGCAAATATTTCATATTCGGCTACTTCTGTTGACATTACAGCCACCTTTGCAGATACTACAGCTACCATAGAGATTAATGGAAATACAGCTTCTTCTGGTGTGGCCTTCACTGTTTCTAACCTGTCTCTGTGGAACAATGTTATTCCCGTAACGGTAACTGCACAAAAAACCGCAATCAAAAAAACTTACACTGTTACCGTATTCAGAGATCTTTGGACGGATACCTACCCGAACTCAGAAACCATTACCGGCTATACAGCAAGAACTATTGTTCGGTTAGATGGCCCCGGGAAAATATACATGGTGGCTCTTGTGGCGGGAAGCAATACCCCTACCAGTACACAGGTTATGAAAGGACAGGATGATCAGGGCAATTCACAGTATCCAAGCACTGATACACTTGAAATCGAGGCCGGAGTCACGTCTGCCCTTCAGGTAGAGGGTCTCGCCATTACCACAAGCTATGATCTTTATCTGGTAGCCGAAGACGAAAACCTAAACCTTCAGCCCACCCCCATAATAAGAACGGTCACTACTAATAGTAAGAACCCACCAACTATTCCCGTCCTCACAGCCCCTGCTCATAATGCAACAAAACAGGAGCTTTCACTACTTCTTAGCTGGCAGGGAGGTGATCTTGATGGAGATGATGTAATCTACACGGTATATCTTGATACGGTCAATCCACCTGAAAATATAGTAGCTTCCCCGCTTACTGCTGAAACCCATCAGGCAAACAATTTGTTTGCAGGCAAAGATTACTATTGGAAAATTCAGGCATTTGATGGGAGCGCTAGTATGGAAAGTGTGACTAACAAGTTTTCAACCAATAATTCTCCACATACGCCATCAACCATCTATCCTTCTGATGGTGCCTTGGGCGTTGATACCGCTGCAGTCTTACAATGGAACGGAGGTGACATAGATGGTGATGCGGTTACTTATGAAGTTTTCTTGTCATCCTATACACCACCCGATCAGATGATAAAAAGTACAACTGCTACTACCCATACCACTTCAGGCCTGATTCTGGGCACAACCTATTACTGGTATGTCAAAGCTGATGACGGTATTTCTACTGCAGTATCCAGCCCTGTCTGGACATTTACCTGCATGGGCACCTTTACTGATTCCAGGGACAATCATGTCTATACGTATACAGAAATAGGGACCCAAACCTGGATGGCTGAGAACCTGGCCTATCTGCCAAAAGTCGATGTCGAATCTTCCGGATCAAACGACTGGGAAGACAGCAGTTTTTATTATGTATACAATTATACTCCAACAGGTGCAGATGAGGCAGAAGAAATCACAAACGCCAAAGCTACTGTAAACTACCAAAACCGGGGAGTGTTGTATAACTGGCCCGCAGCTTTAAATGGTGAATCCCACAGTTCAAGTTCACCGAGCGGAGTGCAAGGTGTATGCCCAGATGGCTGGCACCTGCCAAGTGATGCTGAATACAAGACGCTTGAAATGTATCTTGGAATGACCCAAACTGTTGCGGATGGGACTGGAGATAGGGGAACCACAGAGGGTAAAATGCTAAAAGCAACTTCCTGGAGTGGAACCGACAACTACGGATTTTCTGCATTACCTTCCGGATACCGAGACTGGGGTGGCGGATTTCAAAATCTCAGTTCTAGTTTCGGATTATGGACTGCGACTGGTAATGCATCTTCTGATCCTTATATGAGAATGCTCACTTCAGGTAATACAATCTTCCGCAGTATTTACAGCAACAGTTATGGTTATAGTATACGATGTGTCAAAAACTGATTTCATCTTCAGCAGTTAACTCATTCTCAAATTAAAAATGTGCCTTCTTTTTTCTGCTCCTTTTTTGAACCAGGGAACAGCCTACTGATAAAAGAGACCCTAACACAGGAATAAATTTGAAAGTATCCGTATATATCGCAACAACACTTGATGGATTCATCGCAAGAGAAGACGGCTCCCTGGACTGGTTGGAAGAAGCCAACACTCTTGTACCAGAAGGAGAGGATTTTGGATTTGTGCAGACTCTTTATAAGGTTAAATAAATGAGAGCTATCTTTTTAACTCTTTTTGCGATTAACTGTTTTGGCAATCCATGCCAGGATACTACATACACAGAACTAAAAAGTGTTTCAAGGATTAATTTATCATCCGATCAGTTTAAAGCACTATTTGTATTAGAAAAAGCTTGCTATTCATATAATGATTCTCTGATGAATGAAAATTTGAAATTAAATTTAGACGGTGAAGAATCATGTAATGATTCATTGTTTTTATCGTTGAAACGAAAAAAATTGAATACCATGAATGAAAATGAAAAAAGACTTTATGCAAGAAGGAATAATATATGTGAAAAATATAAACGTAACAATTCACCATTGATGACAACATATTTAATAGTATCAATAATTTCGGGATTTACTCTAATTCTGGTTTTATTAACGAAACTCTGAAAAATGTTCTCGATAACATTCATGACAATGAGAACTTTTCAGGGATGCTTGGAATTAAGTTTGTGTTTTAAAAAACCAGTGAATAAGATTTTCCTCTCTCACCAATTTAATCATTGAATTCTGAGTTGATAATTTAGCATAACTCGACATTTTGGAAAACCCCAGAAACTTTTAAATAGGCATTTTTACGCCTATAAAAGCTTATTTATCCCTTATTTATAATAATTACCGTTTAATAAATAGAAAATATGAGTTATTTTCAGAACCTGGTTATAATAATGTTACACAAAAAGGATTAATAATGAAACAGATATATTTAACAATAGGCCTACTATGCTGTAGTAACCTTTTTATGACCTTTGCATGGTATGGACATCTTAAAAATCTCAACCATAAACCCTGGATTATTGCAGCTCTTATCAGTTGGGGAATAGCCTTATTCGAATATTTATTACAAGTACCAGCAAATAGGATTGGGCATCAGGTTATGAATGTTGGACAACTAAAAATTATTCAAGAAATAATCACCCTGGCTGTCTTTGTGCCATTTTCAATCTTCTTTTTAAAAGAGAAAATTACCTATGATTATTTGTGGGCAGGATTATGCTTACTCGGTGCAGTATTTTTTATGTTTAGATCTAAAATTGTTGGAATATAACAATCAACGGCACTGGATTCTGCTCGTTCTAAGCCCCTGAATTAATATTGGATAAAACAATAATCGATAACAAAGAAATTCTGAAAAATATGCGAAGCTTTATTTTAATATTTGTAATTGTATCATGTTCTTTTAGTTCGCAGCATTCTTTTGGATTATTGCACGGTTCATATCAAGATTTGAAAAATTATAAAACAACAGAATTTGGCATGGGGAAAATGTTTTACAATTTCAAATATTTTGGCATAGGGCTTCCATTATTAGTTCTCGATCACCAAAGAGTTGAAAATTCAGAACAACCCTTTTGGTCAGATAATGTCATTTTCCCTCTTTCTGGAATAACAACAAGCCTTTTGCTTGGCGTTCCCAGTCAGTATTTAAAAAATGAGACAATGGTTAAAACCTCTTTAATTATTGGTGGAGCTATAGGCCTCATTGGTTTAGGGCCAAAAATATCAATGTATGGACATTTACCTGGTTTACCTTTAAAAGTATTTATAGGGAGTAACGGAAAATACTTTTTTGAAAAGGGTTTTGATGTTATTTGGGACGGAAAACTGGGATTAGCATTATTTTTAAAACATGTTGGATTTGAAGGCTATGTATCACATAATATTTACAATTCAGTGTATAATGAAAAAAAAGAATTAAGTATTGGCGTCCAATTAATGATTCTTATGGATATGGACCATGCAATGTCTATATAAAGATATCCGAAGACCTTAAAGAAATCGGCACATGAGTTAATATGAATACTTTATTTAGCAAAATCTCGATTCGATACACAGCACCAACTCGGTCCTTTGGAAATCGGCTTTTTATTGGGATGAACTTGGGCCAGGAGAAATTTATCCCGTTTGGAACACCGATTTATGATTTAAGAAGTGAAATAATGTTGCTTTGCATTATTTAAAAATGTGGCGCCGCCCAATTTTTCAAAAATCATAAATCGGTGTTCGATGTTCAATCCTTAGAATAGTATTAGAAGCTAAAGCCTTGCACTAAAGTGCAAAGTTTTAACTAGCGAATGGGACCAATAAATCTAGTTGGTCGATTACCTCAACAATAATTCAATTTCTTTATGGGAAAGCCTAGTTTATGTATACTATTTGTAGGAGAATTCAGAATTTTTTCTAAATTACAAGTACATCTAACTTACAATAAGTGCTAAATAAAAAATGGAGGCATTATGAAAATTCTTACCCTGGCAATCTTACTTTTAAGTGGCTTGTTTTTGGCTTGCGATGAAACCACTTCTACTTCAAATGATACGAGTGGCACCATTACCGTAACCGGAACGGTTGTTCCCAGTACGGCAATCGTTCAGTTTATTATGGGACAGGATACAACTTCCATTGAAGTGAGTGATGGAGGTATGTTTTCAACTACCATAGCTCCTGGCAAAGGAAAATTTATAATCACCGCTGATAAACACAAAACCTATTCAACCAGCCCCACCTATACGCTACCGGGTACTTATGATTTAGGTACTATCACCCTGAGCGATATTCCTTCTCCTCTTTCTTCCATAGTTAAAAACAATTCCTACACCCAGAATAACTATCTTTTTTACCTGAATTTCTCAGAAGAGATGACTCCAGATTCAAAAAGTGCTGTTTCAACCAATCCCGATATAACTGGCAGTCTGGTATGGACTAACAATTATACCCGCCTTTATTTCTACCCCATTCCATCTTATGCAGACACCACGGCTTTTACCGTAGCCATTAGCACATACGCCTCTACCAAAAGCGGGGAAGCTCTTGATTTCACTTTCGAAGATACCTTCCAGCCCAATGAATTTTATCTCTCGGGTTCGTATCCTTCTAATGGAACAACTAATTTTTCGAGGACCAGTGAGGCCTATATTTCATTCTCCGTTCATATGTCAGACGAAAATCTTAATAAAGCAATTACTACCCCCCTTTCTCTCACCCTCAAAACCCGGGTCGTCAACAATTACATCTATATCAGCCCCGAATCCGGGTTATGGCCCGCGGCTGAAAATTGTACACTGTCTATTAATGATACCCTTTACGCGAAATCAGGGGCTCCCCTGAGCATTAAAAATTACCAGTGGGTTTTTACGACCTCTTCTGCCTCAACCCAGCAAAGCACAATTCCCAAGCCCTTGTCCTCCATTTACAAAAATTATGGATATTCTCAGGATGAATATCTTTTTTATCTCAACTTTTCCGAAGAAATGACTTCAGAATCAAAAAATGCGGTTTCGACTGTTCCTGATATCAATGGAAGCTATACCTGGACAGATAACAATACCAGACTCTACTTCTATCCCGTACCTTCTTTTATGGATACCACGAAGCTAACTGTTAAAATCGATATATCTGCGGTTTCCAAAGAAAATACCTCTCTTGAATTCCCCTATGAAGAATCCTTTACCGCAAATGACGCGAGAATAACCCGGGCTTATCCCACCACCCATCAGTCAAATTTTTCGGTCACTTCTGAGGCCTATCTACAGTTTTCAGTAAGTATATCCGACTCAAATCTTCCCGGTGCGATAACACTCTCTCCGGATAGCAAACTCGAAACCAGGATAGAGGGAACATACCTCTACATCATGCCAAAAACGAGTGCCTGGCCTTCTGGCACAACCTGCACTCTTTCTCTGAAAGATACCCTGTACTCATTATCAGGAGTACCTATCTTTGTTGATGATTATAAATGGGACTTCACCACCAGAGACCAGGCTTCTTCATCTTCAAACCTTCCTGCACCGGTTTCAAGTATATACCAAAACTCCAGCTATTCATCTTACCAGTATCTTTTTTATATCCGCTTCACAGAAGAAATGGAAACCTCTTCTGAAGCCGGGGTCACTCTTGACCCTTCAATAGACGGTAATTTTGTGTGGACCGAAAGTAATACAAGACTTTATTTTTATCCGGTGCCCTCTTATTTAGATACCACAGCCTTTACCCTCAAGCTTGATACCCAGATGATATCAAAAGAAAATACCCGACTGGAATTCCCCTATGAAATTACCTATGATGCCAGCGAACAACGCATTACCCGCTCCTATCCCGACCACAACTCAGCGGATTTCTCCACTTCTCGTGAGGCCTATATCCAGTTTTCAACCGGTATGTCAGAAAATAATCTTCAAAACGCTATCCAGGTTTCACCTACTATTCCCTTAAATGTGAGGCTTGCAAATCAGTATATATATATCCTTCCCTCATCGGGAAACTGGGATCAGGGTACGACGTACACCCTCTCCCTGGCCGATACCGTGTATACGCTCGCTGGCTTACCAATTTACCTGAAGAACTATAGCTGGAGTTTTACCACCAATACTACCACATCTTCCTCTGGCACTTCTGGAATAGCAATCACCCCAGACAGCGGAGCCACAGACTTCAGCCTAACCGGCAATGTTTATGTACGCATTACCAATCAAAATATGTTCTCCATCAGCCAGATTAAAAACGGCTTCAGAGTCCTTGATGAAGAAGGGACCCTTGTCGGCGGCAGGTTTAATATGCAGTCCACCTACTTTTATTTTTATCCCAGTGGCTTAAAAATGGGGAAATGGTATGATATCAAAGTGTTTAATGTTGATTCAACGGGTACGGTTTTAGACACCATTGAACAGTCATCTTTCAGGACCGTTCCCTTCTCTCCCTCTACCATATATCCCACCCACCTTGCAACCCTGGAAAAATCTATCGACCCATTCAGGATTGAATTAAACGGACCAGTGGATAAGCTCTCTGTCATTTCTTCCCTTGGCATTGCTCCTGAAACAGAATGTGAATATACGGTTTCAAGTGACAAACAGACGATAACCATTCTACCCTTTGCAGACGCCTGGGAAGCCGAGAAAACCTATACCCTCTCTGTGAACACCCTGGCACTTCTGTCTGCAGACGGAGACCCAATTGAAAAGATGGATACGCTCTATTCTTTTAACGCACCGAAAGTAAAGGTAATCGATCACAGTCCCCTGCATAATATTTTGCAGGTTGATACATTAGCACCGGTAACCCTCACTTTTAATACCATCATGGATACCGTGGTAACCAATTCCGCGTTCTCTCTTAAAGATTCTTCAGACAATGCATACAGTGGAGACCTCAGCTGGAACACCGACATGACCATTCTTACCTTCTCCCATAACGGGACCAATAATTTTGAGAAGGGTATGATCTATACGGTAGCTGTGGACAGTACCGCCACAGACAGCTATAGCGTGAAAATGAAGGAGCCTTTTTCCATCCAATTTACCGTAAGAGAATAATCGGTTAAAATGGCCTGAATTTTAACCAGGCCATGGTATGAAAAAATAAAAGAGAAGCGGTAAGTATTATTTTACTTATCGCTTCTTTTTTTAGGTACCCACTCACTTCCGTTAGCCATAACTATGATTTTTATTTTACTTTGCTTTTTGCTATCAGCCAAAAATGATAGCCCTTAACATATTATGCTACAAAAGAACAGCAATAATCCGTTATTTGTTTAATGTTCAAGCTAAACTTGGATTTAGCTGGTACTTCAAAAACGTCCCCACCTTTAAAAGGCTTCCATTCAGAATCTCCAGGAAGCATAACATCAAGGTCCCCGGAGATTATCTCCATAATTTCTTTAGCGTCCGTATTAAATTCGTACTTGCCAGGTAACATGATGCCAAGAGTTTTTTTGGACCCATCTTTAAATACAACCGTCCTGCTACTGACGTTTCCATCAAAATAAACGTTTGCTTTTTTTATTATTGTCACATCTGTAAATTCGGACATAGTATCTCCTTTTGCTAATAAGTGCTACTGGGCAATGATGCTTAAATTTCATACTTTCTTATAAGTATCAATATGAATTTCCCATTCCTTCTATTCATTACAAAATAGTCAAATCTATTTAAAAAGGTAATTAACCAGGCAATCATACATGAAATTTTTCATTTCCCTATTACTCTGGCTAGTCGCAATACCCATTTTTTCGCAATCAAAAATTTCAATCGCATTGCAATCCTTTAACAACTTCCCCTCTTCTTACATAGACAGTATAAAAACAGGTATCGAACAGAAATATGGCAAAGTGAAATTAATTGTCTTACCAAATAAAAAGCTTCCTACCTCTGCTTACTATAAACCGAGAAACCGTTACCGTGCGGAAAAAATATTGACCTTTCTTGATACCCTTGTGACCGGGGATACAAAGATTGTAGGGCTCACCACCCTCGATATATCAACCACTAATGGGAAATATAAGGACTGGGGAATCTTTGGTCTTGGAGAAATAAACGCTCGCCCCTGTGTGGTCTCAACCTTTCGCCTTAAAAAGAAGAATGTATCTTCTCGTCTCTTTATACAAAGACTTGTTAAAATTGTGAATCATGAACTAGGTCACACCTTTGGGTTTGAACATTGTCCGTTTTATAACTGCCTGATGGAAGACGCAAAAGGTACCATTAAAACAGTAGATAAAAGTGATGGCAACTTTTGTAAAAAGTGCCGGATTCTATTAATGAATCATGTTTTTTAACCCTATTCCGATTTTTCGTTAACCACCTTCTCCACACCTTCATCTATCAGTTTCTGAATTTCATCAGAAGTAAAATTAAGTCCAAGAATTTTGAATTCTTCAAACCCCAGCCCCCGGTGCATAGTTATAGTCTCCTGACCCTTTCCCCTTTCATATTCAACATCATAAAGTAATGTGACAAATGTTCCGGAAACCCCATCTGTGTTGGCCTTTTTTTCAATGTTCCAGGTGTTTAAGGAATACCCTTTTATCTGACCCATAGCCTTTGAAACCAATTTTTTTATACCTTCCCATTTTTCTTCTTTAGTATTTTCCCAGAAAATATCTGAATATTGATCTTTGGAGCCATAACCGCCTTGCTCCAGTCTCTCTTTCAAAAAAGCTTCCGCTGCTACTTCTGCATATTTTTTATCCCCAGCCATACCACAACCCATAAACAACAAGCTCAGAAACCCAGGCAGGCTATAAATCAAAATTTTCTTCATAATACACCATTTCTTAATTTTCTCACTTAATATAACAGTTTTTTAGAAAATTGGAAAAATCTATGTAAGGGTGTTTTATTCAACTATGTGATCCAAATCATATAACCAAGAGCCGAATCTGCCGATTTAACTGTTGAGGTACTCATCGGAGGCTAATTATGAAGATTATGAGAAATAAAAAGCGAAAAACCACTTCTACAGTGGAAAAACCTAAATCCCATAAAACAGAATCTGGTCAAAAATCCTGTTCAAATGCAAAAATCAGGATTCCCATAATGGCGTTATACCGATAATTGACATTCTTGTAGTCCCCTTATAATAGCTCGTAATAGCAGCAATCACAAACATTTGCGTTTTTAAAAGTACCGTCATGTCCATAAGGGTATTAAAAACCAGGTATTATATTTTATATTATCCTAATACCTAAAGACACCATTATGCCACAAACAACCGTTCCACCACTTGAAGTCTACAAAATACTCAACAAGTCCAATTGTGGTGATTGCCATGCAAAGACCTGTTTTGCCTTTGCTTCTCTTGTGTCACAGGGTATCAAACATTTATCAGATTGCCCCCATATCCCTATTGAACTCCAGGATGCTTTTGGCTACCATCCCGATTCTAATACCCCAGGTGAAGAACAGCAAGAAGCCCTATTCGCTCTCACCAAAAAATTAGCTCTCCTTGATTTTAAAAAAACCGCAAGCTTAGTAGGCGGAAACGTTATTAATGATGAGTTGGAAATAAAATGCCTGGGTAAAAGTTTTTTTATCCGCAAAACAGGCGAAATTCATTCCGAGATACATGTTCATTCCTGGATTACTTTTCCCATTTTCTCATACCTATTACGAGCCAGCGACAAACGCCCGTCAGCTACCTGGGTAAAATTCAAAGAACTGCCCAATGGCATGCATCAAAACCCGCTCTATTTACAACGCTGTGAAAAACCATTACTTAAAATTGCAAATGAAGATACTGCTCTTTTTTTACAGGTTGCCGGTTTATTTGGCAAAGTTGTAAACATAAATGGAGTTGAAGCTGATCATTGCATTTTATTATATCCACTCCCCAAATTCCCAATACTTCTGTGTTACACCAAACCAGAAGAAGACTTCGAGGCCGGACTCATGTTTTATTACCCGCTAAATACTGAGGAAATTCTGGACATCGACGCGGTATACATGCTGGCAGCCGGCCTTACTATCATGATGGAGAAAATGGCCAAACGGCATGGTGAACATTAATTTCTGTTATTCAGAAATAATACCATTAACAGACTGGTTTTTCCGGAGCTCATCCTTTTTGTTTTGTTCGCCTACATAATACATAAAGCTTAATACATCTAACGAATGATTAGCTTTACGGCTAAGAGTTTTACATTCCTGTAATTTACCATCAATAAGTGTATCCAGTTTAGCGAGTTTCTGCTTATACGCTACTGTGTCGAGAGTGTTAGACGTATCAGCATTAAGGAGGTTAACCTTTAAATAGAGTCTTTGGTTATTTAAATGAACTACTTCCTGACACACACGTTCCATCTTATACCTCGTTGTAGGACTGGTACAACAAGAAAAGAAGGATATCAATAATATTACAAGGTATCTAAGTTTTGCGTTGTTCATACGGTTATCATCCCTGTCGTTAAGCTAATACTAATATAATAAAATGTGCTTAAACCAGTCATTCCCGCTACGTCGCATACGCATCAACTTAAGGAAACCTGTTCCCTGATCCAGTCATTCCGGCTTGTCCGGAATCAAAGGCTGAAAATAATTGCATTGTTGTAAGTATTCTTATATTCACAGCTTATCCATTTAAGATTGTTGGTAGTATCAACATAAATTGTAGAACAATGAATTGCTATGATATATATGAAAAAATTATTCATTTCAACAAAATAGTATTGTTT
>JADFYW010000008.1:67125-70361 GCA_015232855.1 Fibrobacteria bacterium
TCAACATAAATTGTAGAACAATGAATTGCTATGATATATATGAAAAAATTATTCATTTCAACAAAATAGTATTGTTTGTTGTTAATCTCTCGATTCCGAACAAGTCGGAATGACTGGGTTTTGGCAATTTTTTACCTGTTCATCCTTAAGTTGATGCGTATGGGAGTGCGAAGCCTGTCCGCCTTCCTTAGTACTGCTAAGTACGGAGGACAGGCCCTTGGGGTACAAGCCGGAATGACTAAGACTGGGAGCAAGCTTCATTTACTTTTCTTTTGATTTTTATTCTGAATTTTTTTCCAGGTATCTCTAAGGGTTACGATTCGGTTAAACACCGGAGACTCTGGTGTATGGTCTTTTGTGTCTGCACAGAAATAACCTTGTCGTTCAAATTGAAAACGATCCCCGGGGGCTGCCTCTACGAGTGCGGGCTCGGCCTTACATCCTTGCAGTACTTCAAGGTGTGCGGGATTAATTAATTCTTTGAAGTCTTTTTTTGTTTCTGTTTCCTGGTCCAGGAGTAAATGAGCATAGAGGCGTATTTCCACATCCCGGGCGTGGGACGCTGAGACCCAGTGGATGGTGCTTTTAACCTTTCGCCCGTCAGGGGCGGTCCCGCCGCGGGTTTCGGGGTCATAGCTGCAATGGATTTCGGTAATTTCTCCTGTTGTATCGTCTTTAACCACGCTGTTACAAGTGACAAAATACGCATAACGAAGACGCACTTCCCTGCCTGGTGTCAGGCGGAAATATTTTTTAGGTGCGTCTTCCATAAAGTCTTCTTGTTCTATATATAACGTTTTTGAAAAAGGAACTTGGCGTGTACCCATTGAAGGATCTTCAGGATTATTGATGGCATCGAGTTCTTCTGATTGAGCATCGGGATAATTGTCAATAACCAGTTTGAGCGGGCGGAGAACGGCCATAACGCGCCGGGCAGAGCGATTGAGGTCTTCCCGTATATGGAAATCGAGTAGGGCCATATCAACGGTGCTGTCTCGTTTGGCGACTCCAATGCGATCACAAAAATTACGAATAGAAGCTGGTGTATATCCCCTTCTTCTCAAACCTGAGATGGTAGGCATAACGGGGTCATCCCACCCGGATACTATTTTTTCGTCTACCAGTTGGAGTAACTTCCGTTTACTCATAACGGTATTTGTAAGATTAAGCCGGGCAAATTCTATCTGCCGGGGGTGGCAACTTGTTTCTAAGTTATCCAGTACCCAATCATACAGTGGACGGTGATCCTCAAACTCCAGGGTGCAAATGGAGTGGGTGATCCCTTCCAGAGAGTCAGATAAGCAGTGGGTAAAGTCATACATAGGATAAATACACCACTTATCTCCTGTGCGATGATGGAGTACCTTGAGGATACGATAGAGCACCGGGTCCCGCATATTCAGGTTACCTGATGTCATATCAATTTTTGCCCGCAGGGTTTTTTCTCCGTTAGCGTATTCACCTGCCCGCATTTTTTGAAACAGTTCAATGTTTTCTTCAGAGCTTCGGGAGCGACAGGGACTTTCTTTGCCTGGCTCGGTAAGGGTTCCACGGTACTCCCTGATTTCTTCTGCTGAAAGGTCACATACATAGGCCTTTCCTTTTTTAATCAGCTCAATGGCAAAACTATAGAGTTGCTCAAAATAGTCAGAAGCAAAAAAACAATTGTCTCCCCAGTTAAAACCAAGCCAGGCGACATCTTCTTTAATCGACCCGATATATTCAACATTTTCTTTACAGGGGTTGGTATCATCTAAGCGCAAATGGCATTTACCTTTGAAATCCCGGGCAAGCCCGAAATTGAGGCAAATTGATTTGGCATGGCCGATATGCAGATAGCCATTTGGCTCTGGTGGGAATCTGGTGACAACATTCCCATTATTGTTGCCCTGAGCTACATCTTCTGTGATGATATTCTGGATAAAATGAGTAGGAGTATTCGTTTCTCCTGTTTGGTTTTTTGCTTCGTTATTTTCTTTCATGAAAGGCAAATACTCCTTAAAAGGCTCGTGTTACAGCTGTTTTTCGTCATAATTCTATTCAGATAAAATATAGTATCCTGATTGTCTCAATAAAAAAATTATCTTTCGACCTCTATGAAGACTTATAAAACTATTACCGATTATAGAAACTGGCGAAAGCAGCTTCCTCTTGGGGCTTCTATTGGGTTTGTCCCCACTATGGGGGCCCTGCACCAGGGGCATATGAGCCTGGTGAAAGCCAGTTGTGGTATAAATAGCGTTACCGTGGTATCAATTTTTGTAAATGCCATCCAGTTTAATTCGAAAAAAGATTTTGAAAAATATCCCGTTACGTTGGAAAGGGATTTAGAAATGTGCAAAAAAGCGGGAGTGGACGCGGTATTTATCCCCTCCCAAAATACCATGTATGGCGAAAATCATTCGACTTTTTGTGAGGTTGAACAGCTTGACACCCATTTGTGCGGTGCAACCCGGCCCGGGCATTTTAAGGGGGTATGCACGGTAGTACTTAAGTTTTTTAATATCATCATGCCCACCGTGGCTTATTTTGGCCAAAAAGATTTTCAGCAGGCCGCCATAATTTGTAAAATGGTTGAAGACCTCAATATTCACATCAAAATTGATATTAAAGAGACGATTCGGGAGCCAGACGGACTTGCAATGAGTTCACGCAATGTGCGTTTGTCTGTCTTAGAAAGAGAGCGTGCTCTCTCTATTTACCGTGGTCTGCAAAAGGCAAAGCAACAAGTTCATAGCGGTATTCACGATACCAGGCAATTAATAGAGGTCCTGACAGCAGAAATTGAAAAGGCTTCTCCTAAAAAAATTGATTATATCAGTGTGGTTTCTCAACAAACCCTGCAACCTTTAAAAGAATTAAATGAACCTGCAGTAATTGCTGTAGCTGTATTTTTCGGAGACACCCGCTTAATAGATAATATCGTCGTGGAGCCTGGTTAGATTTAATAGTGGAAGACCGTCTTACATATTAGGGTATTTATCAAACAGGAAAAGAAAATTACAGGATTAGGTCGCCTCAAAGACCGTACCATCATAGTGGCCGGCGGAACCGGCCAGGTGGGAGAGGGTATTGTACGGGCCTTTTTGAGACAGGGTGCCAGAGTTATCGTACCAGTGCGTTCTTCCCAAAGTGAACAAAAACTCAGGGAGTATGTGCAGGGAGTAGCCTCGGGTGAACTGGATTGCATACCGGGTATCATGGGAAACTGGGAATCTGCCTGTGGGTTTCGGGAT
>JADFYW010000090.1 GCA_015232855.1 Fibrobacteria bacterium
CTCAAAGTTTTTAATGGGGAATTCCCGGTAACTGTGGGGTTTACTTTTATATACTAACAATCCTCCGGGGCAATTCATAGGCTTAACCGCATGCATGGTTTCATCAATTTCAGTGAAATACATATTTTCGCGGTATTTATCCCAGTGACCGGATTGCCTCCAGAGTTTTTCATTAAGGATTATGGGTGTTTTTATTTCCTGGTAACCTGCCCTGAGATGTTCATGACGGCAATAATCCATTACATTGTTATAGAGGAGCATGCCTTTGGGGTGCCAAAATGGAAATCCGGCGCCTTCCAGGTGAAATGAAAAAAGATCAAGATCTTTTCCAATTCTCCGATGGTCACGTTTTTTGGCTTCTTCTATTTGTTTCAAATGAGCCTCAAGGGCCTCTTTGCTGAAGAAAGCAGTGCCATAAAGTCTTTGAAGCATTTTGTTATTAACATTACCTCGCCAGTATGCACCAGCGCAAGAAAGAATTTTGAAATGTTTGAGTTTATTAACATTGGGTAAATGGGGGCCTCTACAGAGATCAAAAAAATCACCTTGAGTGTAATAACTGACCTTCTCATCAGTAATATCTTTTAAGAGCTCTACCTTATAAATTTCTCCCAGTTTCTCCCATTCGGCAGCTGCCTGGGTTCTGGGAATTTCATGTCGTTCAATCCTGAAATTCCTCTTTACAAGTTGTTTCATTTTCTTCTCAATTTTTGGGAAGTCTTCAGGAGTAAAATTGTGCTCACAGTCTAGGTCATAATAAAAACCTTTATCAATAGTGGGGCCTATTGCTAAAAGGGTCTCTGGCCAGAGCTCTTTTATTGCCATTGCCATAAGGTGTGCGCAGGAATGACGTAAAATATCAAGACTTTCTGTGTCTTCTAGAGTGAGAAGCTTAAAAGAACCTTTCTGTAAAACGGGACTATTGAGGTCCTGAAGTACTCCTTCAAGTGAAATTGCTACAGCAGTACTTAAAAGTTTTGAGTTTGATTTTTTTATGATTTCTTCAGCAGTGGTGCCTTCAGGCACTACAAGTTCTGTCTTATCAGGCATAATTAATTTTATTTCTTCCAAAATGTCCCCGAATTTTTTAGAGGCAAATTTAACGAAAAAGAACAAAAATGGCTAACAAAAGCAGGAAAAAGATGTGAATATACTGATAGAAGTGGAAAGAAAAGTCAGTGGTTATTGATTTTTTGTCGCCAAAAAAAACATTCCATAGTTACAAGAACTAATGGCGTGTTTGCTTTTCAGGAAGTTCTGTAAGTAGTAGTTCGTTGTCAAGTTTCTGCCGGGAGGCTACAAATATTGCTCGGGAAAGGTGGTTTTTGTGTTTTTCGGGGCATGTCCAATCAAGGGGGAATTCTTCATGATTTGGTTGAGTTGATGGGCAGTATACATATTCAAAATGTGATTTTAACTCACTAAATAGCCAGTCTCGAGTGGGCCTACAACCCTTGCCGGAAAATGCTTGTGTTTTACTAGATGCATCTTCATTAACAATATTTTCTGAAAGCTCGCTACCGAAGGAAACTGAGGTTTCTAAAAACAAAATTTTGGAACAATGTTCACTCATATATTTGAGGGCAAGTTTTGGATAACCAAGATGATAGAGTAATCCGTAGCAATGAATAACTTCAAATGGTTTTCCCTTCATGTCTACGGGGTTTTCCATATCAAGGAATTCAATCGGGGTATCGGGATATCTGCTTTTTAAAAATGATAGGTTTTCTTGCCGGGCTTCTGTTATGGTAATGGGGCAATTTCTGTCTAAATAATAAGATGAATGATCACCAATGCCTGCACCAACCTCAAGGGTCTGTGAACCGTATACATCTATTCGAAGACTGGCCAAGTGTTCTAGTCTTCTGGCATTATGTCTTAGGTAATGTGTATTCTGGAAAGCAAAGGCGGGATTATTTGTTTTTTGTAACGTATATCCCCGGCTCCGCAAAAATTTGTGTACTGTTTTTTTTATTATGGCTGGAACCATATTTACCCCGCTGCGGCTACTATCAGTGTGGCCAAAAAAATATGGACGATACTGGAATCGAACCAGCGACTCCTACCATGTCAAGGTAGTACTCTAACCAACTGAGCTAATCGTCCTCTTTAAATCGAATAGTAGTTTTAATTAATTAAAATCTCAAGATGAGGGTGAGTTAGTGACTGAGAAAGGAATTGTGCTATATTAAACGGGGATAAATTATGGATGCTATCTTTGTAACAGGAACCGGTACCGATATAGGTAAAACAATTGTATCATTGGCTTTATGCCATTTAAGTGTACAAAAAGGAAAGAAAACGGCCTATTATAAACCCGTACAATGTGGAGAGTTACGATTGTTCAAGGGAGGGCGTAATGGGGGTGATTCTGCCTTGATTAAACATTTCTTACCTCAAGACATAGATACCTCTGTTTGCTATGATTTCAAAAACCCGGTTTCTCCACATCTTGCTGCTGTCAGAGAAAACTTTCTGGTTGAAAAAACAAAAATAATTGAAATGTTTAATGCGCTTTGCTTGGAATATGATGTGGTTATCATGGAGGGAACTGGTGGTTGTGCCGTTCCCCTGAATGAGAGTGGAACGACCCTCCCGGATATTATGTCAGGGTTGCCTGTGAAAACAGTTATGGTATGTGCGCCCTATCTTGGGACCATTTCTCATAGTGTAACCGCCAGCTTCTTCATTAAGCAAAAACAATTGTCTGCTCATGGATTTATTATGAGTCATTCTCAGCCAGAGATTCCTGATATTTTTTTGGATAATATTGAAATCATTAAGAGAATGACTGGTTTGCCCTATTTAGGTGAAGTCGGCTATTTAAAAGAATTGCAGTCCGGGAAAGCCCTTAAGGCTGGAGAGTTTCAAAACATGGTGTCGGGGTTAGCTGTTGATGAATTGTTTTAATAAGCATCTCATTTCACTGAAAGCGAAGGATTGCTATCGCAGTCTCTTAACAGGAGAACAGGCTCCAGGGAAGTTTTTTACTCATAAGAAGAAAAAAAGTCTCAATCTGGTATCCAATAATTATCTGGGACTTGCTTCTCATCCTTTGGTGAAGCAGGCTGCTGCTGAAGCGGTTTTAGCTTGGGGGGCCGGCAGTAGCGGGTCCAGACTCTTAGGCGGTAGTCTTACCTATCATAAAGAATTGGAAGAGAAACTAGCGGGTCTCCATCGTTCAGAAAGGGCTCTGCTTTTTAATTCTGGATATGCTGCCAACACTGGTATTTTGCAGACGATATCTTCTTGTTTTTCTCAATTATTCTGCGATCGCCTCAATCATGCAAGCATTATTGATGGAATGTTACTGGGTAAGACCGCATTTACCCGTTATCGCCATCTGGACATGAATCATTTGGAATCACTGCTTAAAAAACAAGCGGCGCCAGAGAAATGTCTGGTCATTTCTGAAACCTTATTCAGTATGGAAGGTGATTTCCTTCCTTTAGAGGAGATGTTAGTGCTCCAGGCAAAATATCATTTTTACCTGTATTTGGATGAGGCACATTCCTTTGGAGGGTATCCTGATTATTTGGAACCAGCTATTCAACAAGGGTATGAACGGATGTTAGTAATTGGTACTTTTGGTAAGGCTCTGGGAGGATTTGGCGCTTTTGCGGCCGGGAGTCATGAATGTATCGATTTTTTGGTTAACACATCCAGGAGTTTTATTTTTTCAACGGCGCTACCCGCTGCGGTTATTGCGGGAGCCTCAGCTGCACTGGATGTATGTGCGAATGAAGAATGGCGTGTTCATCGGTTGCATACTCTGACATCTCAAAGCCTGGATACTTTTCGTGAAAATAATTTTAATACCGGGGCTTCTGCCAGTCATATCATTCCGGTAATAATTGGTGGGAACGAAGATACTCTGCGGGTAGCGGCTTATTTACAGGATAATGGGATGTATGCTTTGCCTATACGCTACCCCACCGTACCGAAAGGGCTTTCCCGCTTACGGCTATGTCTCAACTGTGAACTTGCCTCTCAAGAACTGGAGCCTTTCTTTGTGGCATTGCAGGAGGCGTTGCGTAAATGAAAACGCTTATCTGGACAGGAGGATGGGCCAGTAATTTGGTGTGTTGGCAGAAGGATATCGAACAGTTGTATCCGGGTAATAAACATATATTTCTTGATAGTTTTGATGTGTTGAGACCAGAATGTACCGTGGTAAATATGGCAAAGAGTTATGAGAACCCTGTGTTTATCTTTTGGTCCCTGGGAAGTCTTACGTTTTTTTACTGGCTCATGAGCCATGGTAAGGGGGTGGTGCCCAAGGGGCTTCATTTCATCTCACTTTGTCCAATATTTGATTATTGTATGAAACCCGGTGGTTGGGATCCTCGGGTACTGAAATTAATGATATCTGGGTTGGAAAAGGATAGAAATAAGGTTCTTGGCTCTTTTCTGAGGCGCTTAAACAAAGGTGATGCTCTGTCAGAAAGCCAGCAATATGCCTGGCTTGCTTTAAACCAACCAGACCGGATGTCAATAGAGACACTCCAACGTGGTCTTAATTTTTTAATGGAAACCAAGATACATCCGGAGATCCTAAAACCTTATGAAAAGCAGTTGTGTTTTGTGATAAGCAGGTGCGACCCCGTTGCTCCGGAACCTAAAGGTATCAAGAGTTTGCAATGTCCTGTTAAGTTCGTTGAAAAGGGGCATCTTCCGTTTTTAACTGATTCCAGTACTATACTTGGCTTGTTATGATGAATTATAGACAAAAAAAATATGACCGGGCGGCGGCCACCTATCATAGCCATTCCATGGTGCAAAAGGAAATGGCCAAGACCCTCATAAACATGCTGCCAAAGGGTTTCATGGCAGAATCTGTGCTTGAATTGGGCTGTGGTACCGGACATTTAAGCGTACTGGTTCTTGAAAATCATCCGATGGCACAGGTTATCTTATCAGATATTTCGCCTGCAATGGTTGAGGAATGTCAGGCGCACCTTGGCATAACTGATTTTCGGGGAACTTTGGATTGGCAAATAGTAGACGCAGAAACTTTCTCAGGTTTTTCCGGTCTCTCTCTGATCTGCTCTAACGCAGTGGTGCAATGGTTTTCAGATCTGCAACCCTATCTCTTATCTGTTTGGGCCTGTTTGGCAAAGGAGGGATATTGTCTGTTTTCAGGATTTAGTAATTCAAATTTCTCAGAATTAAAGCAACTGTTATCAATGCCTCCATTCAACGTAAAAAAATTTCCTGGCCATTCCCTTGAAACAGTCCTTGGAAATGTGCAACATGCAGGTTTTGAAGTGTTAAGTGCAAAAGAAGAGCGAAGACAGATTTTTTATCCAAATTTCGATGTTTTTTTACAGTCATTAAAAAAAACCGGAGCAAATGGTCGTACAGATATCACTTTTACTAAAGAAAAATATCGAATTTTAAAAGCCAAATATTCACGACTCTTTCAAATGGGTTCAGGGATAACGGTTACCTGGAAACCTTGGTATTTACTTGCCCAAAAAAAGGAAGAACATTAAAGGTCCTTCCAAAGTTGTTCGGCGAGATAAGAGCCAAGCTTTAATGTCCCTTTGGGTGTCATGTGGAAATAATCATAAAAATCTTCATCCTGCCATAGGTCTTTAGGAGGTGTTATTCCAATACAATTATTTTTTTTTGCAGCATACATTGTGACGGAGTCCATTTTTGCTCTGATATAATAATAGTCTACTCCATTGATTGGAAAGTCTCCATACATTTGGATCTTTGCGACGCCTTCTATATTTCCGTTATTTATCCGGTAGTTTCTGGTTGGATTGGTAACAAAAACCGGGTTGGCTCCTAATTGTTTGCAGAGAGTAATGAGAGTGTTTAGCCTTTGTTGATAATGGTTGAGGTTTTGTTCTAGAATAGTATGATAACCAGAGTTTATTCCCTTTGTGGTATATGCTAAATTATTAAAATTTATTGATCGGTGAGAAACCTGAAAAACAAATTTAGTTTTAAACTGATAATAGACTATTCTAATCACGTCATATAAGATTGAATTACGGCTCAATAGCAGTCTTAATGAAAAGGAATTCTCTTTGTAATCAGTTTTAAAAGGCTTGTCATAACTTCTTTCTTCAAGATCAATAAAATAATCGTTGATGCCGATGTAAAAGAGAAAAGTTTTTGGTTTGAAAGAAGGTATATAGGGAAACCACCATTTAAAATTGGATATGTGGCCTTTGGTAGACCGCCCGTCCACTCCAGCATTCCCTATGTTAATGTCCTTGCCTTTTGCGTGTAAACACTTCTCTAACACAGCATCCCAGGTTTCATCATCATCAATGTATCTTTGATCGGTAGTGCTTCCGCCAACCACTAGGAGATCAATTTCTGAAGGCTTATGGTGACGTCCTCTTAAACCATAATAGTCTCTTGAGTATTTGATAAATGGAGGGGTGCGATTATAGATACCGGAAACATCAAACTCCAGATTTACATCTTTTATTATCCTGAGTTTTTCAATGGCGTTAGTTTTAAGCCAGTTGCCAAATAAAAGTTCTGCAATGAGAATTCCAACCAATAGGAAAATCACATTAAAAAAGAATATTGTTAAGAATCTTTTGATATTACTTTCCTATTCTGCTCCCCAAGTATTTTTATGGAGTTGAAAACATCTAGTACAACATTTTCTGCATAGAAAAATAAATAATGTTTTTGGTGAATTCCAATGTTTCTCAATGGTATGATCCCGCTAAAAATATATGGAAATGAAGTTTTGCAGGCTGTTTCCAAAATACCGGGGATACCATATGTATGGGCTTTTCCTGGAACGGGCCCACTATCTTGAGTTGTGTTTTTTTTGATATTGAACAAAAAACTGTATTTATAACTTATTTAATTACAATAAGTTGTTGCGTTTACTTATAAATACTTTTAGATCAAGTAGGTATGGTGAATTTTAAAAAGGAGTTGGTAGAGATGAGCAAAAACAGGTTCTTTTTTGTATTGGGGTGTCTGCTGGTTACCATGGTTTCAAGTGTGCAGGCTTCTGGTAATCAATATAAAGCTGCTCTACGTCATTTGGACAATAAGGATTCTGTTGAGGCTTTACTAGCTTTTCAGGATTGCACAAATTATCCGAGTTGTAACGATAGTAGTTATTTGTACCTGGGGGAACTTCAGTGGGCCCTGAATAAGAGTATTGAAGGTCAAATAACAAATTACCGGATATTTTTGGAAAAAGGATTGGGTGACTCAAAATTGCAGTTTAAGTTAGCTTCGCTCCTTACCGCTCAAAATAAAAGAGGAGCAGAAAAATACCTTAAAATCTTGCTCAAAGATCCTGTCTATAAAATTTCTGCAGGTCAGTTATTAGTGAAGTATTATCAGATGAATCACGCAATTGATTCGTTATTGAAATACAGAGTTCTCCACTCAAAAAGTGTTCCTTTTAATCAGTTTCTTATTCAAAAAAACCTGAAACTGGCATTAGCTAAAAATGATCTGAACATTATGAAAAAACTAGGAGAAGAATTATTACAAGTCAATAGGCAGGATGGTCTGGCGCATTATGCACTGGCGGTTGTAAATTATAAAAATAAACGTATGAATGAGGCTGTACAACATGCTATGCTCGCGAGTCCTGAAATTGCAGGAAATTATCAGCACTTTCGTCCCAGGCTATACGCTCTTTATGTTAATGAACGCTGGCAATTATTAATAGATGAAGCTTCCATGCATAAAAGTGAAATAAGAAAAAATGAACAGGAGTCTTATTTTTGCGCAAGGGCCTTACTCGCTCTTGGCCGAAAAGATGAGGCAATTAAAGTCTTTAACCGCTTATACCAGTCGATATTTTTTAAATTTCCCGATCCGCTTCTTGCTGCACAGTTATTTTTTGAGTATGACCAATACCAGGAATCAAAAAACTTGCTTTTTCAGGTGGAGGGTGAAAAAGATGTGAAAATCCGAAGTATGCTTGGTGATATATATGTACAAGAAGATTCACTCTTCCAGGCCTCAGTTCAATATGGTGAATGTGTCAAAAATTCTAATGATACATGGTACCATCAAAAGTATGGAGATCTGACGTTGAAACTTGGCCAGTTATCTGAGTCCAGAAAATCTTTCGAATTTTTACACAAACTAGATCCGGCTGATAGAGGATATATACAAAAGTTACATCATATCTATCAGCGACAGGGAAATGTTACAGAACTCATGCGCCTCTTGCCCTTGCGTATTGAGTTAGAACCAGAAAATGACGCGTTACGTTATGAACTTGCCAGGATATATATCCGGCGTGGCCAGTGGGCTCAGGCGGCGAACTTACTTAAAAAGAACTATGAAGCAGCGCCTGACAATTATTCCGTTGGAATTATATATGCCTCAGCCCTGCAAAAAAGTAGCGATCATAAACAGGCACTGCTCATCTTAAAAAACCTAAACGTGCAAGAACCTGCTAACAAAGAAGTTCTTCGAAATATCCTAAAAACCCCAGAAAGTATATTGGAGATAAAAGAAAAAATATTCTATACCGGGGAATTGCTCCAATTGGAGCCAAAAAATATTTCTCTGCGGAAACAATATGTGCATATGTTGTCACGTACGGGCCAAACCAATAATGAGCAATATATACAGGCGCTTATTTTATTATATAAACAGACGCCTTCTGATACCCGCATACTAAACATGATAGTGAATGAACTGTTGGCCATTGGTAGAAAGAAAGATGCAGAGCCCTATCTGGAAAATTTGGTAGACATGGATAATGATTATGGCAACTTAATTGCTTTGGCAGATATTTATGAAGAAGATGGAAAACAGACAAAAGCATTAGGAACGCTTCAACGTGCTTTTACCATAAAACAGACAGGAGATGTTTCTTTAAGAATTTATAACTCTATGATTTCTATGGGAGATTCTTCCCGGGCCCTGGATTTTCTTTCGCGCAGGAGCGGACGGGCCATTGGTAACCCCGGTGTGATGATTGCATTGTCAAGACATGTAGAAAATACCAATCCAAATGCTTCCCTGCAATTGGCAAAGAAATCCTTTAATCTATCAGGTACCCGTTCAAGCGCTTTTCAATACTCCAAGATGGCCATGTTATGCGCGGTATCAGATGGCGAATTTATGGCTGTTCAGGAGCTTCCCTGGCAGAAGTTTTCTTTTGCAGGTGATTCATCTTTGTTATTGAATGGCTTATCAGCATATTGTAATAAATCATTTAATAAAGCAGAATCTAATCTTCTTTCGATTACTCACCCGAATTTCCGGACTCAATCCCGCACCGCTCTTTTTCTGTCATTACAGGAACAGAAACAATGGCCGGACCTTTATCGGTTAGCAAAAGAAATTTCTGTGCAGAACCTTAGTGACTTGGAATTTCAGGCAAGTGGAGAGGCTTTATATCATCTCAAACGGTATTCAGAGTTGAAGGAAAATGTGTTGTCCCATCCCAGTTACCTGGAGCACCATCCCCAGTCTTTGGTGTATCTGGCCCTTGCCTATTTCAATTTAAAGCAATTCTCTGAAGCGGCAGATTTACTGTCTACCGTTTCACCTGAAAAAAAATGGTATCGCGATTGCTTATGGGCACAGGGGTATTCACTATTTATGGGGAAAGATTACCGGGAGGCTGAAAAAGTATGGGCCAGGGGTGAAGAGTATCTTTCTCATTGGGATTCATTATATGTTTATCGCAGTATGGGGCAGCTGACACTTGCTGATACTACCCAAGCAATAAATATATTGGTAGCAGGACTTGAACATCATCCAAAAAGTATTGCGATTTTATCTCAACTGTCAATCGTTCACTTTAATCGAAAAACTGAGGCGTACGGCTTAGAGTATGCTTTGAAGGTTCAGGCGCTTGATCTAAAAGATCTTGAGAACAAAAAGCGATTGGCTAAAATTTATATGATACAAAAACAGCCTGAGAAAGTTGCGGCGCTATTCAATCTTTCTGGGATTGGGCAGGATTTGGATGCGCTCCTATTGTTGGCTGAGGCCCAGTTAGCTAATGCAAATTTCGAAGATGCTATACAGACTTGCGCGAAAGCACTTGCTATTAGTAAAAAACGGCCACAGTCCTACCTCTATCTGTCTCAGGCTTATGAACAATCCGGACAATTTCAGGAAAGTCAAAAATATTTCCGGAAATACAGCACAATGGTTTCAAAATAAGTGGTAATCAACCTGGCTGGGAGGGTTATAATAGCCCCTTAAAGTACTCAATAGTTTCTTTGAGTCCGTCTTCAAGCTTAATGCGAGGCTCCCAGCCGAGCATCTTTTTCGCCAGGGTAATGTCCGGCTGGCGTTGTTTCGGGTCATCTAATGGGAGATCAAGATAAATTAATTTGCTTGTACTACCGGTCAGCTGAATAATTTTCTCAGCCAGTTCTTTAATGGTAAACTCGCCTGGATTACCGAGATTCATTGGCCCGGTGAAATTATCATGATCCATTAATTTAATCATGCCATCTATCAAGTCTTTGTAGTAACAAAATGAGCGGGTCTGGCTTCCGTCTCCATATATAGAAATATCTTCTCCTTTCAGCGCCTGAAAGATAAAATTGGAAACTACACGACCATCATCAGGATTTAATCGGGGTCCATAGGTGTTAAAAATGCGAAGGACCCTTATATCCACCTTATTTTGCCGATAGTAATCAAAGCATAGCGTTTCGGCCACGCGTTTACCTTCGTCGTAACAAGAACGTATCCCGATAGGATTAACATTGCCCCAGTATGACTCGGGCTGAGGGTGCTGGTCGGGATCGCCATATACTTCGCTGGTGGAGGCTTGCAAAATGCGTGCTTTTACCCGTTTTGCCAGGCCAAGCATATTTATAGCCCCCATTACACTGGTTTTAATGGTCTTAACGGGATTATATTGGTAATGAACCGGGGACGCCGGGCAGGCCAGGTTGAAAATCTGATCCACTTCAAGGTGAATGGGATCAATAACATCATGCCGTATCAACTCAAAGTTGGGGTTATTAAGAAGATGCTGAATGTTGGATTTGGTACCGGTAAAATAATTATCAAGGCACAAAACATCGTCACCACGTTTAATGAGTCTATCGCAGAGGTGGGAACCCAAAAAACCCGCTCCGCCTGTTACAAGAATTCTTTTCATAATAGTTACCTTATTTAAGTTACCAGAGCTTCCAGTGTTAAACATTAATATTGGAGGCTAGTTGTAATGTTATAAAATAGTTGAGGCCCATTAAAGTGAGATCTTCTTCGATGAGATGAATGTTGGAAGACCGTTTGCCAATGAGTGACGCGAGACCACCAGTTGCCAAAACTTTTGCCCTGGACATTCCAGCAGTTTTTTTGATATACTGAATGAGCCCGTCCACCTGGGCCAGGGTGCCATAGAGGACACCATTTCGTAATGCATCGTCTGAATTTTTTCCAATAAGTTCGTCATTCCAGTAAAGTTCGACCTCAGACAATTTAGATGCTTTTTGAGTGAGTGCCAGCAAAGAAGAATAAATACCAGGGCAAATGAGTCCACCCTTATAATGGTTGTCTTTATAGATATCAAAAGTGGTTGCTGTACCAAAATCAATGATAATGGCCTCATGAAAACCTAATGCCTGGCAAGCAAGTACATTGCAGAGTCTATCAGCACCAGTTTGTTCCGGTACATCTATATCAATGGTGAAAGAGGAACAAAGCGGTGCCTGGATTAAAAAGGGCTTCAATGAAAAACAGGTACTAACAGCTTGTTTCCATTGTCCCTGTATTGCAGGTACCACAGAGGCTATGGCTGCGTAAGAAATATTGGATAGTTTTGCAGTTTGGAATTTATAAAAACCTTGCAAGATAAGTATAACTTCATCTGCAGTAATATTTTTTTTCGTATTAATACGCCAGTGATTCTCAAGATGATTGTTCTTAAAAACACCTATTACGGTGTGCGTGTTGCCGATATCAATTACGAGATGTTGTTGCTGGTCTTTCGGCGGGCTTTTCGTTTCTTTTCTGTTTGGAGACATAACTATTTGTGTGAGGTTTCGATAAAGTTCAGAGAAATATCCATGGCCTCAACGCTGTGCGTCAATGCGCCCACAGAAATATAATCTACATCAAGGTCAGCTACTTCGGTGATTTTAGCAAGACTCATGTTACCGCTTAATTCTATTTTAGCGTTAGGAATTTCTCGTCTTATGAAAGCTACGGCACTTGCCATGTCTTTTTTGGCCATGTTATCGAGCATAATCCAGTTGACCTTGCTTCCCGCTAAAGTCTCAAGCTCATGGTTTGTTTCAACTTCGGTTTCAATGATGTATTTATCACCATAGGCTTTGTGGATAATATCTACTGCATCGCGGACCTTACCACAGGCTTGTATATGGTTATCTTTAATGAGGACGGCATCATATAATCCCATACGATGATTTGAGGCTCCCCCGGTTCGAACGGCGTATTTGTCCAGTTCTCTAAAACCAGGAAGGGTCTTACGGGAATCTAAAATTTTAATTTTTGTATGGGAAACTGCTTTCTGGAAGATATGTGATTGTGTAGCTATGCCACATAAGCGTTGAAGAAAATTAAGTAAAATGCGTTCGCACTCAAGAATGTTTCTGGTTCCGGTTTCTATTTTAAATATATTTGTTCCGGCTTTAACCCATTGCCCTTCTTCTACAAGACCACAATAGACACCTGAGTAGGTTTTAAATTCAAAAATTCGGGAAATTACCGGTAATCCGGCAATACACCCATCACTTTTAGTGGTAAGATGGGCTATAGAAACAGAGCTGTCAGGTATAGTAGCCAGGCTGGTAATGTCACCAGTGTTAACATCTTCTTCAAATGCAAGAGGTAATAACCGGTCAAGGGAAGTACAAGGAAACATATTTATAAGCTTTAATTAAAACCACATCTTAACTGAACCAGAATATTCCGTCACCAGATCTCCGGGATCATATATATTGTTACCGTTAAAATCATATCCATATCCGCGGACCTGGGCAATAACAGCAAAATTCTTTAAAATATTATATTCGACCAGAAAATTCACGGACATATACAAAGAAAGGAATGATGAATAGGAAACTGCTCCGTTAAGGTGCCGGTACTGGTTTATTTCATCTATTGAAAGCCTCTGGTACTGAGGAGCCAGTTTTTCATTCATCTGCCCATGGTTTAAGCGGTAATGGGCCTCAATCCGGCTCAATCCGGGCAAAAGGTTTTTACCGCCAAGGAAATAAACTTCAAACGTTCTATTAAGAAGAAGTTCTGTCAGATAGGAGTCATGGGTGTTTTTGGTGGTTGTAATGGTCTTTTGTGTACCTTCTATAACCGTGTCTATACGTACTCGTTCCTTGGCATCGTTTCCACCTAAAACCTGGCCAAAAGAAGACCCTACCCAAAGTTGGTCCATTATTTGCCAGTTTAATCCCGTGCGCATCCCTTTTGATACTCCCATAGGAGAATGCCGCTCATTCATGGAATATGCACGATTTTCTTCAACAAAAATAGAAGAACGGTTTTCCTGGTAGGCATCATCGAAATACCCGATATGCGAGCGGTTATTGCTTCCGTTCCCTTCAAGGAAAAAAGAAAAACGCTTATAAATAACATTGATACCGGGTAGTTGCATGGAAACTCCAAGACGATCAAACATGTTTTCATATACCATGGCTACGCCCGCGTAAATGTAAAAAGAAAATTGATTTTCATTATACATGGTTGATTCTAAATAGCCATCCCAACCCCATACACGATCTGTTTTGGACTTCTTAAATGTATCCGGGGGATCACTGGCCCGGAAACGAGATGAAGCGGTTAAACTGTCAGAATTAAAACCATTACCATAGGTTATACCACCACCCTGACTTAAATCGGTCATAACAGAAAATCCGGTCGCAATCCAACCATTATCAAAAAATAAATTCCCGCCAAAGATCGCCGGACGTGCTAAATCTGCCAGCATTGCACGGGTATTGATAAAAGTATTCACATTCCATTCCGCCGTAACACCCAGGGGTTGGGACAGTTGGCTTTTTAGCTCATTAGAAAAATTATTAACGAGTAAGCCTTTATTAAAAGTGGCATCTCTTATTTCTCCACAATGAATATCGATGTCATATTTTTTATATTGGTAATCAATAAAATATATCTTATCAAGTATCCCCGGTATTCCGCTTAGGGCCAGGTTGTAGCTTTGGCTGTTATCCGTTGCAAAGGGTACATTAACAGCAAATGAAAAATCATTTAAGCGCATGCCAGATCTGATACGAAAGTCCATATAGGAAACGGATTCACGTTCACCATAAGAAAACCGGCTCCCGTTAGAAATTGTAATTTTTTCTGGATCCGTATTTATAATTCCCCCTTTCATTTCAACGAAAAATTTTCCGGTGGGGGCGGTTTTAAGGCTATAAGGTGACATGTATATTTTTTCGGAATACCCTTCAATTTCCCTGATAGTTTCTCTTATTTCCAATACGTTAAATAACGGTTCAATTGTAGTGCTTTCCTCATAAGCGGCGTCCTTTTTTTTTGTTTTTACCTGTTCGGCAACGGCTTTTCTAGGACGATTTTCAGAAATTCTGATGTTAGCTTTTTTTAATTCATTATTAATAAATTTATCACCGAAATAACGGCGTAAGAGATCTCCGACATCATTAGTGAGTGGGGTTGGGGATATGGGATTCATGTCTGGCTTAATGGTGGAAAATGTTCCCAGTGGAATATTCGTATTTTCCTTTTTGATAATATTCTGTGCCACTATAGGGCCTTTAAAGCTCGCTATGGTCGTGAGTGATTTTTTTCTGGAATAATGAACCGTAAATTTCCCCTTCGCTATTGAGGCCTTTCCATCGCTGGTAAAAACCGTAACTTGACTTTTTGCGGTAATAAGAAAAATTGCCCCTTCAAACAGAGTAAGCTTTATGGTGGAATTTTCTTCCCCATTTTCTGTTCCTGGAGTAAGTTCAAAAAGGATTTTTGAGCTAGAGCCAATTACTATCCTGCATTTACCCACGGTTTGGAGAATTAAAAAAGATTTGTAACTGGTCTTAATGATGTCACCATTATTTATGCCTACTTTACGAGTAATCTTACGCCAACGCTTTTCACCTTCTCTTTGCAGTTGTATTTTACCACCAAAAGCCAAGGTAGAAGACTTTTGGTCCTGGGCTTCTAGAAAGGGGACGCTGATAAAGAAAAGTAAAAAAAACAAAAAAATACCTGGAGAAAAGCCCATTTTACTCTTATAACCCCTATCACAGTAAATCTTATTCATCTGTTAGCTTTTCCAAATGAGTATGAATGAGAGTAATGTTTTTTTTGACTTTTGGTATGGTTTCACTGTCGGGAAAGTTGACGAGACAACTATTCAGAGCCTGAGAGGCATTAGTCAATAAGACTATTTTTAAAGAATCTTCAGAAACTTTTCGGTAATCTCTAAACAAGAGCGATGCTTCCTGGCGCTTTTCAGTACAATATCGGTTACCCGCTGTAATTAATTTGTTTTTCACTTTTTCCCTAAGATTGATATCGTCAATTTTTTTTAAAATGTTTAGAGCTGATAAATAATCCTCTTGTTCAATGAGTTTGCAAGCAGATTCAAATAGCGAATCCTGGTCTTGACGGGCTAAATCTGGTATGAGGCTCTCCGTTTTGTCTATGGTCTTTAAAAAGTTCGCTTTCATATTAGAAAAAGCTCTGGCATCATGGTTGGGAAAGCGTATTTGTAATGAATCCAGGCTTATTAGCAAAAGGGATGGGTTTTCTCCTGCGGAAAGTCGGTCTTGAAGGTCTTTGAGAGCCATTTTTATTTGTGATTTGTCTCTGTCCCAGGCACTACTCACTATTTTTTTGATTTCTTTCCGAATACGGGGCGTTTTAATTTCTTTGAGTAAAGCCAGGGCTTGCATACTGATTTCGTTATAAGGTTTACCATCAAGATAGGTTTTATACAGTTTTTCCACTAATAATTTGTCCTGATAAGATAGCGAATCCAGTAATAATGACACTATGTCCAGTTGCTCTTCTGCGTTAGTTTGTAATTCGGAAATTCTGCCATTATGTGCGGCTACTATTTTCCAAAGATTGCGCGCTTCATTGGTATTTCCAGCCAGATATTGAAGACTGGCATATTCGGAGATGAGTTGATAAAGAAAAAGGGGAGCCAGCTGTCCTCTGATTAAATCATGGTAATACTGATTTGAATTTATAAGTGTTTTTTGCGTGCTCCCCTTAAATTTAGCCTCTGCACAATGAAATAATTTCTTTGATAAATTTTCATCCAGGTAAATGGCAGGTATCGAATCACATTGGTTTGAGTATAAAAGATTAACGGTGTTTGTATCAGTCTTATGGTGTGATATAGAATCATGTAAAAATAAAAGTAGGTTATGGAGAGTCTCCTTTTCATTTTCAAGGAGTTTAGCCGAATGGGTGAAAACTGGGTTCAAACTGTCCTTTTGAAGGGTGTGTAGCAGAGTATAAATACTTGTTAAAGATGTGTGAGAAGACCGAATTAAGCTGTCCACTATGTTAATGTGTACAAGAGTATCTTTTTCAGGTGATAGACCGGTTGCTGTACTATCGGTTACTCCGGGCATTAATGGATTCTTCGGTGGAAGAAAATTGTGGGAGTCGGGAGAGGCTTTTACCGTGTCCGGACAGGGTTGGGTAAGAGCGCAACTGAGTATTACAGAAAGAGTAAAACTGAGAATTATGAGATACAAAAAATTAGTTTTTTTCATTTAGATTATTGTTTCATTGAAAACGTAGTTGTTTCTTTAGTATTAAATTCTGTTTTTAAAACGGGAAGTCCAGTTTTAATACTTACATTATAACTCTTGAAACGGTCGCTATCAATTAATGGAACAGTCTTTGCAATCTGGAGACTTAAATCATTAAAATCGATTTTTTCAGGAAATTGTCTGAATTTTGACACAGCAAACGCAGCGGTTATCCAAGGTGAAAGTGATACAGTTCCACCATAACCAATAAATCCCTTTCTGACCATTTTGCTGTTATCGTCAAAGCCTGAGTAGACGCCAATAGTATATCCATCTTCAGGTGAAAAAGTTCCTCTGTCATTTACCGGACCAGAGATATAGCCGATAAAAGCACCATTTCTTTGGTCATTGGTTGTTCCCGTTTTACCATAGGCAGGAATGGATACCGGAAAATTTAGAGCAGAAGACCCTGAGTTTATTTTAAATTCAGCATGTATTCTGGATCCCGTCCCTCCCTCTACAACACTTTTTAAGATGGCTGAGATGCCGTTTTTGGCTTTTTCAGTAAGTACGGGGTAAGCCGTCATACTATCCTGAAAAATGACTTTACCGTTTGATAAAGAAATCTCTCTAATAATAAGTTGGGAGCGACCGGTATTTTTAGAAAAATATCTTTTTCCATCTTTTAAACTTTGATATGCTTCTGTCATCTCAGCCAGAGTAATGGTATTAGATCCTAAGGGAAAGGAGATGACTGGCTCAAGGGTAGTGGAAATGCCAAGTTTCTGACAAAAAAGGATAATATATCTTAAAGCAATGAGTGCCTTAAATTCCTCAGAGGCAAAAAGGAGATCTTTGCTATAGGCCGGCTTGTTCAAATCGGTTTTTTCAAGTGTTTTGGATATTTGAAACAAGGTATTGATTCCAATATGTCCTTCTATTAGGGTATCTGTTTCAATGGGTGTGGCCTTGTCAGGAGTGTACAATTCCCAGGGTGCATCAGGGCGTTTGGAAAATACCGATAATGCTTTTGACTCAGCATTTATCCATAATTTTATTTGTTTTCCTGAATTGTACCTGGCTTTCTTTGCCTTTTCCAGATAACTCAGAAAGCAACGGTTTAAAATACCCATGTGTATTTTATCTTCTTTTGATTTTTTCTTTCGGTATTTTTTTAATTCCTTTTTAAAGCCTCTTCCATAGGGAAATTGTTTTAAAAATTCTGATTCTTTATCTTTTCCTTCAAAAAGAAGATCAATACCTGTCTCTTCAATAATTTTGTGATAGCTTATTTCTTTTATTCGTCCACGGGTCATGAGCAGACCCAGGCTATCCCGGACAAAACGGGGATAATCACGGGAAGAAGAAAAAGAATCCGGGCCATATCCAATACTATCGCACATTTTCCAGAATTGACTATAGTCAAGTTTTTTAAACAGGTTGTATAAAAGATACACGCTTGCAATATTTTCTGAATGTTTTCCGGCCCATACCATGCTGACAACGGGTTCAGCTTTATGATAAGGTCTGGGGAAATAAAAAGTAGGGCCTAGCCGAAATAGCATACGGCTGTTTAATAAACTATCAAGGGGTTTCCAGCCTAAGCCCAGTGCGGCAGCGTATACGAGGGGTTTATAAGTAGAGCCAAACTGACGTTCGGCCTGTTCGACCCGGTTATATCCCGTATTCATAAAGCCACCCACTGTGGCGAGAACGTTGCCATTTTTAAGAATCCTCGCTCCTCCCTGAAGGACAGGTTTCTTTTCAATTTCAAGAGTTAATGCGCTTTTTTCTGTGGGGTAGAAGCTCAGAGGGACAGAGCAAAGAATGTACTTTCCAAGAGATAGAAATGAGCCTGAGATTTTTTTTATTTCAGATTTGGAGGGGAGGCTGTTTCTTCCCGAAAGATGTCGATTTTGTAATTTTAAAAATGCAGTAATAGATTTTTTGTTAATCCAGGCCTTTGTTGCTCCAAAACGAACCTGGATTTTTTCTGGCCTGCCATTATTTATCACAAGAGAGCAAATTTTTCCGGTATAAAACCCGCCTGGTTCGAGTTTTGAAACGATAGACATTTTCTTTTTTTCAGGGCTCTGATAGCCACTGAATATAATGTCGAGTTCTGAGAGGTTTTTATAGCATGCATATTCCAGGGATTCCTGTAAATCCTTATCTAAGCTGGTGACAATATTGAGGCCTGCTGACATGTAGTTTTCTATTCCATATTCCTCAAGACGCTCTTTAATCGGAGATGATTCCATTAACTGACGTATTGTTACCATATTGGTCGATAAACGGAAACGAAAGTTACCGTTTTTAAAGGGGATGTCTTCCTTTAAAGCATCCTGGTATTGCTCATCGGTGATTTTTCCATTTTCAAGCATTTTTCGCAATACGTAATGGGTACGGGATTTGGCTTTGGCAAGCTTTCTTGTTTTTGCAGATTTTGATTTGGCAATAAAAGGATTATACTGTTGGGGGCCCTTTACGCTTCCTGCGATATATGCCATCTCAACCAGGGATAAATCATGGATTTCCTTATTAAAAAAATATCTTGCAGCTATTCCAAGTCCATGCCCATTCCCCGCTACATAAAACTGGTTCAGATAAAACTCCAGAATGTCTTTTTTTGAAAAATATCTTTCAAGCCG
>JADFYW010000091.1 GCA_015232855.1 Fibrobacteria bacterium
TACTTCAATAATATTCATTCAATAATTCCGGTTAAAAAACAGGTATGCAAATCTAAGGTGTTTGGATGATTACACTATCGTTAATATATTCACAATGCATTAATTAAGGGGCTTCGATGGAATCTTTTTTTAAGAATATAATTATACCAGCTTTACTGTGCTTTTCTATAGTCAGCCTCAAGGCTGAGATACCCGTCTCACTTGCCAAAAGAGTGGTGAAGACAGGCTCTATCAAAATAGACGGTGTTTTGGACGAAGGTATCTGGCAGCAGGCTGATACGGTACAAGTGGGTACGGTCTGGCCTTCTGAAGCAAAGCCCAAACATCTCACAGACGTGATGACCGCCTGGGACTCCACTTATCTTTATGTTGCCATGATTGCCTGGGATGATACAATCTGGGCTACTCTTACTGATAGGGATGCCAGTCTTTTTTCTGAAGAAGCAGTGGAAGTATTCTTTGACCCGGATGGAGACGGTATTAATTACACAGAATTTAATTTTAACTGTATAGGAAGTATACTCGATTTCCTTTTTGCCAAGGTCGGGGATAATATTGCGGATTGGACCGCTACAGGGCTTCTTTTTGAACCGGGTGTTAATGGAACGGCCAATGATAATAGTGATGTTGATTCTTTCTGGGTAGCCGAGCTTGCTTTTGCCTGGGCAGATTTTGCCGACAAGAGTAGTATTACTTTGCCACCCTCCCATGGTGATATTCTGCGGATAAATTTTAACCGGGCAGAGAAAAACAAAAAGAACGGAACTACCGAGTGGGTTGCCTGGTCCTTTTTACCTTCAGGTGGTAATGGCTTTCACCAGCCGGACTATTTTGGTAAACTCGAGATTTCTGATTCCCTGGCTTATGTAGAGCCCATCGTAGCAATTCACCAGGGACAACAGGAGCTGATATCACAGGCACTGTCAAGATCCGGTTTTAGAATTCTTTACCGGATACCAGAGGTGAGCAAAGTGAAACTAGATGTTTGGTCATTGGATGGTAGCCTGGTCGCAGTGCTGCAGGATAAAATCCAAAGCCCAGGTACCTATTCCCTGAACTGGAAGGGTGAAAATCAGCAGGGAGAACAAGTTGAGAGCGGTCTCTATCTGGTGCGGCTTCATACCGGTAGAAGTGTACGGTCCCAGAAAATATACCTGAGGGACGAGTAGGACTAAACTTTTTTTCTGTAGGGACAGAACCTGTCCAGCCACCTGCATTATATTAAGTACAGATATCAGACTTAAATTTTGTAAAAATCCGGAACAGCCGGATAAGGAGGCTCAATGCATCAGACAAATTTTCTGTTCCCCAGTGTTCCCGAAAATATTTTTGAAGGTGTTTTTCTTTGCCCGGAGTGTGGTCATGATGGGAGGGATGGTTATTCTATTATTGAAATAGATGAGCTTTTTGCCCCATTCGCAAAAGTCATACAAGACCCCTGGAATGATGTAACCACGGTTACTTTTTGTTTGCAATGCGGGTTTTCTGTGCCGGCCCAGTTGTCTTTACACTGGGGAGGTATTACCCCAAAAGAAGCAAAGCGTGAGTGGCAGAAGAAATATTTCCCTCTTCCCCTCTAATCCCCGCTGTCCCTCAGGATCCTAAGCGCTATGGAGAAAGGGGGTGGCTTAGATTTCGAATTTCTTCATCTTTTTCCATAGCCCCACTTTGCTGATCCCCAGGGCCCTGGCGGCTGCGCTCTTGTTGCCCCCATGTTTTTCAATTTCTTTCTCCAATTCTTCCTTTGATATATTCAAGCGTCTTCCCGTTGTTTTCATCGGAGCTAAGGTTTGGTAAGATGGAGGTATAATATCTGCATTTCTTCCGGCACATATTCCCTCACGCACTGCTTTTACCCGCAGCTCGTGGGGGAGATCCAACATCTGAATTTCTTCTGTATGGCAAAGAACAAAAGCGTGCTCAATGGTATTTTCAAGTTCTCGCACATTACCTGGCCAGCAATAGTTCATTAAGAGCCGCATGGTATCAGAAGAGATAGATTGTATTTGCTTCCCCATTTCCTGGTTGTATTTTCTGATAAAATGTTCGCACAGAAGGGGGATGTCTGATGTCCGTTCATTCAGTGCGGGAAGTGGGATGGGGAACACATTCAGGCGGTAGAACAGATCTTCCCGGAATTTCCCCTGGGCCACCAATTTACGTAGTTCGCGATTGGTAGCTGCTACTATACGAACATCAATCGCTACTTCCTTGTTGTCCCCCACGCGCACAATTACCTTCTCCTGTAATACCCGGAGGAGTTTTGCCTGCATATTCGTACTGATTTCGCCAATCTCGTCCAGTAGAATAGTGCCTTTATGAGCGGCTTCGAGGTTTCCTGTGCGATCTGTGTATGCTCCGGTAAAGGCTCCTTTCACATGGCCGAAAAGTTCACTTTCAAGGAGTGTTTCTGCAAGGGCTGCACAGTTCACCCGTATAAACGGATTATTCTTACGTACAGACAAGGTATGGATAGCTGAGGCAACCAGTTCTTTGCCGGTGCCAGATTGCCCTTGTATAACCACGTTAACACCGGTTCCACTTGCCAGTTCGATTAAACTAAAAAGTTCCTGCATTGAAGGAGATTTACCCACCAGGCCATGAAATACATGGATGTCAGCTGTTTCTAAAGGTATTCTTCTCCGTCCGTTTTCAATCTGGGTGCAGTCATGTATGCTTATATATATCAATTTTCTGCCGGTTTCTTTTATATCACAATGTTTCTTGATAGTTAAGGGTACACCGACCTGGTTCCCGGTGTGGAAGCTCCCACGGGCCTGTTGGGCAGTCTCGGTACCCCACTTCCAGAACTCTTGCGCGGATTTTGTCTCGTCTTGTTCAACTTCCAGTTTAACGGTTTTAATACCTTTTCCAGTGAGTTTATGCTCTGAAATCCCTGTCCTCCGGCATACCCAGGGATTGGCATACATTACTCTCTGTTTATCATCTAATACCAGGATACCACAGGGTACCCGGGAGAGGATATCCTGGTTTAAATCCGGATTATTCATAAACACTCCTTTAAGTTAATGTAAACTTAATGGTAATAAATATTAAGATATTATTAACTTAATTTATTAGGTTAATAATATTTGCTTGTTTATGAATAATTTCTGAAACTAAAATAATACTGAAACTTTGCTAAAATTTTGATTAATTCAATGATTTAGATGAAATAGACATCCCTCTGTGTTATATGTGCTATTTTTGGCTAATTATCCTAATATATTAAAAAAGTTGGCATTAACTTTGCTTTACCTTTAAACAAACAGTCAACTTTAAAAAAGGAGTACCTAATGGAACATTTAACAATTGAATCATTTAAAGAAAAAGTTTGTGATTGTGGTATTGGTGGAGAAGGAAGTGCAGAGTGGAAATTCAAAGGAAACCGGCCTGCGGTTATTGATTTTTATGCTGACTGGTGTGGCCCTTGTAAGATGGTCGCTCCGGTTCTGGAAGAACTTTCAAAAGAATATGACGGGCAAATCGATATCTACAAGGTAGATACTGAGGCAGAACCCCAACTAGCTGGTATGTTTGGTATCACCAGTATCCCAAGTATTCTGTTTGTGCCGTCTGAAGGTAAACCACAAATGTCTGCTGGTGCCATGAGTAAAGAATCATTCGAAGAAGTCTTTCAGGATACCCTTGGTATTAAGAAAGCCGCATAAACGGGAGATATCGGTGTGAATTATGACTAATAAAAAAATACAATCACTTGAAAAAGAAATTCAGGATTTGCAGGCCAGATGGCCTGTACATTCTGTTCCCGCAAGTATGCTGGAAGAACTTGAAGATCTGGAAGATGAGCTGGAACGAGAGAAAAAGAAAATCGCCATTCTCCCTTAACACCCGGGGCTCACTATTGGAGTGTTGGTTCTAAATACTACAGTTTCTATATTTTGTTGTGTATAACACCAATTTCATTCCGGGCAACGTTCATGACTAATTACAGCGACATCGAAAAACACTGCAAACATCAATCTGATGTTTTAAGGATGTTTATTGATGATTTTTTTCTGAATTTTATTGCTAAGAAAGAAAACCTGGAAGAGCGATTCGTAAAAAAATTATCGCGGTATAAAGATGTAGTTCGAGATTTTCCGGAAACATGGTTTAACCATGCGATTGCCCAGTATATGGCTCATCTGGCATTTAAGAAAAACGGTCTGGCTGCAAAATATGCGGAACATAAAACTATACAGAAGCGAAGTGTGGATGAACGGAAGTTTTTTGAAAATCACTTACAGCGCCCCTGGCGTTTTTCTTTTTGTGTTATAAAGCATGAACCGGCGGATAATTTTTTTGAGATGCAGGACCTTTTTTCGAATGAAACATTTCTACTCTATTCTCCGGGTATCAAAGATATGTGTGAACAGTATGGTGACATTAAATCTTTCTTCATATTGATGAATAATAACGGTTCTTGTTATCAGAGCTTTTCCATTATCAATTATTTTATGAGCTTTGATGCTTCCGATTTCTTTTTCTTTGCCCGGCAGCTCAACCCGGAAATGATTTTTCATAATCAGGCCCAGGTTTTAATTGAAGAGAACCCTATTCCTTTCATGTTATTGTATTTGTTTGCGGAGTTCCCCGTAAATATCAGTCGGGGGCAACGCTTAGTGTATTGCTTTTCGGAATATCAACTAGATGATTTTGAGCCGGATGAATATCGGAATGATTTTGTTATTGAAAAGAAACAGCAGTTGTTTCGTCTTGGTTTAAAGCGTTGGCAGGGTTTTCCTCATCTGGCCCATTGTTATTTTCACCGGAAAAAGAGACGTTTTATTATTACAGCTATGACGGTAAAGGGTTATGATAATCTTATTGAAGCCCTAAATAAAACCGGATATGATTTTCCGTTTAACCCGGATGTTTCGGCGTCTCCGGTTATGCTTCAGGTTGTAAAACGATTTTTTAACATCAAACATGATTTGGACCCTTATGGGAAATTCTTTGAGAAGAATCAAGAACCGGCGAATACTGAAGAAATGGGAAAACTGAATGTGTTTATGGGTATGTTGATGAAATCTCTGGATTCCCGGGAAACCTTTGATATTTCAGAGATGGCTGAGGAAGCGGGAGTGGACCTGGAAACGGCAGAGCAAATTGCAGAGAGCGTTGCGAAGAAGTTAAGGTCGGAGTAGGGGGTGATGAAATATCTCTTTGAAAAGATTACTTCTGCTCATCAATAGTACCACAACATTTCTTATATTTTAGATCAGATCCACAGGGGCAGAGATCATTCCGTCCAACCTTTTGTTCTGTCCTTGCAAATGGTAATGCATTGTCAGGCATATCCTCG
This sequence comes from Fibrobacteria bacterium, assembly GCA_015232855.1. Lineage (GTDB taxonomy): Bacteria > Fibrobacterota > Fibrobacteria > UBA11236 > JADFYW01 > JADFYW01. Next base: position 5,309 of record JADFYW010000091.1, read on the forward strand.
GGCAATGTTGCAGCAGGACCTGGAACATCGTCGTTACCACCCCAGTAATTAAAAATGTCCTCAACTATTAACGGTAAGTCCCTGGTAAATTCCTTCAGTAATTCTTTAATATCATCGGAAGAAAACTCCCTACCTGTTTCTTTGAGGTATTCCGGGTCGCTTAAAATAAGGATAGGTGCTACGAGTTCTTTAAGTTCCTCACCTTCATCAGGATCCAGTTTGTCTTTTTGTAAAAAGAGGCCCAATCTAAAACCCACAGCCCAGTTTCGTGCGTCCGTTACCTCTTTACCATCTTCTTCATAGCATACTCCAAAAGGTTCAAAGGTTCCGGAGAGTAACCCTTCGTTTATCTGATTATACATCATCATAATGGTTCCGGTAATCTTATCGGCCTGTTTTTTGGTTTTAAACTCAGGCATATTACCTTCAAGCTGGAAAATAATTGGCATCCATTGACCAGGTGCTATAGGTTCTGGTCCACATATAACGGAAGTTAAAAAGCCATGGAGGCTGGCAACATCCAGTGAATTAGGATTTATTTCCGCTAAAAGTTGATCCAATTCATTGTATTTGAGTTCTATTGGGTTATTAGTCATAGTTTGTTTAAATGTAGACAGAGTTTTGAATGGCCTCAATTTTAAACGAAAAAAAGAATAAGAGTAATTTGCCTGAGCAGAAAAGTGACTTTTTCTCCCTCGTCAAATACCGGCTATTACCCCTCATTGCAGAGGGTTTTCCTGAACCGGGCCGTGTTATTTTTTCTTGCTGATGCCTGCAAAGAAATCCCGGACATATACTCCAGCGGCCAGCATATATTTGGCGTCTCCAATCATGTTTGTTGCGTCCATCATGCCATTTTTTACTTTAGTGCTTTGTGTGGTTTTTAAGTTTTTGGTCTTGCTGTTTGTGAGACACATTCGTGGGCGGTTGGAATGTATAAGTTGATTCTTTTTTTCTTCTGCTTTCAAACAATGTTTTTTAATCATGTCCCAGACTTTTATCTGGTTATATTTCCCAGTATTAAAATTGTAATTGCTTGCATAGTGTAAAACCAGCGAGTTCAAAATATTTACCTTTAGGTTAAAAGGCAGCTCATTCATCAGAATATTTCCTACTTCTTTCTTTAAAGAAAGGCATTTGATTATTCCGTTTGATACTTCGTCTTCAAGGTCAGAAAAACAAAGAACAACTCTTCCTATGGTTGAAGTATAGTGTTCCGCAGTTGTCTTTCGAACAAGAGACTCTTTTATCTTTTCGGAGGGACGTGAAATATGCTTTTTTCCTTTGTCCTGGTTCAGCGACAGAATGTTGTCACTTGAAAGCATATTATTCTTACTTAGTTTGGTTTTTACGTCGCGCTTTGCAACCATCTGTTCCATTTAATACTCCCTGTTCACCATGAACCTTATTCAGGTCCTTCACAAATTCCTTAATTTTCATACTAACTTTTATTATGAAAATCAGCAAGGTCGGAACGCACGCTTGATTTCCAATTTCTTTAACTGTATTTCAATGTGTTTTTTATTCTGTTTCCTTGTATTTACTTTTATAAAGCTTGAATTTGAAAAGTGCGGTAGTTTAGAAATTTGAGAAATTTGTAGAAGAACTCAAGAAAGACAGGGGGTATAATAGTGACTTTTGTGATGAATATTTATAAAATGCTTAAAGTTAAGTTTACAAAATATATGAGAAAAAAGGAACATCAGTATGTTAGGCGCTATAGTGGGAGATATGATAGGATCTGCTTATGAGTTTGCTCCTATTAAGATAAAGGACTTCTCCCTCTTTTCGTCTGATTCACGGTTCACCGATGACACGGTTCTGACGGTTGCGGTTGCACAGGCAATCCTCAATAAGGGGGAGTATCTGAGCTCTGTCCGGGAATTTGGGAAGGCTTATCCTGATGCGGGATACGGGTATAAATTCTTTGAATGGTTAGAGTCTCATAATCCGGAGCCTTATAATAGCTGGGGAAATGGTTCTGCTATGCGGGTGAGCCCGGTGGGTCTTGCTTTTGATACTATTGAAGATGTGCTCCGGGAAGCCAGTCGATCTGCAGAAATTTCTCACAACCATTCGGAAGGTATCAAAGGTGCCCAGGCAACAGCTTTGAGTGTATTTCTGGCCCGTACTACGGTAAATAAAGAAACAATAAAGAAAGAAATAACAGAACGTTTTGACTACGATCTTGACCGCAGTTTGGATGATATCCGTCCGGGTTATGATTTTGATGTATCCTGCCAGGGTAGTGTCCCGGAGTCTATTATTTGTTTTCTGGAAGCAGAGTCCTTTGAAGATACTGTTAGAAATGCAGTATCTCTTGGAGGGGATGCCGACACTATGGCATGTATAGCGGGTTCTATTGCAGAGGCCTATTATGGAGGTATTGATACCGAGATTGTAAAAAATGTAGCCAGGCGTTTGCCAAAAGAATTTTGGAAAGTGGTGCAGGCTTTTTATGAACGATATGGTAACAATCTACAACAGCATTGATATTTGTTAATGTAAAGGACATTCTGTTCGGTATCTTCTCAAAATGAATTATGTTTAAAAGATTAACAACTTTAAAAAATGAGAATAGTTATGCTCAGCCTGTTTGAATCTTTTCCTGAACTGCAGAAAAATCTACCCCACATTCCGTTGGGTGATTTTCCCACACCCATTCAAACAATGGATTCTCTGGCTAAAACCATTGGTATGGATAGTCTCTACATCAAGTACGATAGTCTCAGCGGTACTCCCTATGGAGGTAATAAACTCCGCAAACTGGAGTTTTTAATAGGGGATGCGCTACATAAAAGGTCCCAGGGAATTATCACCTTTGGCTGTGCTGGCTCCAATCATGCTCTGGCCACGGCTATTTACGCAAAGCAAAATGGTCTTAAATGTACATCTCTCTTATTTCCCCAGCCTAATGCGCTTATGGTTCAGAAAAATCTCCTGGCGTCCTTTCATTTTGGAGCAGAACTTCATTACTGTATCAGTGAAAAGATGATGAAAAATATATTGGAACGTCAGATAAAAAAACATGAATCTTCTTTTGGATGTACCCCGGTTATTATCCCACCTGGTGGTTCTTCTCCTCTGGGCACAGTGGGTTATGTGAATGCCGGGTTTGAGCTGAAACAACAGGTTAGTGCCGGGCTCATCCCGGAGCCTGACTTTATTTATCTCGCTTCAGGTACCATGGGGACTTCAGCGGGATTGCAGCTAGGCGTGATGGCGGCAGGGCTCAAAACAAAAGTCGTTCCGATACGGGTTACGGATGTTAAATATTCCAGTGAATCTGGAATGTCCCAGTTGTTTAATGAAACCTGTACTTTGCTCCGTGAGTATGATGAAACCTTTCCTTCGTTGCATTTACCGGAAACAGAAACCGGTCTAAGACATGATTTCTTTGGTACCGAATATGCACGCTATACCAGAGAAAGTGTGGAAGCCGTGAAGCTCATGAAAGAAACAGAACAAATCATGCTGGAAAGAACCTATACAGGGAAGGCCCTGGCAGCTCTGATTCATGATGCAAATTTAGGATTGTTAAAAGATAAAGTTGTGGTTTTTCTTAATACGTATAATTCCAGAGGGCTGGATGATGTTCCTGCAGAACTGGATTATCATAATTTGCCCGGGGATTTTCACCGGTATTTTGAAGAGGATGTGCAGGAGCTGGACAGGGAACAGTAATACGGAAGTTTTAGTACATCAGGTATGGCTTGTCTTTCATCATAAACCAAACACATCATGGTTCTTTTTTTGATCTTTTTGAACTGTTGGTTTAACCCGAATTACCACTGGTGCTACTTTTTTAGAGCGCCAAAAAAGTAGCCAAAAAAGCGCTTTTTGGGCGGCCCAAAATCGCAGATATCCCGGAAAGCCCTGTGCAGTAGACAGATGTATATTAAACGGACGTTAGTTGCATTGTAAGGGTTCACTTAATTGTGTTTCCGGGATGCTCAGTTGTGCCTGTACCGGCCCATACCTCATAAAACCCCGCGTCATGTTATTCCTTAAGGGCCTTTGCCCTTTTGAACCGGTTCTGGAAAATGGGGGTAGGAGGCAATTTTGCTACTTTTGTGCTCCGCTTCCCTGTCCTCCGTACCGTAATGGTCTACGGGAAGGCGGGCTGCTCCGCTCCCCTGCGGGCCAGCCAATGCTTCGCATACTGGCTCTCTCCGGCCATCCCTGGCCTCCGAGTGTCGTGATTGACAAAAGTAGAGTGGTAAGCCGGTTCAAAAAAGAAGAGATAGACCATTACCCCATAAATTCAAATCAAGATGAACCTTTGTCACAGCTCAATAATATGTATCAAAAAAAATAAAATGCGAAAAAAATCTGGTTTTCCTGAAAGTTTAAAAGTTCCTGTTTTGAATTAAATTTCCTGAATTAGGTTTCTTTAAAAGCAAGATGCTTTAAAAGGGTTAGGTCTAAAGAACAGGGTATTAGTATATTTGCACGAACTATTTAAAGGGTAGTATGGCTTCTGAAGATAAAAATAATGCACCGGCCTATTCCCAGGAAGACATACAACGCTGTATTCAACTTCTGGAACTATTGAACGGTTCTCCTGAACAATTTAATCTGCTTAAAGAAGATGATAAAATTGCTTTGATGAAGGCTGCGGGCAAGTTTTCAAGGCCCACCCGTAAAAAAGCAAAAGAAAGAAACCAGGCATTAAAAGAAGCCCAGAAAATTAAAGTCAGAGAAAAAGAACGAGAAGCAAGGAGTAAAACCGGTATTCGCTCGGCCCGTGAAGCCTCTGTATTTACCGCTCCGTTACAAATCAGTTATGAAGATGGAGAAAAGTCATCTCCTCCTGAAGAATTATATTCTCCAAGGAATTGTTATGTGTGTAAAAAAGAGTTCACCCAACTTCATTCTTTCTATGACGCTATGTGTAAAGAATGTGGTGACTTTAACTACGCAAAACGGTTTCAGCGTTGTGATCTTACCGGGCAGGTGGCGCTTATTACCGGCTCCCGGTTAAAGATAGGTTATCAGGCTACCTTGATGTTACTGGAATCCGGTGCAACAGTTATTGCCACTACCCGGTTCCCGGTAGATTCTGCAAAGAGGTATGCACAAGAGCCTGGTTTTAAAACCTGGGGTAACCGGCTGCATATCTATGGGCTGGATTTGCGGCATACACCCAGTGTGGAAAAATTTTGTACTCATATCGAAGATGCTTTTGACCGCATGGATGTTTTGATAAATAATGCGGCCCAGACGGTTCGTCGTCCGCCTAATTTTTATGCCCATTTAATGGCTTTGGAAAAAGAACCTTTTGCCGCTCAAAATAAAGAAACCCAAAAACTTCTTGGTAATTTCAATTCCTGTATAGGAAGTTTCAGTAATACAGAAGGACACGAGATGGTAAAGGGAAAGCCCCTGCCTCTTTCCTGGTCAACAAATAAAGAAGACTTAGGATTACAATATTCGGCAGCACTCTCCCAGTTACCCTATGTAAATGAAGACACGGAAGCAGCTTCCAAAATGCATTTTCCTGAAGGCAAACTTGACTGTGATCTTCAGCAGGTTGATTTACGTAAAACCAATTCCTGGCGTCTGCGTCTGGGTGAAATTGAAACTTCAGAAATGCTTGAGATACAGCTGGTGAATGCTATTGCTCCTTTTGTGTTATGTAATCGTTTAGCAGAGATGATGAAACGAGACAATACCGGTTGTAAACACATTGTTAATGTGACTGCTATGGAAGGGAAGTTTATGCGCTTTAAAAAAGGCAGTCGCCATCCCCATACCAATATGGCCAAGGCGGCTCTTAATATGCTTACCCATACATCGGCTTCAAAGCTGGCAAAGGATGGAATATACATGAATGCGGTTGATACGGGGTGGGTAACCGACGAAGATCCGGTGCACTTGTCTAAATTCAAAGAAGAGGTGCATGACTTCCAACCACCGCTTGATATTGTAGATGGTGCAGCCCGGGTTTGTGACCCTTTTATTGATGGCATCCTTACCGGTAAGCATTGGTGCGGGAAATTTTTGAAAGATTATTTCCCCATCGACTGGTAATGATTTAAATCCATTCCCAACAGCAAGTACTTCCTTTTCAGCTTATCTGGTGACAAACTTAGCTGAAGTTGTATTTTGGTAGTTTTTCAATAGTGTAAAACGGAATTGAAAGAATATGCAGGCTCTTTAGATGTCCGGTAGCGCTGCTTTTTACTCCATAGAGGTTATTTCGTGCTAAGTCGGGAAGCTGCTATAGTCCCCTAAGCTATAAGGGACTCGGTCGGAAAAGTGAACCCTGCTCCATAAAGCGGTATGCACTCAATATCATCATGAAGTTCATATTGCCCCTGAGAAAGTTTTATTCCCTTTTTTGAATGATATTTATTTATGAACATCCGCATACTTTTTAACATTCCTGTTTTACCGGCCTTCACTTCTACAGGAAGAACATCTGATCCATTTGTGATAAGATAGTCAACTTCGGCGCAACTGCTTCTTTTCGCACGTTCCCAATAATAAAGAGAATGTTTTCTACGAGGATTCTGAGCTGCTAACAGAGCCTGGCCAACAAACTGTTCCGCAACTGCACCGTTATGTACCTGCAATGCATCTTTTGATTGTACAAGTGCCACGTCAAGTCCGCATATATTTTGCATAAGACCTACATCAAGAAAAATAGTTTTAAAATGCCGGTCACTGGCATCAGCACCCAGGGGGATACCCGCACCGGTTGTCCTTTTTACCTTACAAATAACCTCTGCTTTTATGAGTAGTTCAAGTGCCTCTTTTAGAAAGGTAGATTTAATCGTAGAATCTACATGTGAATAGACAAATTTTTTACCAACTAATTTAGGGACGGCATCAAAGACTTTCTCGAGATATTTTTGTTGGGAACCAGAGCAGTATTTAGAAAAATCATTTCTATAAGTCTCAATAATATCTGACTGAATGTCCATGGATTTATTTAGCAATCCGGATGTTACATACTCTTTAACCACCAACGGCATACCACCCAGCAATAAATATTTTTTTACAAGTTCCAACAAATGGTTATGTACAGCCTGGTTTAATGGTTCTTGAGTTTGATACATTTTCTGTATTTGTTTGTGAGCACGTTCTTCACCGAGTGCATCAAGGAATTCTCCCAGTGCTAAAGGTTTCATATAGAGGAACTGTACCCGACCAACCGGCATTTTAAAACTGGCCGATTCCAGCGCAAATTCCAATAATGATCCGGCCCCAATTACATGCAAGTCCGGCTTTTTTTCATAGAAATAGCGTAGCGATTGTATAGCTTGTGGACATTCCTGAATTTCATCAATAAATAATAAAGTCTCGCCGGGAATTACATCTTTGTGGGCAATAACAGAAATGGCTTCAATTATTTTATCCGGATTTAATACATCAAAGCATGATTTGTATTCAGGAGACTCTTCCAGATCGATAATAAGCATTTCTTTAAACTGGCTCTTTCCAAAGGCCTTAATGGAATAAGACTTTCCCACTTGCCGAGCGCCCCTTACCAGAAGAGGTCGTCTATTGGGAATAATTTTCCAGTTTACAAGGTGTTTATCAATGTTTCGCTTCATTTATTTCTTTAATTGAGGGTAAAACAACTCAAATCTATTCCAAATACAATGGAATATTTGATTATATTATACTAAATGTAAAGGTTATATTCAATAAATATTGATAATTGTAAGGGTAAAATAACTAAAATTCATACTAAAAGTAAGGGTAGAACTTCTTGAAGTGCAGAAAGCCCCTTATTCAAAACCCATAATTGATACAAAGCTATTTAGTTGTGATTATTCTGCCAGTTGTTTTTGGTTGTATAACCCGGGTTTTATTATTATCGGAAGTTTTAACAAAGAATCTATGAATAAAGAAATACAGCGAGAATTTGGTGAACAGCCTATTGTAGAGCTCATGGCAACTCATGAGGTAAAGGCAAAAGACTTAGTTGAACATTCTACCGAGCAATTGACGTTTAAGATGCTTTCGAAGGCATGTAAGGGACGGTTTTTGACGGATAAGGCAAAAGGAAAAGTATTGCGGGCGTTGAAGACCGCTACCGGTGAGTCTTTTCTGATGGGGGAATTGTTTAATTATTGAGGGTTCTTTTTTTGTTTTGAACTCATAATTTAACCCTGTTTTCCACTGTTGCTACTTTTGTCAAGCGTCACAAAAGTAACACAAAAAGACTTTTTTTCGGCGGCACAATTTGCCTTTTATCCCGGTTGCTTTTTTCGTTGGATGGAGGGAACGGTAATAAATGGTGAATACTGATAGGTACGTACATTTTATGATGACCGGAATGCTCAATGCGCCTTTTCCGGCCCATATGTTTTAAGAGATGGCGTCATGTTCATTCCTATGAGGGCCTGGGCCCTTTTGAAAATGGGTATGAGCTTCGAGTGTGTATTATCATGTACCATGTGTCTCAAATTTAATATTTGTACTGTAATTAGTTATATCTGATGTTAAAAGTCTCTCACACCGATTTTATCAATCGCAGGTTAAAAAAAGGCCCAGGCCCAATAAGGAATGAACATGACGCGGTATCAAATAACAAATGGGCCGAAGAAGGCACAACTGAGCATCCCGAAATTTGAAAAAAGCTCTGTCCTGTCAAGAATGACCTAATGGTCATCAACAACAGTCATTACACCACACAACCGGGATGTTAGCGATTTTGGGCCGTCTAAAAAGAGCGTTTTTGCTACTTTTTTCGCGATTGAAAAAAGTAGAGTGGAACATTTGAGTTCCAAAGGTTAATAGATATTCTAGTAAAAGTATGTATCAGTTTGGGGAAGATCTATTAGATTACTTATAACCCCTGGCAAATCTGGTAAATGAATATTCCCCTTGTGGTTATTATTTTTAATATCTAAACCCAACACGACATATTATTGTAATAATACATCTCCCGTTTTGGGACACATAACCATGCTTTGCTGTGTATTCGTCCCATATACCGGGTATTCCCGTAAGACGGCTAGGCAGCCCTTCAGTGTTTTTGCTTTGCATTTTTATGATCAAATAAATCCTGTTAGAGTAAAGATTTTTCACGGTATAATATGAAAAACAGGGGTAGGGATGTAGACATCAGTTTGCCTCTGATAAGGCAGGATTGCGGCAGGGACATCCTGGGCTGTGAATGCAACATTTTTTGCGACACTTGATGTCATTCGTTTTTATTATACTTGCTGTATGGCAGGCCTATATAATAATCACGCAAAAAGATACCACTTAAACCGAATAGTCCGGGCTACACCGGTTGCTGCAGGGGTTAATGAATTATGAATACTGATAGCCGAAAAGGTGAACCGGATTGGGATATCATTTGGAAAGTAGGTTCTGATCTGCCTTTGCATCAGGCGGCAGCAAAGGGAAAAGACAGCGATATTGCATTTGAATTACTGATTGGTGAAGCAAAAATCAACGAATTGGATTGTCACTGGCTTACTGCGATAAACTGGGCTACCCGGTCTGGTGCCGGTAACGTTATAAAGTTACTTATTGAATTCGGGGCGGATGCAGACCTGGCGGCTGTGAAGGTGTTGCTGGAAAATGGCTATAGTATCAATCTGTCAGATAAGGAACGGCGGAGCCCGCTGCTGCAGGCTGTTCGGCAGGGGGACAGGGAAATGGTGCGCCTGCTGCTTGAAAACGGCGCAGATGTCAACATAGCCCCGCTGCCCTGGCGATCCGGCGGGCCCGGACGTACTCCTCTGTTGCGGGCGTTGCGGAACGGGGATGAGGATATCGCCCTGTTACTGCTGGAATATGGTGCCGATGTACATGCCTGGGACAGTAATAGCTGGAGTGCGTTGCATTATGCGGCCTGGCAGGGCCTGTCGGATATCGCACGGGCTTTACTTGATCATGGTGCCGACGTGGAATTTATCACCCGGCATGGCTGGACCCCTCTTGGAGTAGCCATCCTCAGGGGTCACCTCAACCTGATGCGGCTCTTTGTAGCGAGAGATGCTTATGTTATCGCACTGCCCCGGGGGGTGATGTCATATGCCAGTGTGGCGGTGCGGACAAAAAATTACAAAGTGCTGGATGAGTTTGCCCGGTTGGCGGATGTGCTTGACACCGATACACCAGACCGGTACGGCTGGACTCCCCTGGAACTTGCGGCCAGCCGGGGTGACGAACGGATGACTGAAATCCTCCTGGAAGAAGCGGCAGATCCCGATAAGCCAGGCAGGAGAGGGCTGAACGCCCGTTTCTGGGCTGAGCGCAACGGGCACTGGCATATTGTTGCACTGTTCGACGAAAAAGAGCGGGAACGTTGCGATGAGTAATAAAGGATATGCGGGTAAGGACCTGTCGGGAGAATACTTGCTTTCCCTCATCTTTTCCTCCAATAAAACCACGCTATCCCGGCTATAATGCATATCGTTACCAGTACTGGTCGCTGATGCGGGCTCAGGACCCAGTCAAGAACAACGGGTGATACCGACTTTGCAAGGTACATGCCAAACCGCCAGGGCATCCCCAGCAGCGGTTGTGAGTCAAGGGATTTGAAAATGACTCCACCGTCAAATCCGAACAGAAAACCAGTAGCATGCAGTGCAACAAAGGCCAATGCCTTGTATGCATAGGCAACTGCCCAGGAACCCCCGGTAAAAATAAAGGGGAAGAGCAGCCCGATAAAAATGCTTTTTAAGACAGATGATAACAGGCCCGGAAGTTGCCGTAGTATTACTGTTGTTCGGTGCCATGCAAAGGTCGCTGTGTCCAGATACTTTTTAGCTTTTTCCCGGAAGGCTCTGCCCGCTGTAAAGGAATACGTTTTCCCGGCAGGTCGTTTGCGTTTTTTTGCCTTTTTTGTTTGCGGCTTGTATGATGGGGACGGGCGGGGATTGGTCTGCCCGGTTTCGGCCATTACCGGCCTGGTCCGGTTATAGTTCCTACGGCTCCGGGTGTGACGAAGTGTTTTAAAGGCCTCGTTCAGCTGCTTTGTTTTAGCGTCGGATATCCTGCTCTTGTTCTTATCCGGATGGTAGTGGCGGACAAGGTAGGTGTAGGCGGCATGGATATCCGGTTCAGGGGCATCTTCAGGGACGCCAAGCAGGTCATAAAAATCTTCTGCAGGCAGGATTAACGTCTGTTCAGCAGGCATAAATGCTCCTTTGTTTATGGTGGTTGCCTGTTGCAGGCAGAATGTAGGGTACGGTGTTCCTCATTCGGCTTCCCTGTTTGTTGTTCCGTGGTCCTTACTGTCCGCAGGTGTCACATGCGGATTGACCAGAATCTTTACCATGGATGCTATTTCCCCATGCAACTCTTGCCGGTACCGGTTGAACCGGAAATAGTAATATCGCTCCATGGCCCAGGCCATGAACAGGAATCGGTCAAAATCATACTCTTTGCGGTAAAAACCGGACAGCTTGCGATAATACCGGTAAAACCACGTGTTAAATTCACGTGTCCATGTTTTTCCACCCTGTTCTTTCCGGTAAAAATTCCGGTATTTCCAGCTTGGGTATTGCTGGTATAAATCCCCTTCCTTAACCATAAAACCTCCTTTTGGTTAAGCGTTCCGTCCCATGTCATAGCACCCGGGGGTGCGTTACTTATACCGGGCAGGCTTGTCGCGGAAGCTCCGTTCAGGAAGCAGAGATGTAGGGAAAGCAAGGGGCGCACAAACCCCGGGAAACCGAGGGGCCCCTGCACAAAAAAACTCCGCGTTGGCGGAGTAATGCTACAGGCTGCTGGACAGGAACCTCCGGCAGAAAAGCATCTGCCGAGGTATATGATAGTGCCCCTTGGGATTTATGGCACACTTATATATTAACACCAAATGAAAAAAAACGCAACTACTTTTTTAAAAAAAATATTTAAGGAACTGAGCCGCACAGGATCCCGGGTACAATGTATATACCCTATTGTAGTGTTTATATGGTTATAGTAAATTTATTGAGTTTTTGAAAAATAAAATAGTGCTAATTAACCGGGCCCTGTTACTTGTTTTTTCCGGGCCGAAATAAGGGCGTGCACTTAAAAATGTTTCTTGCATTCAGCCCTTTGTTGTATTGGGGGAAAATTAAAAAGATTTTTTGTCGAACTATGTGTTTTTCGCTGTATAATATGGCAGCTGAAAATAACAAAAATAAATTATATGACACCAGCTGTCGCGGGCAGGTGCTATCCTTTATCTGAAAGGAATATTAAACGATGGAAAGGATAGGATATATACAGGAGGTGGATAATGAAAACAAGATTTTTCGGATGAGGAAGAAATAATCGGTGAGCTGGTGCGTTATGCTGTGAAAGGCTACAGTGTGGAGAAAGTATGCTAATCGTTGACTCAAGAGGACCGGGGGGCAGTTAAAACTTTCGCCCTTTTCAAAGCCTGTTACCCGGGAGTTGGTATCCTGGTGGGGTCAGGAAGCGGGAGTATAGAATGTGTGCATGTGCTGGAAATGACCGGGTATGCACAAAAAGCTCTGGTGGCAAGGCCCCCAAAAACTTGGTCATTTGAAATGTTTTAGTTTCCTACTTGCTTTGCACTGACTCATGGGGATGATTCTCGGGACATATTTTCAGCAGGATATACCGCAATATTTATCATTATCCATTCGTCCATTCTGTGTCCACCAATAAACACATTTCACTCATTAATCAGGTTTGTTATAACCGTTCTTTACCGCATCTTCCGTTAATAAAAGCTCTTTATCAGTCAGGAAACTAAAGTGAGCCTCTCTCTTTCCTGCTGAAAGTTTTCCATTGTTCTGCAGACACAGCTGGATGAACAGGTCAATAAGCCGGTCAGGCATGTCTATGATGTCCTGCATCGCCTTTCTGGTATTGTCATAGTTAGCCAGAAAATGAAGTTCATCAACAAGTTCATCTTCAATGGTACTGACAACAAAATCAGATAATGCTTCTGCCTGAGCGGTCATGTCTATATACTGATACCAGCACGAGGTGTCATTTTCAACAGTCATTTGGCCCTTTTCATCCAGATGATAATCAATATGTTGAATTAAAGAACGTGAGAATGCTTCTAAGGATGCATCATATTCAGCTGGATTTTTTAACATTACTGCCGATACAGGAAACATAATGCCTTGTGGCACCAGCTCCCGGAGCGAAAGGATGTTATGAATTAAAAACCTATGGATTCGTCCGTTTCCATCCTCAAACGGATGCAGGAATACGAAACCATAGGATATTGCTGCTGCATGGATGAGCGGAGAAACACCTCCTCTCTTCATACGTTCATGGGAATGTATTAAACCCTCCATCAGGTCTGGCAGGTTATCCGGTTTTGGACTTATAAAATGAATAATCTCTTTTTGATAACTAACGGTTTGTCCAACATAATTTTGGCTTTTCCGATAATCACTTTCTTTGAAACGAGGATCAACAATACGGTTCTGAAGTTCTACCAGTCTTCTTTTTTCACAGAAATCTTCTTTTGCAGCAAGTTCCAACGATGCAATAAATTTTTCTGTGTGAGAAGTGTTTGGCTTTATCTGCTCTATTTCAAAAGAGGATTTTGTTTCTTTGTTATAGAGAAAGCTCAATGCCCGGCGAAGAAGTTTTGGGGAATATGCGGTTACAATCTCTTCACATCTTTTATTAAGATCAACGGAGTCTATCTTGGAAAGTTTTTTCGTTCGTCTGACAACA
>JADFYW010000092.1 GCA_015232855.1 Fibrobacteria bacterium
CCACCAGGAAATTGTGGGGGGGAGCCCTGGAAAATACTGGGACACACACTTATTTTTTTAAAATTTTACTTATCTAAACTTTACTCTCCTGAAACGCTATTATCTAATAATCTATATTATTTTACAACTAAAATAACAATTATTTTACAAAACGTTTTGCCTTTTTGTACCTTTTTTTGAAGTATTTAGACTCCAAATTTGCCATTATGACACCTCTTTTTTGGGAAGAATGGATAAATTTCCCGTTTTTTACATAAATACCCACATGATTTACTCCAAAAATATTCCCAAAAAACACTACATCTCCCCTTTTCAATTTGTTTCGGCTAATTGTAGTCCCCAGCTTGCTCATTGCATCAGAATTCCGGGGTAAATTAATATTTAAAGCATCTTTATATGCCCTGGTAACCAGACCCGAACAGTCTATTCCCGTTTTTGATTCCCCACCCCATTTATAGGGTGTCCCCATGTATTTTTTAGCTGCAGCAACAACGGCACAACCAGGCTTCGAACAATTTGGATCCGAAATTTTCATGGACTTCTGTGTAACTGAAACTGATTTGGTACCTACATCCGACTTCATGGAGCCCTTGATGTATCCACCGTATTGCCGGGAAAAGAAAGGACGGTGTCCGGAACTGCAGGATATAAAAAGGCAAAGGAAAAAACAAAATAGAACAAGCTTAAAACCTACGCTTGTCCTCTTATCAAAACGCCTCAATATGTACTTATGAACTATCACTATCCTCAATATAGAGATTGGCCACCATTGTGAGCAATGACAAATTGCTGCAATAGTAAAAGAAATATCAGGTGTGTGTTATGCCAGATAACTGCTCTACTGCTGCTGCCGCCTGAAACAGCGTCTCTTCTGAAAAGGCCGGACCTATAAGCTGAAGACTGGTGTACAAAGAACCTATTTGTTCCAGAGGTACGGAAATACCCGGCAAACCCGCCAAATTAACACCCACCGTATAAATATCACCCAGATAGGCTTTTAAGGGATCGTTTTCAAATTCGCCTAGTTTTTCGGGAAGCTCAGGCATGGTGGGCGTAAGTACAATGTCACAGCCTTTGAATGCAGTGTTATAATCTTCAGTAATTTTACGCCTGACTTTTTGGGCCTGCATATAGTATGCGTCATAAAAACCGGCGCTTAGAACATACGTACCCAGCATAATTCTGCGTTTCACTTCTTTACCAAAGCCTTCGGCCCGGGTTTTAAAATACAGAGAGGTAATATCAGTAACACTCTCTGGTCGAATAGTATAGCGTACCCCGTCATAACGGGAAAGGTTAGAAGAGGCCTCAGCGGTTGCAATGATATAATAGGCTGACACACCATAATCTACATGGGGCATGGACACCTCTTTTATCACCGCGCCTTCTTTCTCAAGTTTCGTAATCATTTTATCAATACTTGCTTTCATGCATGGGGCCAAACCCTCTCCAAAACATTCTTTCGGAACTCCAAAAGTCATACCTTGTACCCCTTTTGAAATTGAAGCCGTAAAATCAGGTACCGGTTGAGGAGCTGAGGTTTGATCATGGGCATCTTCTCCGGAAACAACATTGAGCAAATAAGCAGCGTCTTCCACGGTTCTGGCAAAGGGGCCAATCTGATCTAAAGAAGAGGCAAAGGCCACCAGACCATAACGCGAAACTCTGCCATAAGTCGGCTTCATCCCCACTACCCCGCAACAGGCCGCGGGCTGTCTGATAGAACCACCCGTATCAGAACCAAGAGCAATAGGAACCGAACCCGTAGCAACGGCCACGGCAGAACCACCGGAAGAACCACCGGGAATGACCGAATTGTCCAGAGGGTTTAGGGTCGTACCAAACGCACTAAACTCAGTGGAAGAACCCATAGCAAATTCATCAAGATTGGTTTTTCCAACAACAACCGCATCAGCCCCATTCAGCTTCTCAACTACCGTTGCATTATATATCGAGTTAAAGTTCTCTAACATACGAGACGCGCAAGTGGTTTTACCTTCGCGAGATACAATATTATCTTTAACTGCCAGAGGAATACCCGCCAGGGTTCCGAGTTCTTCACCTTCACTCCTTCGCTTATCAATAGCCCGGGCTTTTTCTAAAGCAATTTCATCATTAACCGACAGATAGGCATTAAGATTTTCCGTCTTTTTAATAGTATCAAGAGACGTCTGGACAAGATTCTCAGAAGAGGTTTCACCAGATTTTATTTGAGTAACAAGTTGTTTTAGATTCATAAGATTCTTTGATTTTTTGTTTTTATGGTAGGAGTAATGGAGTGTTGGAGTTTTGGGTACATGATAAGCCAGCTAAAATCAGATGCATTCCGGCTTAAAAAACTACCAATACCCCAATATTCCATTACTCCAATACTCCAAAGGTTTCTACAACGAGTTTATTTTGACCATTTCATAATATACAAACTGCCGAACATCCCCAGGATACTGCAGACATTGAATTTAAAACCAATTCCCAGACGAAGCTTTATCATGTACAAGTCAATTATTTCTGTTTCTTGTATGCCAAAACTGGGTTCAAAAGCCGCAACAAAGAAGTTCCTTACCGGATTATCTATTCCGCCACCACTAATTACCCCAATCTGACCGAGAACCATCCCGAGCATTTCACCTAAAATTCCACCAAGAACCAGCCCGGCAAGTATAAAAACAATCAGTCTTAAGGTATTATGACGCTTTTCCATGTGCTATCCTTCAGTTAATACTGTTAAATATAAAAAAATCAGGAACGGGTATTTTATAAAAATAGAGAGCTATAACTTTGCTCACCTTTTCTGAGGCTTTTCTTCCAATACCATATTTGTCTTCAAACGTTTCTTCGCCCGGATAAGCTTTAGCTCAACGGTTTCTCCTACCTGAAAACGTCGTAATATTTCCAGGAAGTCATAGAGATTGTCAGCCTTTTGTCCTGCTACGGCATACAACACATCTCCCTTCCTCAGGCCTGCTTTGTAACCTGGTGAGTCTTTTTGTACACCTGAAACTACTATTCCCTTAACCGCTCCATAAGGCTGATAATAGGGGTCCGTATAAATGCCAGTGGTCCATTCACGTATATATCCATAGGTAATAAGCTCTTTCACCACCATCATGGCCTTTTTTATGGGTATGGCAAAACCTATGCCAATGGAGCCTGACTGGGCACCATTCCCTGATAAAATGAAGGTGTTAATACCAATTACCTCACCCAATGCATTTACCAAGGCTCCGCCTGAGTTGCCCGGATTGATACTGGCATCAGTCTGAATCATATTAAAATAGCCAATACCACTTTCCAGAGAAAAATTGCGATTGATGGCACTGATTACACCAACTGTTACGGTAGCCTTGCTATCACTCATTAAATAACCGAAGGGGTTTCCTATAGCCATCACCCACTCTCCAATCAAATTATCTTCTTTCTGTTGAATAGTGGCTACAGGTAAGTTTTTCCCTTTAATTTTTATAACTGCGATATCATTTTGGGCATCCATCCCAACCACCTTCGCATTAAACACCCTCCCATCACCCAGATTTACTTTAATTTCCAGTGTGGTCTCTCCCCTTTCGGCATTAATAACATGACTGTTGGTGACAATGTAGCCATTGCTGTTTACAAGAACACCAGAGCCAACCGAACTCACTGATTCGCGCAAAGGCTGACTTCCCCCGTAGAGAAAAAGATCAAAGAAAGGATCGTCCATAAAACGGTTCAGAGTCCGCATCCTCCGTGCACGGGTTACGGTAATTGACACAATGGCCGGTGAAGCTTTCTCAGTTGCCATCACCAGGCTATTTCTACGTGAAGTCGTTATATCTTCCTGCATTTCCTGCTTTTGGATTTTCCGATCATTTTTTGCAGCTCCCCCCATGGCAGACACCTTTTTAACAGGTGTTTCAGCTACCAGACTCCGAAAAATGCCATTTGAAAATCCATACCGACTATACAACACTGCGGCAAGTACCCCGGTAATTAAAAGAACAATAGTGAGCTGTTTGAAATTAATATGCATAGTCGTCATACTCCACTTTTTTTAAACAAAGGCCATCAGGCGGTGCCCAGGTCCATTCGCCTTTAAAACTATTATCAAATACTGACTGTATCAACCCTGGCTGGTGCTTACCCCTGGCCACGTCACAGCAGGCCCCTACCAGAGATCGTACCATCTTATGTAAAAATCGGTTTCCGGCAATCTTAATCACTATTCGTTTTTCATCGGCCCATACATCCGCCCGGGTAATCACACAATTAGTAGGTTTCCCATCGTTTCTCGAAACAGAAAACGCATCAAAATCATGTTCACCTTTAACAGCCTCTAATTCCCCCTTAAGAAGATTGAAATCCAGGGGGAAACGAGGGAACCAGACCAGGGGATTATATAAAGCCGTGGGCCTGAGTGCTATCGTGTAATGGTACAATCTTGAACGGGCATCATACCGGGCATGAAAATCATCCCTACACGCTTCCAACCGTCTTATGTAGAGGGTTTTGTTGGTAATTGCATTCACGGAAGACTGAATTTTTACAATATCAAGTTCTCTGTTCGTTTCAAAATGGGCCACTTGCCCCCCGGCATGCACACCCGCATCAGTCCTCCCTGCACCAATAATCTTAATGGGAATACGCATACACTTAAAAAAGGCATCTTCCAATGCTTGTTGTACAGAGCCGCCACCCCGCTGGCTTTGCCATCCGCAAAACCCGCTCCCCAAATATTCTATAACAAATCGGTAACGTCCCATCCTAAACTTTTATATCAATATGACTGTCATCATCATTTTTTGTTGGCAGGGAAAACAGGGCAGAAGAAAACCCTGGAAAAGGTGTTGCAGATTCTTCTATACCAGAGACGGTATAGTTATTAACCTTGAAATCGAGGTAATCAAGCCGTTTTTCTTTTTTTTTCAGTTCGGGTGGCAAGGCTGCTTCAATACTCTCCCGATTTCCCCGTTCATGTTTCATATGGATATCCGCGCCCTTTTTGGTAAGGGCCGTATCTAAAATAACCTTCCCCATGTTATCAGCAAGGGTCTCCACGGTAAAACGTACCGGACGCTCATCACTGGAGTTTTTCCCAGTCTGCTCATCTGCGGTAAATCTAAACCGGATACCCCGCCATTTTTGTTTATGCCAGTAATACCCATACATGCTCTCTCCGGATAATACATCCCGGTCTTGAGTCAATTCATTTTGCATAGCCTCAAGCACAAATTTCTGTAATTTCATATTTTGTTCACTACGGGTATGGTCTTCCTGCCTATCCAGCATCTGATAAAATTCAGATAAGGAAAAACGCTCCGGGATAGCGGTATCTAATTTCTCTGTTCCGGCTTGCTGCATACTTAACAAAAGGTCAGACTGCAAAAACCGAAGAGAGGAGTCAGTAGAGGCTTCTGTTAACCCTCCCGGTTGATCAACAGGCATGAATTGATTTAAAAAAGGCAACAACTCAAAGGGGTTACGAACTATCCGGGACCAAATATAGGCTTGTTCTTTACTCAGTTCTCCATCCCGTTCGTTTGTTGAAAACATCCGTAACAACTGTTCTACCAGATTATCAAGTTCAGAACGTATTACCATACCGGGTGGGACCGATAACCATTGGAGAGAACTGTTCTCCAACCCAGCCAAACCTGGGGGACGCTCCTGCAAAGCAGGTTGCCGGGTGATTCCGGCATCATCCAGCAGACGTCCAAAATCCAACACACCCTGCCCATACCAGGATTCATTACTAAAAGGAGCCAAATAATCCTGGGCCAACCGGTATGCCGGGGTATAGGATTGCCCCCCGTCACTTAAAATTTTCTGTAGCCCTTCTGGCACCGCTTTGCTTTCATCAGCAGGCATCAGCATCAGGCGATCATTCTCTTTAGTAAGTGAAAAATGGATGAAATCACCCATATTAAAGGAAGCCTTTGACCATGCTTCAAAACGCTGCCCGGGAGTTTCTATTATATATTTAGTAAGTGGTGTGGCACTTGATGAACTATTTGTGGGGATTTGTGAAGTATCCGCAGCAAGCACTTTACCAAGTAATACAGAAGATATTATTCCTTTTTTAAAAAGCGTATCATAAGATTCCCCTGAAAGAGTAACCGATGTTTTTGGATTGGCTGTTCCATCGCTTCGTACAGCCTTATTAGAAAGTTCAAGTAAAAATGATAACTGAGCGTCTTTAGCGACAGCTTTTGCCTGAGCCGTATCAATTGCCTCAACCGTAACAGACCCATCAGCACTAAAAGTAACCTGTACTTTTGCTCCAAGAGGGATACTGGCATCAAGGGGTACCCGGATGGTATTATTTTTTAACTGTACCACCATATCGGTATCCCGATATTTAATGACCGTACCTACATACCTTCCACTTTTTCCAGGGGGCATCCCCGTCCGGGAAGTATCGCCATGTACAGGTGGGCTTTCCATTTAATTAGTGATGCTGTTTAATTCAGCGGGCCTCTGTGTGTTGTTTTTCACAATAAAAGATTATTGAGAATTGTGGGCCCGAATAAGGAGTTCAACTTCTTCACGACTCATTTTTAGCCGGCGTGAAATTTCCGAGGAGGTACTTCCTCTTCTTGCCAATCTGATAACATCAGATTTCTTTTCATTTTCACGCCTATAGATTTCCCACTTCTGTGTTGGACTATCACCCGAAGATGAAACAACCTGTTGAGGGGCTTCAACCGGGACTACAGGTTCACTCTGGAGCCCACTATTTGCAGCCTTTGGATTAAAAGAAAGAGAATTATAACTCAAAACATTGTCTCCCGTCCTTATATTATCATTCTGAAAATCAAAAGGCAGAAATTTAGGACTGGGGATATGATGCTCATCATGAGGAACGGGGATAATTATTTCTTCAATATTGTCTTCTTTTTCAGGAATTGGAAACCCTATTGATTCATCATGCTCTTCAAGGGAAGAAACCCTTTGCTGATGTTGTGCTGGCTCAGTTATAATCGATGGAATATCAACATTTTCTTCTGAAGGTACCCGAGTACTTAAAATTTGATTTTCGGTAATTTCAGCAAGACTCCGTACCGTGTCTTTAAACTGGTCCTCCATGGTTGGCTTGTAGTTCTGACTGACAGACTTCAGAGAAATTCTCCTTTTAAAATCTTTTGGTGTTGGCACCAAAGACTCAGGAGGAGCTTGCCGCAGTAACTTTTTGGCATAAAAGAAAATATATAACAGCGCACAAACCAGAAAAGCACCAAGAAAAAAGTATACTACGCCTATTTTGCGAATAAAGGATTGTATTGGATTGAGAACTATTGGAAATAAACCGGGAGAACTACCTTCATGATCAACGGCAAGTTGAGCACGCAAATCAGCATATTCAGACCATAATGACGATTGAGCTTTTTTTAAAGAATCAAGCATGCTGATGTCAGCAGCATCTTCACTCCTAATCAGAATGGCAATTTGCATATCGAGAAGATCAATTTTATCAGTGTACAGAGATAACTCTTTTTGAACGACTGATAATTCATCGGAATCAATACTACGGGAAGGTTGCCCATAAAAATAAATAAAGGCAGATCCAAGGATAATAAACAAGGCCAGGCCTGAAATAAAGTACTTTCTCATTACTTTGAAAATACAGTTTTAAGCCTGGGGATCAATACTTTTCTGTGTTTACAAGGTTTTTTCTACCCGGGAAGCGGTAAGAACGCAAAAAACCTGTATTCCCATCCCCCGTCCAAAATCAGTTAAACCTTCTCCACTTGTGGCAGTAATCGCAACGTCTTGCATTGTAATCGAACAAATGCCCGCAATTTCTTTTTTCATATCCTGAATATGTGGAGAAATTTTTGGTCTCAAACACTCAATAGAAAGAGAAAGATGAGTAACCGCATACTGCATTTCATCCAATTCACTAAGCGCATGTCTGAGATACATGGAGCTGTCTTTAACTCCCTGTCGGCATAACTCATCAGTTTTTTCACCCAAAACGGGATATCCGGTAACCCCTGATACCGCATTAGTAATTGCATGCAAGACAACATCTGCGTCACTATTGCCCTCGAGATGATAATCCGCTCCAAATACAACCCCTCCCATTATCAGGGGTTTATCATTTCCTTCACTTAACCTGTGGCTGTCCTGCCCTATTCCTACCTTAATCATATAAGTTAATCTCTCCTGATTGAATTCTATTTTCTATCCAACCTGCCCAGGCAAGATCTTCCTGGTTGGTTACCTTATGCAACAATGGACTCCCCTCCACCCAATACACATCCATGCCTGCAGCTTCAACAAAACAAGCCTCATCTGTCTGTAAAATCCCGGAAGCAGGATCGAGTTCTGTATAGACCTTCAGAAGAGCTTCTCTGGTAAATGATTGGGGCGTCTGAACGGAAATAAGCTGCTTTCGGTCAATGGTACGGGTAACGAGGTCATTTTCTATGTATTTCGTCGTATCTACTACCGGTAATGCAGCCACATTATTGCCATGGGTACGGAGCTTTTCAAGGCAACGCCTGATTACCGAAACAGGGAGAAAGGGGCGAGCCACATCGTGGACCAGTATACATTCAATATCCTCACTCAAAGCATAAAAACCGTTCTGCACAGAGTTCCAACGTTTAGCTCCCCCCTCCGTAATCAATAATTTTTCGTACCGGGATTGAAGGGAAGCATATTTGGCAATATATGGTTTTGGTAAAACCAATACAATTTCATCAATTTCCGGAACCGCTGAGAAAATATCAAGAGAATGCATAAATAATGGCTGACTGCCCACTGAATAAAATTGCTTGGGCATTTCCCCCCCAAAGCGGACACCTTTTCCTCCTGCCGGGAGGACAACCCCTGTTTTTACATTCATATTATTATTCATTCAGATAAACCCTTGCCACTCTATTACCCAAACTGCAAATAATATCATAAGGGTGTGACTGTTTTATCCTGGCCCAGTCTTCTACCGTAATTTCTTTTTTTCCGGATTTCCCAACGATTACAACCGTGGTACCTAATCGGGCATGAGGGTTTGCTGATAAATCCACCGTGATATAATCCATTGAAACTCTCCCTATAACCGGACACATTATACCGCCAATCAAGACAGATGCAGAATTACTGGCACTCATAGGTATGCCATCCGCATACCCTGCAGGAACCGTACCCACCAAAGTGTCTTTAAACAATACATGAGTACATCCGTAACCTATAGTATGCCCGGCTGGCAGTATACGCTTTGCAATTAAGCAGGACTTAAGCGCTAACGTAGGTCTTAATTTACATGCCCTTCGTCCTTCTAAATCAAAGACGCCATATAAATTGATACCCGTACGCACCATATTAAAAAATGAAGGACGAAAATTATTTATAGCATCAGAATTTGCCATATGCACAACAGCGAAAGGCTCCTTATTAAACTGGGACAGTATATCCTTGAACAGTGCCAATTGCTCTTTACTTTTAGGATGATGTGGGTTGTTTGCGTTGGAAAAATGTGAATAGATACCTTCAGACACCATATTTGGTAATTTCTTTGCCCGTCTGATAATCTTTACCGCTTGATTGGCCGGTATCCCGAGACGTCCCATTCCCGTATCAATAAGGTAGTGGACTTTTGCTTGTTTATGTTGACGCCCCGCCTCTTTTGAATATGCGAGGGCAGTCTCATAGCTGGTGACCGGACATATAATACCGAGGGCTACTGCAGCGGGTATTTCTGGTTTGGTTAAACCTCCAAGTACATGTATAGGGATATTCAATGATTTTATCAGTGGTTCCGCTTCCCGAACTTCAGCCACCCCTATTCGGGCAACGCCTGCTTTAGCCAAAGCTTTGGCAATTGGCTCTATACCCAAACCATAAGCATTGGCCTTGAGCACGACCATCACCGATGCTGGTTTTACATGCTTTTCTATCTGCCGGAAGTTGCTCCTAATGGCTGACAGGTCCACCTCCAACCAGACCCTGGGAGATAAAGGGGATTTCTTCACGGGTTTTTCTTAATGGTATTTACACGCTTGAGCTGGGTTATGATTTTTCGAATACCCGGATCCATGGTAACCTCATGGGTTGGCGGTGGTTCGTGCGCTATTTCAAATTCTTCATTTGGCTTTTCTAGTGGTTCTTCGATAACCAGGCCTGAAAAGAAAGGTAAATCGTTGAGTTCAGCATTATCAACATCCAGATTGATATACACAACTTTTTTATCATCTTGTGAAAACGCTACTACAACCAAGAGCAACAAGATTACAAGTGACATTTGTATTTTATTTAATAGAGCCATAATATAAATTCCGTAAAATATTAGTGTCAGGAACCACACAGAGTGGAAAAATTCCCCTGTAGCTTATCGATATTATCTTGCATATTCTCTTTTTGAAAAATCGTTTTTGCCCGTTTTATTACTTCACAAGCATCTTTGTTTTTTGGATAGAGTTCAGCGTAACGTTCATATATTCTTGCAGCAATAGCACGTTCCCCTGCTTTTTCAAAGGCATTTCCTGCCAGCTGAAGACTTGAAGAGGCCTCCCGTGAATCAGGAAAAGACCGAATTACATTTAAATGTTTTTTGGCAGCCTTTTTATACGCTTTCCTACTGTCCCAGCACATTGCTTCCCGTTGCATCACCATAGAAACGAGTGAGGATTCGTAGTAATCCCTGAGGATTTTCTGATATATTCTAATTGCACGTTTCCAATCACCCAATTTTTCTTTCATCCTCCCGGCGGCAAAAAGAGCACGCGGAGCCATATCCACACCTGGAAAACTTTTATAAATTTTAAAATATATCGAACCGGCTTTATTGTACTGGCCCTTTCTTTCATACTGACGGGCATTTCTAAACATGACTCCGGCAATGTTACTACGGGTTTCCCTTTTTAAAGAATCATTTCCGTGATCACGCAGACGCTTGTACCATACTTCCGCATTTTCAAATTCACCGTTACGGGCATAGGCACGAGCAATCTTTTTCATGGCTTCAATAAAAAAAGGAGTTTTCCTATACTTCTTTATGAGAATCTTATAATTTTCAATTGCTTTTGAATAAATTGCCCGATCAAAATAATAATTAGCCTTTAGCATAATCATCCGGGGAACTCTCTGCTGGTCTTCAGCAATCTGTATGAAATTATCCAGTGAAAGAATGTAAATATCTTCACCTTTGTCTTCTTTCTGCTCCAGGGAATCAATATATTCCAATTCAGTCTTAAGATGTTCTTTTCTGTCATTCCATTCGTCGTCCAGTGGTTCCACCATGAGTTCTTCAGGCACGGGCTCTTCAACAATGCGGTTGAAGGCACAGGAAAACAGCAGAGGAAGAACTGCCACCTGGAGGATTAAAGTATGTATATGACTACTTATCTTCATTTTCAAGCTTTTCAATGTTCTTTTGTGCGGCCATCACCGCGTTATAAGCTGCAGCGGTTCGCAAATCTTTTTTATCAACCATTGTCGCTTTTAAATACATGACAGCAGCTTTATCGTATTCCTTAATCGCATAGTATGATTCACCCAATAAATAAAAAGAACGTGGCGCATTTGGACCATCAGGATATATGTCTAAAAAGCGCTCATAAGCGTTAATCGCCTTCATATAGGCCGCTTTATTATATATGGAATCCTTAGAAACTGTTTTTCCTGATTTGTTTAACCTGGCCTTGGCAAAATAATGATAAGCAATTTTATCCAATGCTGCTTCACACAGAGAATCAGCCTTTTTCTGATAGAAACCATCTTTGATCGATGTGTACCAATCGGTATTTCTATTGTAATCATTAAAAAGCTTTTCACGAATATCTGCTGCTTTCTGAAAACGGTTTTCAACATCATAAGAAACGGCCAAATCCATCATTGCTTCAGGAACATCCCCATACCAGGGATACTGTTTTACCAATGAGAAAATAATTCGCCTTGATTTAGTTAATCTTCCCTGCTGACGAAATACCTTTGCGGTATGATGTAATACTCGTGCACCTATTTCTTTGTCATCTAACTTTTTTATAAAGTCCTTTAACTTTTTATCTGTTTGATCATCCGCATTATCAATTTCAGCAAAACAAATAGATAACATTCTGATAACTTCGTCCAACAACGGTGATCGCATACGCCCCTCTTTTTCAAGGCGCAATACATTGAGAATGTAAGAAAATCCTTTTAATGCTTTGTTAAAATTGCCTTCACTGTAAAAGGTCCAGGATTCAAGATAAAGAGCTTGATTAAAATATTTCGAATCAGGAAAACGAAGAGTGCGGGCAAAAAGTTTTTTAGCATCCTCAAAACGCTGGTGATTGTAGTAGTATTCACCTAACCTTATCATGGCATGCTGATAGTGCCGGTGTTTCGAATAATTCGCAATATAGGCTTCCAAGGCATCCACTCCATTGGGATCATCCTGATCAAGTTGGGCACAGCCGAGATAGTAGAGTCCCATTGGTGTAAATTCCGAATCAGGATATTCTTTGAGTAGGTAAGTCCATAATTTTTCAAACTGAGCGTTTTCAAAAAGGTAATCGGGACGAACCGGTTCGCTTTCACTATTCGCTCTGAAAATTGAATCAAGGCTATTCCTCTGCTGTAATCTCATTTTATTTTTAATATTTTCACGATCAAAAGTGACCAATCCATTATAAAAAAGGAGCTTGTCCCGGTGCTCAGCAGATAAGGGATTGGTGATGAGGTCTTTAACCAGAACAAAGCATTGTTCATTATTTTTTACTATTCTGTCAGAAATTCGTTTTTGTAGAATGTAACGAGATTCAGAATCATCCGGGGCATAATCTTCAACATGAGTAGAACCGGAATCCGGCTTCGAGAATTTGTTTTGTTCCTTTGTAAAGGAGAGGTACTCATTTAACCATAACTTATACTGCCAGGTCATTTCGAATTCAGCCATCTGGCTTTCAAAAATTTTTCTTTTTAAAAGGTCTGAAGCTATTTGATTCTTTTTTACTTGTGTGCTTTTTCCAAGTAAACCGTCAAGTTTCTCAAGTGCCCTCTCTCTGTTCCCACTGAATTCCACTTCAGAAAAAACTCCTGTTTTATAATGTTTACGGACATATTTTGTCAACGACAAGGCCTCAGTAAAAAGAGCGTCGATTTCATTGATATGCACAGGAACCCGCGAAGCCAACGTAAGTTTTACCATGGCAAGTTTTTGGCGTACCTGGTCTGCATCTTCTTCTGAGAGCTGCCCTCCTTCAACTTTCATCTCTATTTGTGCCATATATCTTTCAAGTCTGCTTTGATTATCTTCTGTACTTATCTTGTAATCCCACAATTTCTGGGCTTTTAAAAATCGCCATTTGCTGAGTACCAAAAGTCCATCCATAGCAAGGGGGGAATCAGGAAACTGATTAACCAGATTTTTTAAGGTAAACTCAGCAGTTTTGGTATCTCGCATTTTTACATAGCACCATACCATTCCATACAAAGCATCAGGCTGATAGCCAGGTTTATCAATAAGTTTATTAAAATCTGATAACGCGCTTTGATAAAAGTCCTGTTCATATTTCAGATACGCCAGCGCAAGTATTGCATCCTGTTTATATTCAACAGGTAACTGGGTCTGCTTAATCATGGATTTCAGAATTTCACTTGCTTCCCTATCCCGTTTTTGTCGCACCAGAGATTTTGCATATATAACAAGGCTCCTATAATACAGGTTATTTTTCTTATCAAACGAAAGCAATAATTTTTCAACTTCTGCATCATTACCAAGCGCATAGAGACTTTGAATAACGAGAAATTTTATTTCATAAAAATCTTTTGGGGGTAATTCAATGATACTTGCAACATTCGTATAGAGAGATACAACCTTCTGGTCTTCTTCGAGGGCAAACAAACTTTGCAACAAACCAATTACACTCTGGGGATAATAACTACTGGTACTATCAACCATTCCAAAAGCATCAACCGCCTTTTGAAAATCTTCACTGAGAAGAAAACTTCTACCGAGATTATAGTCAACGCCACCAATTGGTATCTTCTTTCGAAAACGAACCGACAAACGAGAAAGATCCCTTTGTACGGGAGCATAGTCCCCGCGCTCAATCCGGTTTTTATAATTTTTTAAATCCAGCTTTGCCATAAGAACCCAGGCATTTTTATCAGACAAAGAAACCAGTGAATCCTTATAATTATGTAAATATTTATAAAAGACATCTGATGCCTGACCTATCTGACTAATCAACACCTTAAAAAAACTTTCTTCAAACATTCCCTTTTGTTCTTTTGGGCGTTCAAAGCCTGCCATTTTTTCATATTTCTGCATTACCAGTGAAATGTCATCCCAAAGTATATCAACATATTTTTTGATGTTAATGAGCTGCTGGATACGGGAGATATTATCCTGGATAAGAATACTGATCATATCGAAATTGGGACTTTCCTTCAGCATTTCTTCAGCAATCATTATCCCATCTTCAAGTGGCTTTTCCAGCTCATCAATCAGTTCTTTTGAATATTTACTCTTTTTCCTGATACGTTTAAGCATTTTATCAATTTTTTCACCAGCATTTATATTTATTTTTGTTACTGATGAGGGATAAAACTGAATATCATTTAAATCTGAAACAGCCATTTCAAGACGTTTGATCTCTTCCCGGACAACACCATATTTCCAGCGTTCACTTTTTAATCTATCGGCTAAATCATTTGCATGATACCAAAGAGCCCTGTCTTCATCAGCGGCAAAACCCGAAAGCCCAGAAATAATGAGCATACAAAAAAAGATTATAAAAAATTTATTAATCAATTTTTTCATCCTTTGCACGTTCTTGTTCCTTAATAATTTCAGCCTGCCGTGTAGCATTGTTTTCGGTGATATCAATATTAGGACTTTCATCCTGATTGCTGGAGCGTAAACTTTTATCAATATCAATTACTTTTCTGATTTTCCTGTTTTTTCTCAGCAAATAGGTTCTATAGAGTTCGGCTGAAGTCTGCTTGAACTTGATAGGATAGTTTACCCGGCCAAATAAGCGCCACTGGGGGTAAAAGGGAGAAAAGCCATCAGTTGCCCCTTCTTTACAAGCATCATTCCTGATACAGGGGCCAATTTTTGTACCAAACTCCTTACTCAACAGCCATGAAAAGCCTCCCTGCAAACTCATTCCGTTCGCATATTTTAAGCGACCACCCAGATTTACATAAATGGGGGTCTCTAAAAGATGAATATCTACTACTCTCAGATTTCCACCGCCTAGCACAATATTATACCTCACCCAATACCGGTTATTCCCCGTTCCGTTTATTAATTGTTTTATATGTTCATAGAAGGGTTCCGTTTCTATTTCCAAAAAGAAATCCGTATAGTGAGTCTTCAATTCCGCACCAAGCATTAATGGTAGCTTTGAAAAATTACTGGTACCGATGTAGGAACCTGCTAAACCCGAGGTATCAGTATTATTGGCATACAAATCCAAGGCTTTGTCAGCATTATCACCCATCCAGGAACCGAGATAATTTGAACCCTCATATCCCATATTCATATAAAATTTAAACGGGAGAAAAGATACCAGTCGAATCAGTTCTACATCCGCACTAAACACAGCACGAAAAAATGTGATGAAGCTGGAGTTACCAAGAATAAATGAATCCGGTGAAAACCCTTCATTTTCATATCTAAAACCGTTGGATTTAAATTCACTCACCAGACTTTTGTATAATCCTAAAGACATACCCAAACCAAGCAATCTTATACGTTTATTATTAGGAAGCGTTAGTTTGATTTTACCAAAAAGCATACCGGGTTTAGTGGTCATTATCTGCAAACCACCTGATACCTGCATAAAATCAAAAAAACCATACCCCAACTCAACATGAGGATACATCGTGGGTATTCTGCCTGCGGCATTATTATCCCATAAAAAAGCTCTGCCATACATACTGAGAAAAAGATTTCCCTTACCCATGGTAGAAGAAGATTGAATCCGGTTTAAACCACTAAAGCGATCCCTTTTTTCGAGACCAAAGCTTGCTGAGTGACAAAGAAAAATATATAGGACACCAACCAGACAAACTTTCCAAAGCATCCCACGGGAAGCGAATCGGCAAAGCGATAATTGATGTGTATAATTTTTAGTCATATATTGCCTACAGTAGAGACTAATTACTATTAAGTTCCCTGAAAATTTTTTGCCGCTGTTTTATTTTTTGCTCTTTATCCTCTTTTAAAAAAATTGCATCCAATTGATCATCTTCAAGAAAATCCCTGTTTATGTTCTTAATCATGAGCATATCCAGAGTAAGATCAGAAGCTTTCCTTCTTTTTAATTTTATGGTAGCGGGAGCTGCAGCTATTCTTTTACGAGCCTGTTCCGCATACATCAAAGAACGCAGTGCTTCAGTGTTGGTTTCTTTATAAAAAACAGGTGTTTGTATGTTAAAACTCAAGAGTGGTGATTTGTGTAAAACATCATCTAAAAAGCCAAAGGGAGACAACAGATCAAATTCAAAATCAACATTAATAGTAAAAGGATGTATACCAACAAAACGCTTGCGATACCCCCCACCAAAATGGGTAATACCGGTACTGCCATCAAGATTGACAGTCGCACTCAATTCTTCGGATTTTTCCAGGTAAACAGCCAAACCACTTTTGAGATAATAACTTTCTTTTTCACCTTTATATTCAAAACCCACGCTTACTTTGTGCTGGTTATAATAATTGTGAAAACGGACATCATCAAAATTAGCATAATTCAGATAAAGCTTAGCAGGAAAAGCAGGATACCACTTTATAAGATCAGCATCTGCCAATACTGAAAAAGAAATAACGGGATCAAAACTGGGCGTTTCCTTTTGGCTATTGACCACATTTTCTTCTGTGGAGAGGGTAACATTTGCTGTGCCAGCAAAGCCGATAACTCTGAGATTATCATTGCCGGGAAGGGTCATTTTTAACACTGCAGAAGTAACACCTATTTTTTGTCCGTTCCAGGGAATAGAACTGACCTCAAGATGCATAAAACTAGTAAGACCAACCACTGCATTAACATAGGGGGTTAAGTAATAATCTCTTTTTGAAAAGGAATCATCATTGCCCACAAGATTGTGAAGCTCATCAGTAAGGGAGGAGTGAACCAATGAGTCTATAACCTCTGGTGCAATAACGGAAGTTTGAAAATAAGTCTGGAATCCGCCGGAAATAAAAATATTTCCAAGACCTACGGTATTCGTAGCAAACATTCCAAATATAGATTCAGAACGTGACCGAATATCTTTGGCCAGGCCAAGCTGTTGCAAAAACAAGCAAAATAGTGAAATCACTACCAGACGCATTTATAACACCTTTAACAAATTATGCTATGGGTTGAAGAGTGGATGCCTGAAACTTTCTACCCAACCGTTTTTTAAGCCGTTGGTGTTCTTTTATGTCAGCAATATCTTTTTCTGAAAAAAGATTCCATCCTTTTGAATTCTTTTTAACATTTTTCAAAACAGAATCTTCATGTATCCATCGCTTCAGCGTTGATACAGAGATCCGCAATTTCTTTGCGGCCTGCCCTGATGTCATTAACATGACGTTCCCTGATGATGCATATTTCTTCAACGTTAACCTCCCGTTATACTTGATGAATTTTCTTAAACTATTATCTGTTTCTTCTTAAGTCCAGTATTTTTTTAAACTTAAATCGCCTATTAATCCATTCTCTAACCTATCCGGTAATCGGATTATTTTATCATTTTCTGAATCAATTTTCAGGTACAAAATCGAAAAACTTCAAAAAAAATGGAATTATCTTGCTTTTTTGGCCGTTTTGGACGTATTTTATTTTTATGAAATACAAACTCACATTAATAGTGCTTTTTAGCCTTTTGGCTATACTGGCAAATAAAGATATCCACACAGTAATCAAGGGTGATACTTTGTGGGATATCAGTGCAACTCATAGAGGTGATCCTTTCAAATGGCCTGATATCTGGCAATTAAATCCTCAGATTGAAAACCCTCACCTTATTTATCCAGGAGATGAAGTTACTTTGGGAAAAACTTCTAAACCGGCTGGAAATGGGGATTCGCTTTCTTCTTCTCCTGGTTCCAGAGTACAAAAAAATTCTCTTGATAAGCTTAAAAAGACTTCTGGCGTACAATCCTCTCCAGGCAACTCAAAATCAACGAAAACAGGAGATTTCGCCAAATATCTTCATCCCGAAATATTACTGAAGGCGCCTTATATTGCTCATATTGATAAAATTAAGCAAATAGAAGATAAAAAAACGAAAATCCACTATCAAACCACCACAGGAGAGACCATTCTCCAGCCATATTCAGAAATTTCTATTAATCAGGGATTAAGCAGTGGTGTTAAAAAAAATGATTTGTTTATCATTTGTGAAATCACGAAAAAGATGCGTAGTTTTTCAAAAAAGGAAAAATTAGGGAAATTGATTGAAATTAAAGGATTAGCCAAAGTTAAAAGTGTAGAAAAAAATAAATCTTTTGCGGTACTGGAACATTGCTTTGGTGCTATCTCACATAAGGCCCGCGCTCTTCCCTTTTCCCCACACCCGTCTATAGCAGTAAAGGGATACACTCCTTACACTGATAAAAATATTGTCGGACAGATTATTCATATTCAAGGTGAGCAAAAAACAACGCTTCCCTACAACTACATAATAATAGACAAAGGAGCTGCTACGGGTTTTAAGGCAGGCGATGGTGTTGTCA
>JADFYW010000093.1 GCA_015232855.1 Fibrobacteria bacterium
GGTTCACTTCCAGCTTTATTCCTAAAATACATTCTGTTATTTGGGTCTTTTAGGATCTTGACCGCGTTTTTAATAATGCCGGGAAATCCCGTGGGATCTTTACTCGGTTCCAACTGAGTCCAGAGCTCCCAGGGTTGATCAAACCGGGATCCATCTTTCATGACATTATCACCTGTATGCACTGTTTTAAAACCTGATAGACACTTCATATTATGGGGTGCATCATCACCCACTGCTACAACTCCTATTTGATTATAATAAGCACTAACAATAATTTCCGAGGATATGGCCTTATCCATATTGGGACAGCCTGTATGCCCCATCCAGTTAAACTCCCATCTTCGCCCTATTTTCTTTTCATCAAAATGGGTAATGTTTGGTCCACTGTATTTTTGCCACCCCCCATTTACATGCACTATTACTTCTGGCAAATTGGGAGAAAAGGCAGAGATCACATGGGCCCAGGAGGTGTTACTGGCTTTTCGTACTTTGATATTGGAGCAGGTAGACATAGCATCTTTTACTAAATTCTTGGCTGTCCCTCCTACATTATAAGCGTCATTATAAATTACCAATACTCTTACATCCTTTTCATAATCTTTACAATAACGAAGGGGAACCGCTGACCAACCATAAAACACAGAACCAAAAGCCAGGAGAAGCATAGAAAGCAAAATTAATTGTCTTTTCATAATGAACGCTCTCTTTTTAAAAACTTATATCCCTAAAAAATACATAACTCAAACTATATTTGCGCAAGTCTTCATTTAATATTATACCATATAAGTAGTTACATAACCATGAAAAAAACCATTATTGAGCACAAAACCCAATAGGATCCACTCCAGCCCTTACAAATCTTTACAATAAACCGTAATATTCTGCCCGGCAGAAGTGGTTAATTTTACTTTCCAAATATCCACATTTTTACTTACGAATTTACCCTGAAAGTCTTTTTGGTGCCAAACAAGCCAAATTTTAAGCCCCTGGGAAGTCTCTGGTAATGATTTTCCAGTTCTCCACAATAATCAAAATACGGTACGGATTGACGGACAAACTTCCCTAAATGGTGTTTAACTCAAGAGTACGGGCCTCAGAAATAAAGCCAGCTACACCCGGAGAAATCACTTTATCTCAACCACAGAAGAGTTCTGTTTCTGAGTTTCGAAACAGAGTTTTATCCATGACGCAGACCGCCCTACTTTTTCCGAACGGATTTCATCCATCATACCGTCCCATGGCGTCATTCCTTCTACAAAAGCAAAATAGTTTGAGCCATCTGAAGTTTTTAATGTACTTCCCTGTGAAGTTGTAGTAGCACTTCCAGCAACACCATTTATATAAGAGGTAATGGTTTGACCATCCCATGAAAAAGCGATATAGAACCATGTATCCTTTTTAATCGCAGTTGATTCAAGCATCACCGTATCTTTATCAGACTGAAAATCCATTCTGATTTTGTTTGTGCCTGCCAGACCATATATGTATGGGGTTTTCATTGAACCGGCATTTCCTCTTCCAAAGAGACCCCGGTTAACATCAAAACTATCCAGGTCGGAGCGACACCAAAAACTAATAGTCATACCCGGGGCCTGATCGAGTTTTTGGGATGTTTGTACATCAATATAACTCTCACTGCCATCAAACACCTGCCCCAGACCTATTACAGCCCGCACATCATAAATTATCCCCCGTTCCGTCCCCCTGTCTGGTGCGGTTGTGGCATCAGCAAAACCTTCTGTTACGGTATCTTTTGCTTCTCCCAGATGCCAGACACCTGCAAAACCTTCATCATATTGAAAAACATCCCTACTCTCCCAACCTGCATTTGAGGCTGCATTCCCCCAGTACATTATCATATACGACCGGTTTGTATCGGCATAAACAGAATCTAGTCTTACCCACACCGCTGCCCGTTCTCCTTCTGTATCCCATCGCTCAATTTCATGACTAAGCAACTGCCCGGACGGTTTGGCAAAACGGAGTTCTTCGCCTTGTTGCCGGGCCTGGGAAAATGAAAAGTTTTCTGATGTTAATCTAACCAGGAGGGGGAAATTCAGCACATTTGTTTCTAAACCCGCTCCCGTTGCCTTGGTATTAATAGTAACTGCAGCAGCATATTTGTACGCAGGATAGAAAGACAATACCGTTGTATCTCCTGACATTACGGTAACCGGCAAGGTGGCTATATTAAGAGAAGTCGTATTGCTATTACCCGAATACATAATTGTAGAAAATTGACCCACAGGAACATTAGGAATCACAAAACTGCCATTATCCACGTCCGTTGTTTTCAATTCTGTATAAACACCTGTTCCGGGTATATACACAACATCACTCGCAGCAGCTCCCTTGTCAAGCAGCAGACAGCGAATCACACCAGGTGTTTTAAGAATAAGCTCTTCATCATTAATATCATCCGTTGTCCCCTCAACAATTTCGATATTCTGAAGCAAAAGTCTAGACCCATCCTGACCATCTACCACTACAAGGTTATAGCTCCCATCGGTTAGTCCCTGAAAGACAAATTCCCCATCACTGTCTGTAACCGCAACAATACTATTATCCGGGCTGGTAGTTCCCAGAGAAGGATTATACCCTTTTGCATACAATGTTACAACCACATTCCCGGCCTTGTCACCAGACTGAGTTTTGACCGTCCCTGCCACTTCAATAGCAGTTCCACCAGAACCGGTACCAGCCGTATCTGAACCCAAACCACAACCAGTTAAAACTAATAGCCAACTAACTAATACCAAAATAATGAATGATGAATTCTTAACCATGAATCCAACAAAAGACCCTTCGGGCACATCATAATTCATAATCTTTAATTTATAATTCATAATTCTAATCTGAATTTTTATCGGCCGAATCACTGTCAAGTTTGGACTCTAATTTGGTAAGTGGAAATAACTGAATATTGAGCTGATATACTCTTTCGGCACCTGACTGTTCCAACAATTCTGCAATTCTTCCCCGAAAGGCATTAAGCTCCTGCACAAAGGTTTTATAACCCTTCTTATCAATTCCCAGTGTTATCCAGGAAAAAATACGTTCATCTTTAGGAAAGCGATCAAGAGAATCTTTTGCCTTGTCCAGCATACTTACCAGGAAGTTATTGACAGAAGTGGATACCGCCTGGGTCTCACCGGTATCAATATACTTGCTGGTTGGGCGGAAAAAACCCTCTTCATCCGGTTTAATCAGCTCCAGTTCCGATAACAGCTTTAGAGAATTTTTAACTTCATCCGCTTTAATGGAAGGTATAAGCATCAGCGATATCTGATGGTAATTGTCACGGATTTTCACAAATTCGCAAAGCGCTCTTATTGCTGAGTGATACCAGCGATCATAAAATTTATAGGAATGGGAACTCACCTTATATACACAAGACATACGAAACGAAATAAGCGTTTCAAAATAAGTCTTTTTTTTACTATGGCTCTTGGTCTGGTTAAACTGCACCATTGTTACAAAGTATGCACTTTCCCGCTTCCGTAACCGGCAAAACTTTGCGAGGGCTTCTGCCCGCTTTTTGGATACATTTGTTTTGCCTTTTAATATATACGAAAGATGACCAGCGGAATTCATACCGATAGCAGCACATACTTTACGTAAAGAAATTTCCTCATTTCTTTTTCGACGATACTCAAAATAATCAACAAGAAATTTCCGATAATCCGTATAGTTATATACAGAAAGGGATGATGTTTTTGCTTTTTTATTCTGATTCATTTCATTTTTGGGTGTATTCGACAATTTGCTAATAAGGCACAATAATTTAACCCACTCCTGGTGTTTTATAATATTTTACCAATATTTAGTGATTAATTCAAGATAGTTTTGCATTTCCCTTAAAATAAAGGGGTTACAAATATTTTTTGTTCCATAAGGAATTTAAAATAGATACTTAGCAATAAACCATATTTTCTATGGATTCACGCAATTTCCAGCGGGATCTGTACCTGCTCTCCTTAATTTTCATCATATGAGGAAATTCTATTCCCAAAAAAATCAAAAATACAATTCAAGTATCGGTGCCATCAAATTTGAAAAGTATCCTCAGAAACATTTATAGAATTTGTGGAAATAAACTGTTAAATTTTAACAGGTCATTTTTTTCTTTTACATACTATTTTGCGGGAAATAAAACATGAAAAAGCTTTCTATTGGTAGTTGGGCTTTTACAATTGGCCCTTATGAGAAAAACCCGGTTGATTTTGATACGGTTTGCGCTAAATGTAAAGAATTGAATTTTGATGCTATTGAATTGGGTGGGTTCCCCCCCCATCCCAATCCCAATGATCTTCCTGAAAAAGAACAGCGTACCGAAGTTGTAGAAAAGATGAAAAAGTATGGACTGGAATTCAGTGGTCTTGCTGCGAATCTCTGGAATGAAAAGCTCATCAACACTGACGATCAAAGTAAATACATTGATGAGTTTAAAAAAAACTGCATATTCTGCAATGATTTAAAGATAAAAACAATCAGAGTAGATACAGTTCAATCGCCAACCATTTTAAATGAAGTAGAATATAATACCGCTTTTAAAAGAGTCACTGAAACATGGAACACTTGCGCTGGTATAGCCAATGATCACGACCTTCATATCTGTTGGGAATTTGAGCCTGGTTTTGCGTTCAACAAACCCTCTCAGATATTACGAGTTCTTGATGCTGTTAATAAAGATAATTTCGGGATACTATACGATACCTGCCATGGTCATATGGTAGCGGAGAGAGGTTCTCGGCAACCTGGCGAAAAAGAAATCTTTGGCAGCCAGGTTGAGCTAATTAAAAAACTGGATGGGCGAATCAATCACATTCATCTTATAGACTCTGATAACACCTGTCATAAAGACAGTGATGGTAACGATGAGACATCTATGCACTTTCCTTTTGGGGAGGGTGTAAAAATAAACTTTGATGAAATCATGCCAGAACTTGCTAAACAAAAACTCCCCCATGACTATTGGACCATGGATCTTTGTTTCTGGCCCAATGCCTGGGAAGCCACCGCTAATTGTAAATTATTTCTTGATAGTTTAAATAAAAAATATGGTAGTTTTTCATAGTCCGCAAAGACAGGCAATCTCAGATACAAATGCCATCTACCTATTATTCTATTCAATATTTTTCCTTTAAGATTACCCGCCTTCGCGGGTAATGACACTACATAAGTAAAAAACGATGTTTAAAATATTTACCATCAGATCTCATTTCAACAACATAGAGGCCGGGGCTCAAATCAGACTTCATCTGATAATCAACCTTTCCGCTACCAGATTGAGTCATAACAGGATTTCCAGAAAGATTATAAACGGTTATTTGATGTTTACCTGATTTTTTTATTTGGATTTTACGACCGCTTATCTGAAACCAGGATGTACGTAATTCAGATACAGGTGCATCACCTATCCCCACAGTCCTACACTGTAGACCATCATCATACTTCGCACTTGCACTATATTCATTATAGGTCCGGTCAAGACACCCTACTTCATCAGCAGGTCCGAAATTATTTAATGTATACCATGTTTCCGCTGTCCAAACTGAATTGCCTGCCAGAGACTTGTAATCATTTAGTTTTATATTAATAACCCTCCCAACTTCTAAACTGTCAATTTGTAAATTAACCCTCTTTTTATCAGAAGAAATATTGATAGAATTGATTTTCATTTTTTTAAGGTCAATTTTTGGCCCTCCATAATCTTTTGTAGGCTCATATCTCCACGAAAGCACAGTATATTTTGAAGTATCATTTGCGTACGCCGCTACTTCTTCATTGAATTCAATTTCAAAGCCATCAGCCAGAGAGCGAACTGCTATCATCTCAAAAACATTCGTACTATTTTTCCTAAGCCGTTGCAACCCTGTAAATCTATTTCTCCAATTCCAGGTAGGAACAAAAGGCGAACCAATACATCCAACATAAAGATGCCCGTCTGGCCCATATATTAATCTATGCGGACCAGACTCAAAACCACCACTAAAAAGAAATGCAGTACCTTGATATTCTCCATTTACCTTTTCAAGAAAAACCCGTGTTATATTGGAAAGGCGCATATCAGCAAGAAACATTTGTCCAGAATAAACTCCTTCTTTTATAAAAAGCAGTCCTGTTGGTGATAGCCCTGCTTCACCCTGGGGTAATTGTACAGTCACAGGCGTTCTCTCCTTTCCCGAAGGAGCTGACCCTCCATAACCATACCACCTGTCCTTGGTCACATGAAGAAGCCTGTTAGCCGGAAGCCAATCTCCCTGATTATCCGTTACAAATATTTCACCCTCGGGGCCAAACGCAATACCGTCCGGATTACGAAACCCCCCGCTCGTAATACTCCTTTCACCTGTTTTTAGGTCTGTTTCTAAAAGACCGTGCCCTATGTGCCCTGTGTTTCCCAGAATAGTATACATTTTACCATCTCTATGTAGCGCCCCGAATACACCAGGATGCCCACCCGCTTCATAAGGTTCTTCTATCCCAACCACTTTGGCCAAACTATCGCCAGTATCTTCAAGCCGGTGAAGATTCCTACGATCCCGTACGTAAATAACATCATCCACAACAGCCAACCCAAGTGGTCCGGCCAAACCTGTGGCATAATGGTTAACTTCTACTTCCTCAGGAATCCCGGCTT
Organism: Fibrobacteria bacterium; assembly: GCA_015232855.1. Taxonomy (GTDB): domain Bacteria; phylum Fibrobacterota; class Fibrobacteria; order UBA11236; family JADFYW01; genus JADFYW01. The sequence continues at coordinate 6,644 of JADFYW010000093.1, forward strand.
CAAAATTATCCAGAATATAAACATCCCCTTTTTGGGCATCGCCCATGCCAAGAGCATTAGCATCCGGGTAACAAGAAATTACCAGGCGCCCGTCTGAAAGGAATCCCATCCCGGTTACCCAGGGTTCAAAAGCCTTTGGATGTAAAGTATCCAAATCATATCCGGGATGCACTATTTTCAGGTTGCCATCCCCCGGTTCGGGCCATCTTTCGTATGCATCAATTGGGATAGACAAAAAAGTTATAGCGGCTAACAGCAGAAAAATCGCAGAACTGAACGACGTCTTCCGTCTGAAAAGTACTTGTTCACAATAGCCTTTTTTAATACCATAGTCATTCCGAATATTCATTTTACGCACTCCATGTTTTCGATTTTTCCGGCATTTTCCCATTCTTCAGCAATAAGTTTATATCCTTCTGTATACGCTTCTTTATTACTTTTGGACACCGGACGCCATATACAGGTAGAAGCAGCAAATTCGGGCATATTCAAGCCAAAGGCCTCAACGGTGCACCAACCATCATAATCGAAAGAACGTAACGCATTAAAGGTTTCAATCCAGGGTATATTCCCATAACCTGGTGTCCCCCGATCATTTGCAGATATATGTATATGTTTAATCATATCACTATTGTTGTTAATAGCTTCTATGGGGTCTTTTTCTTCAATATTGGCATGAAAGGTATCATATAAAATACCAAAATTTTCTCTATCCACATACCGGGCAAATGCAGCTGCGTGATCCGTAATGTTAAGAAAATAACATTCAAATCGATTTAACGCCTCTACCGCCATAGTTACATTTGCTTCTTTTGCGTAGTCTGCCACCTTTTGGAAAACTTCGATTGCATGCTCTACTTCCTTTGATGTTGAACCTTTTCCTGTTTTTGAACCAAGTACTTGATAGAAAGGTCCGCATAACACATCCGCATTAATAACCTCACAACAATCAACCACTCGTTTAAGATACTCCACTGCCCCTTTCCGGAATTTGGGATTATCACTCACAGGACTATGCTCTTGATCGGGAATTACCGTTACAACAGTACTTTGCAGGCCGTTACTTTTTAGCTCTTTATCTAAAGTCTTATAGTGAGCAACGTTCGGATCAAATACAGGAACTTCTATTCCATCATAACCCGTTTTTTTTATTTCTTCTAACAAAGAGAAATGCTCGTGAGTCACTTCTGTGGTCCAAAGAAACATATTCATTCCTATTTTCATAATTCACTCCATTTTTAAAGAAATAATTGAAATTATGCATGTATTATATTGAAAAGCATCTAAAACGGACATAAGCATTAACGACTAAAAAATAAAGGCCTGCCGTTTTGTAGACACACCACCCACTTTTAATTCCACAACATATACACCAACATCCAAAGCCCGGTCCAGTTGATAAGTGGTGTGTCCCCAGCCGTTTCTTTTCATAACTGGTTTACCCCTAATATCCCTAACTGTTATTCTATGTTCACCAGATTTTTTAATATTAATGTTACGACCGCTTATCTGAAACCAAGATACAGATGACTTCATTTTTCCCTGGCCAATTAAATCTACTGTCTTACATTGTACGCCATCGTCATATGTTGAGTTCGGGTTATACTCATTGTACATCGTATCGAGACAACCCACTACAGCTGCTGGCCCAATAGCGTTCAAAGTATACCATGTTTCCGCAGTCCAAACCGGTTTTTCTGCTAAAGATTTATAGTCGATTAATTTTATATTAATAACCTTGCCCGCAATTAAGCTATCGATTTTTAACGTTACTTTCTTTTTATCCGCAGATACATCTATAGCATTTATCGTCATTTTTTTTAACCCGATTTTTGGACCGCCATACGCCTCTGTTGGTGTATATCCCCAACTCAATACGACATATTTTTCGAAATCATTAGCCTCTTCATTAACTTCTTCACTAAATTCAATTTCAAAACCATCTGTCAGAGAACGCACAGCAATCATTTCAAAAATTTCTTTTCCATTTTTTCGAAGCCGTTGCAAGCCGGTAAACTGGTTTCTCCAATTCCAGGTATAATGAGCTGTACCGCCTATACAACCAACATAAAGATGACCGTCCGGCCCAAATTTTAAACGATGAGGCCCTGATTCAAAACCACCGCTAAACAAAAAAGCCGCTCCCTGATATTCACCATTTACTTTTTCTAAAAACCCCCGGGTAATATTGGACAATCGCATGTCTCCCATAAACATCTGACCCGCATAACGTCCTTTTTCTACGAAAACCAATCCGGTAGGTGAAAGCCCACCCTCCCCCTGTGGCAAATACAGAGCAGGAGGCGTTTCTTTTTTTGTTTCATTAAAACCATCCCGGTAATATCCATAGAATCGGTCTTTCTTAACATGGATGAGTTTATTTGCCGGCAGCCAGTTCCCTTGCTGGTCAGTTGTAAATATTTCACCTTCCGGTCCAAAGGCTATGCCATCAGGATTACGAAAACCTGTGCTATAAAATTTTTTTTCTCCTGTTTTTATATTTGTCTCTGATAATCCATTAAAAGGCCTATAGGTCTTTCCCCACATAGTGTAAAAAACACCATCCCGGTGTATTACGTCGTAAACAGAAGGGTGACCATCTGACTTATAAGGCTCTTCTATACCAACAAGTTCGGCCAACTCGCCAGCTTTAGGCACCAATTTATGGAGATTTTGTCTATCCCGTACATAGATAACATCATCAACAACAGTCAACCCGAGACTACCAGCAAAACCTGTGGCAAAGCGTGTTACTTCAATATTTTCACGGTTTCCAGTATGTAAATTATCCAGTATATACACATCTCCTTCAGTCTTATAGGACGTACCCGGGTCCGGGTAGGTACAAATAACAAGTCGCCCATCAGATAAAAAATCTAACCCCGACACATAAGGATCAAATCCTGTAGGATGTATTGTATCAATATCATACGCTGGGTGGACAATTTTCAAATTACCATCACCTGGGTCCGGCCATAATTCACTATCATCCATGGCGCATATCGTTATGGAAGACAGGTAAAAAATGAAGAGATAAATTATTATTTTATACATTTACATCCTCCCAAATCAGAAATTGTTATCATTAGTCCTTTCCCTGTTATCTTCAAATACCATATATAACACGAATATCAAAATACCAGGCGCTGGGCTTCCACAGTGCTTCACTAAATTCATTATGAAATGTGTTGTTAATCGGTCGAAAGTGGTCACTGGCTATTTGAGCCATGATAGTTAGACCATTTATAACCTTTCGTTGAGCCGCAATAGACCATTTAAAATCATTTTTCTTCCAGATTGATGAGTCCGGCGAATATTTTCGTTCATCCATGCCAGGAAGTCTTAGATAGGGTGCGGGATGATTAAACTCAAACAACTCCTGAATATTATTAGGCATTTTTGTAGGATAGTACTGAATTTCAAAATTAAAGTAGTCTAGAATTTTCCAGGTCGGTAGTGATATCCCCCACATATATGCTGTACGGTGTGAAATATTCTCATAATAAAAAGGCTGATCTGCTATTCCGTTTACAATAATTTCTGTGTAAAGCCTAAATTGGTCTTTTTGCCATCCATCTTCTGTTTGAAGCCCTATTAATGGTTTAAAATCAAGAGAGCTCATTAGCATGAACTTTGCTGATTTAAAGGTCAACCTGGTTTCTGTTTTAACGGGAATACTATCAGGGTGGTCAATACCCGCGGATGCCAAAGTTTTATTGAGTGAGTCATTCCCCCAGTATTTTTTCACCCCTGTCCATGCCGGAACAATTACCGGCCCGGAAACCGTATTAACCGTTTGTTCGGGTACTTCTAAAATCAGGCTTTTATCATTTTTAGGGGTTGTTTCACTTGGCCGAAACGGTATTAACCTGTCCAGACTAAAACCTACACCAACTTGAAAAACATTTTTTACATTATAAGAGCCCACATAAGCAAGGGATATATCGTGTAGTGGAGCAAAATTGGTTTCTGTAGTTATAAGAAAATCGTTTTTGAACTTACCTTGAAAAGGATTCAAACTAAACATCAAACCACGTACACTTGCCTGAGAACTACCTGCTATATCTACATTGCCGGTAAAAACAGTCTGGGGATATGAAATTGTCCGAAAAATATACTCTCCCAGGTTTTTTGAGTCCGGGTTGTATTTGTAAAAGAATTGTCCGAACGTTAGCGACATCAACGAGTTCTTTGAATCGCCAAATTTATACTCCATCTTAACTTCTACGGGTAGCATATTGAAGTTAGTCAACTTATCAATAAAAATATTCCCCGGAAAAGGGTTCCATAAAATACCACCCAGGCCCATGTTGAAAATAAGATTTTCATCAACTATGGTTTCTTGTGTCCCCCATATTCCCAGTCTTTGTTGACTGACATCTTCATATACGGTTTGTTCCAGATACTTCATTTCGTTCGCATAATTAAACTCATAGGACCCTACAAAGTTAATCGGACTTTTGTCTACCTCTCCCAAGACCGGGCCTGCAAAAAGTAGTACTGTCAAAACTGTAACAACATAGTATAGCTTATTCATGATTTTTCCTTATGTTTATTAAAGTAATGGATTTGTAGATATATATAACCGTTCTCCAACTTTTAAATGAATTGTATAGATCCCCGGTGATATATAAGTATTGAAATCATAAACGAACTTTCCCTTCGCCTGGGCTGAAAACATACGGTTGCCTTTTAAATCAAAAATCTCAAGAGAATGTTTTTCTGATTGATTGACCATCATACTTCTTGCATGTATATCTAAATGGGTATTGAGAGGGAGACCCTGATAAAATGGCGCAAGTCCCGAGGTAATACACGCCCCAGGAGTATTCACATTTGCTACTGGATTATATTCCAGAAAGCCTTTATCCATACACCCAGACACTTTTTGAGTGAGACAATTTCCATTTGAAATAGCCGTTGCATCATATTCAACATAACTCGTATCCATACAGCCACACGACTGCTGAATATAAAGCCTGGTTCCTTTTTTATTTGATACGGCAATATCTTTACATCCATCTCCAGAAAAATCCTTTACCGTCGCTGAAACCCCTAATCCTGCGTCTTCGAGCTTAATCATATAACGATTAAATGTGGGTGTGCCACCAGGCTGTGTGGGTGGAGTATACTTAATCCAGTACAAGGGGGCAGGATCAAGATCAGTGGAATGTCCCTTAAAACGCTTACCGGCAACTAAATCAGGATTTCCATCCCCATCCATATCTTCCCAGAAAAGTGCGTGACTACTGGAATATTCATTATCTATTTCATGTTCTGCCCATGAGTTAAGACCTTTTTGTTCAAACCACCAAACACCATAAGAATGGGATGAGGATGTTACAACGTCCATCCGTCCATCTTTGTTGATATCATAGGTATGAAGATGAGAAGGCCCAAACCCTGGAATAGGACCGCTCATGAACGATAAAGAGTTATGTTCCCAAGCACCAGTATGATTCATCGCATCTACTGGTTGTTTATACCAGCCATTATCCTGTATTACATCCGCCAGACCATCTCCGTCTATGTCGCCTAAACCCAGACCATGATCATTAGGTCCAGTCTTAGGTGCATTATCCGCAGAAACAGAATGTTCACTCCAGGTACCTTTTCCATCACAACTCCAGAACGACAAACGACTATAAGTAGTATTTCCGGTGAGGAGTTGAGGAGTTCCCTGGCCAACAAAATCAGTATACCATGATTGTTCATTCCCATATCGATAATCTTGACTAAGACGAGTTTCCTCCCAGCGTGATTTTATACCAGCTAACCCCGGATTTTTCATCCATGTTGGATAGCCATTATGATAAGGAAGATTAAGGACATCTTTAAAACCATCTCCGTTATAATCGCCCACCCACAAGCCGTGGGTTTCACTATAACGATTGATATCAAGATCACCATTCGAAGATTTTGGTGCCCTCAATTCATGCATCTCCCAGCCAGCATCAAACACCGTAATGTCCTGGCTGGTATTTTCAAACCAATAATCACCAATGACAATATCCATGTCGCCATCATTATCCAAATCAGCCATATCGCAGGCCTCAGCTTTAAACTTGGTATCGATTTCAATTAATTTGAATTGGAGAGGACCAGCATTAAGAATTTGCTGAGCAGGTATGCCATAATGAAAGAAAAAAACAAAAATAGCTACCAGAATTGTTATGCCAGAATTTACGCCATATGAACAAGTGCTCGTATTCACACTAAACTCATTATTCCATACTTTATTTATCATAACTTTTCTCCTCCTTAAAAAGGATGACATTTCTTTTTGATTTTTCATTCTGATATATTTTGGATATTTGTATCATTAATTTTTCAATCGCCCTTATAAGACATTACGTCCAGAACTTTTTTTGTTTGTAAATGCATATTTTCCATTGTTCCCACCTTGCGCATTTAACGACCCCACCACTTTATTATTAGGTTACATTAAATCTATCCATATTTACCAATAAATCAAGTCGTATTTGATTTATAATTAATTTAATTAATTATAACAGTTAATTTACCACACCCCTATTCTGCACACTGCTAATATTTCAACTAAAGCCTCTATTTTAGGTTACATTATTTCAGTTAGATTATCCATGCTTAAAACAGACCATTATTAATTAAAAACGCCATTAAGCCTATTCTAAATAGGCAATATTATTTTAAAATCCGGGTATTTTTCAAGATTTCACAATCTTAAACTCCTATTTCTAATCACACTATCTAATAAATGGCGCATAATTACGATAAAAAGCTTATGAAGTGGTTTGTGTATTTTTTAATTATTATATTAAAACATATAATTGGTTAATTGTAGCATTATAATTTTAAGCTAATTTTGATTTTATAAGAATCTGGGGCTAAATTGTCAGAACTACTCAAGCATTGTCATGAAGCGGCTCAATACTTTTATGCACACGGTTATGTCCATAGCATCATGCCAGAACTTCCCCTCTGGATTGAAATGATGGGTCTGGTTCACTCAGACCCAGAACATTATTATGCAGATAACCGTGACCAATGGGTCCTTCATATCTGTATTAAAGGGAGTGGGTTCGTAAAAACAAAAGGAATTACTACACCAGTAAAAAGTCCTTCACTGTTAATATTAGAACCACACATTTATCACGAACATTGGGCAAATCCAGATGATCCCTGGACCCTTTTTCACTGGTTCCTCCGAAAAGATGACGGCTTAAATACTAAAACCCTTAAAGAACTTGGTTTAATCAAAGAGGTCATCCAGCTGTTTAACAATAGCAATCCTGGAAAAAAAGAAATAGATACCTTTCTCAAACCTATATCCTCTGCACTAAAAAAAATAATTACTGCAAATGAAGAATCCCCCCTTTACACATATAAACATTACCTTACCATGTTTGAATTCCATTTAGCACTCAGCCAGTGTTCTCGTCAAAAACTACAATACCCATCAAATAAGAACCTTATTGAACGCGCAGAAAGAATCATGCTCAATCTTGCTGACATAAGTTTTGATGCAAATTCCCTGGCCGAAAGGCTAGGAGTAAGCCGTTCTACACTTACCCGAACCTTTAAAAATGCAGGTTTTCCACCGCCCGGTGAACTTATCACCCAACGAAAAATGCAACATGCCAGAAATCTTTTAAAAAACATTAAAGACATCAACCTTAAACATCTGGCAAGAGCCTGCGGTTATCCTGATCCCGCTCATTTCTGCAGAGCTTTCGGATCGTTCCATGGTGTTTCTCCCATGAAATTCCTTAAAAAAAATGGTATTGAAGTCAAAGCAGATGTGAATCAGCAAACCACAATCTTTAGTTAGTTCTTGTTCAGAATAGGTGTCATTAGCAACAGAGGTCACAGAGGACACAGAGAAAAGTTTTAAAATTTTAAAAATATAACCCCTCTGTGTTCTCTGTGTACTCTGTGGCTAATATTAATCAGCTATTTTGAACAGATACTAGTTAAAAACTTTATTCGAAATTAAAATACCATTCTTAAAAAAGACTGGTTATTCACATTGAATATATAGAGACCAGGAGGTGTTTGTTGATGAATTTGGAAAACCCCATTCCCTATAACTTTAACATCATTCACCTGACCATTAAGATTAGTCATCGAAATATTTAAAGTTTTATGTTTCGACAACAAAGAACCTGAAAGAGTTACTATCCTGTTTTTCACTCTGAAGGAACCTGTTTCTAACACCGGTATATCAGACACTGGTAAATTATCCGGATAAATAATATCCGGATCAGCACATCCTTGTGCAGCACAAGCGGCAGGATCCATCTGACAGATCCACTCATGAATCATAAGTAATCCGGCAGAATCTGCCAGGAACGTACTTGTTGGCGGCATCTGATCGACATTAGCATAGTAATCTTCTGGATATAACGTTATTTCAGCCCTTTGAGTCTGTCGATAATATAAAGTAGAATGATTTGGTTTACCCGCATAAACCACCTGAATCTCATCATAACAATCCGGAATAATTACTGCAGAGGTCTGACTAACCAACGCCGGAGAATCAACAGGGCTCATAGTATGAAAATCCAAATTTATTTCAGGACCTTCAACCACACCCTTCTCACCATGACAGGCAGAACAATTCGCTGCAAGATAGGAACGTACACGAGTCTCCAAACTGGCTGTAGCATCAGTATGGGGCGCCCATTTTGGTAAAGAAACAAAATCAGTAGGTTGGTTCCCAGATAAAACATTTGCAGAAAATAAGGATGTTATTTGATTAATCGCAGGATTATCAATTGAAGATCTGTTGAGTTGCGCAGTAAAAAACCCCTGTACCATGCGACCCTGGTGACAAATATCACACCCTAGTCTATCATCAAACCGCCACTTATGCTGCTGCCGCTTATTTCCATCCCAAACACTAAAAAGTGTATCCACTCCCTCCAATTCATTGATAAAATCCGCATCTGTCTGGTCTACCCTCCATTTATAATTAAAAGTAAGCCACACACTATCTTTTTTCATCAGTAATCGTGTTTCCCAAAGTATTCTGGACGCAGGACTTCCAATAATCGTATCTATATAGAGCGTCTGAATAAAAGCAACTCCATTTGTATAAATATAAGAATCGTCAGTATTATCAAATATTATTTGAGCCTCTGGCTTTTTTATAATGTAACTAAGGGCTGATAACCCATCTTTCCAATGAGGCACATTAATAGTGTAGTTAACAGCTTCTGAGGTAATAACCTTTCCGGTATAGAGTCCCGAAGCCGAAAGTGTAGCCGGATAAGCAGCTTCATTACCCGGGTCAAAAAATGAGAATGCAGCACATAATGTTCCAGGCAATGACAGCACCACCAGAACAAAAAAACAAAAAAACTTTTTTTCAATACTTTTAATCATTTGAACTTTCCTTTCCCTCTGAGAAACAACTCATAAGCAAATAAAGCCTTCTTTCCGTATAATACGAAAAAGAGGTTTATTGGATATTTGTATCATCATAATTAGCATACCAGTTTTAAATATACACGAACAATTAAATTAAGCAAGTGGAAATCGCTTTTTATTAATCTATTTTAGGTTACATATAACTTATTTAGAGTAATTTTAAACCTTTATAAAAGGGTTTTAACCTGATAAACCTCAATTATATTATTATATACGCTTATTTTTTGGTTACATTATAGTGTTAACAAAGTAAGGTTAGATTGCAAACACCAACAACCATTAATAGCTAATTGTGGCATATTTTAAACTTAAGCCCAGGCATACCACTCAAACTTTAAAACGAGCAAAAGGAAAAATTATGCAAAGAATTTTATACGTAACGTGTTTAACAGGATTACTTAGGAACAGTATCTCTGGAAAACGTTTTAATGAGGGCGAAACAATCTAACTATTACCAGGCATCCTCACTAGCCAGATGATTTTTTTGAAGATCTTCTGAAGAAAGCACCCTATCATACACAAGAAAATTATTGAAAGAAAAATTCCCTTGTCGTGTATCTGAGAGTAGATGTGAATTATTCAAAAGAATATCTGATACCGAAACAGCGTAAACACCCCTATAACTCCCGTCAAACACCGGTGTAAAGGTTGTTCCGTTAGCTTCAGCCATATACATTTGTACCCTCTGCGCCTTAATATCATGAGTTAAAGCGATGTGTACCATCCTCTTCAAGGGAATTTGTCCGACAGGTTTTGCATAATGGTCTGGCGGGCCGTCGGGACTATTAATGCTACCCAGGGTCGGATCTTGAAACACTGTCCTCTCCCCGCTTATCCTAAAACAGGGAGTATAATTCAATAAAAATATCTCCGGACCTTCTCCCCCGATTTTGGTGGATGCACATAAAAGACGGGTCGAGCCACTGTCTACATCATTTATCACGAACCAAAACTCAATAGTCCAGTTACTGTCCAGCAAGTTCCCTCTGGGAATAGAAGCATAATCATTAAACCCCAATTGCAACATACCATTTCCCCAGTTAACATTTTCACTAACAACCATACCATTTGCATCACTGACATAAGCAGGGATTACTTCGCCAAGAATCTCATTAAATCCGTAACCGGCCACCAGCCCACTATCCACATAACCATGATTCATATACAATTGCAACCTGACATCCACGGTATCATTTTCCATAACGGTCACACTCTCAGTCAATACCGTGCGCGTTCCGCTCCCATACATATTTATGGGAATACTTGCAGAAGGAACATTATCAAGAACAGCGTATTTCGCGGAACCGCTCTGTATAATATTACGGGAATATACAGTAGTCCCTGGTATATATACATAAATATTTTCAACATTTCGGGTATCAGGAAGTTGAACCAAAACCACTCCGGGATTTGCAAGTACAGCATCCGGTACAATTACCGTATCCTCATCTCTCCCCTGGATCCCTGTTTGTAACGCACGAGTACCCTTATCACTATGCACTACCTCAATAACATAGGATACAGAATCAACATCGCTGAAAAAATATTCACCCGCATCATTCGTCGTATCACTGGGTACAAAAACCCCGGAATCTGCCAACGGATCATAATCAGTATACCGGAGCGAGACAATAACATTTCCCACAGGCTTTCCCTCATTATCTTTAACAATACCAGATATCGAAGGATTACCAACCTCATCACCTCCTGAACGACCAGCCAGATTTTCCGCTGATCCGCAGCCAAGCAAAGCACCTACAATACATAAACAAAGAATTTTTGTGAGTCCTGTTTTCACCCTCAACTGTATATATTGTTGAAATAACATACTGGTCATTCTGAGATATTTCTCATTTTTTTATGATTGGTTAACGGAAAAAATTGAAAGTTCATTTGGTACACGTGCTGTGGGTCAGAATCTGTTTTGACAATTTCCAGAAACCGCTTCCGAAATAACTGAATTTCACTCTTCAACATATCAAACCCTTTATCTGATACACTTACGGTCAGGCTTGACACATCCCTCTGCTCTGCCAAAAACCGATCCATAGATTCTTTTGCCCGATCAATCATGGTTTCCTGGAACTTCCTTACAAAGAAACCGTTTACTTCATCACCGGTGCTTAAAAAACGTTCAGCGCGACAAATAGTACCATCCTTATTTTGCACCAACAACCCAAGTTTCAGCATCTGTTTAACTGCATTTTTAGCTTCACGAATAGATATTGAGGGACTCACCATATTTGCAAGATTTCTATATGCATATTGCTCAGCCGGATCCAGCCTATAATACCCAAGAAGTTGGCGTATCGCTATATTGTACCAGTTTTTAAAA
>JADFYW010000094.1 GCA_015232855.1 Fibrobacteria bacterium
GCTTATCTGGAACTCAGAAACCAGGGTTTTGAATTATCAACGGAGAACTTAAAAAAAGGTGATTTTTTAAAGGAACTGGACTGTTTTTCCACTAAAAGATTCCCTCCTGTGGCTTCTGAAGGCTGTAAAAACATCGTGAATTTCCTGATTCAACAACTAAAGATGGAAAAATTTGATTAATTGCCTGCATCTATACTATATTTGCCCTTCGGAAAAAGTGGAGATTATAATATGGCACGTACATGTGAAATTACTGGTAAGACAAGACTTAAAGGTATGCAGCGTTCACACGCAATGAATCATCAGATTAAGTTTCAGCAGCCTAACTTGCACAAAAAGCGTTTTTGGGTTCCTGGTGAAAACCGTTGGGTTGTTATTAACACAACTGCAAAAGGCATTCGCACTATTAATAAAAAAGGAATCAAAGCCGTATTGAGAGAGCTTGCCGCTTAGAAGATACGCCTTCCCAAATTTTTAGAGAAAAGCAGCTTATATAACATAAGCTGTTTTTTTTATACCTGTTATCGGGGAAAACGGTATTTTACCTTGAAAACCCCTGTTTACAATGTGAAAATGTAAGAAGAAGAATTAAACTTGATATCCAATGACTGAGACTCAAATTTTTTATTGCATTAAGCTGCCAAACGAAAGTTCCCCGACTCAGTTTTCAGAATTTATTCAGCAAAAAATGGCCAAGTGCCTCAAGAACCGATGGGATGATATTATTCTTGATTTATCCCGGCTGGATCTGATTGAAACAGTTCATCTTGGAGTCATTATTCGTTGGTTACGCAACGTTAAATCTCTTGGAGGAAAGTTGTTTCTTGTCGGTGTCCAGCCTCAAACACAAACTATTTTGTCCGCTTCAGGGATTCAGGATATTTGTGAGGTATTTCCTTCCTTACAGGAATTCGAGGCTGCGTATCCGGCCTATAAAGTGAAAATGGAGAGTGATTATTCATTTCTACCCGAGAAGCTCTCATCACCAAAAGTTCAGTCAGACCGGCTTATAAGCGATTTTACAAAACCAGAAAGAGAATCGACGCCTCTAGTTCCACCAAACAATACAACGGTCCCTCCCAGAGAGCATAGTGAGGACTCTGAAAAAGAACCTGCTCTGGTAGTTCAGAGCGAAACTCCTGTTAAAGATTCGCCTTCTTTACTTTCTCAGCGAAATAAGAACGCTGGACCAGAGGGCCCCATTACCGATTATATCGATATCAGGAAACTGGCGGAAATGAATAAGGAAACCGATGTAAGTAAACAACTTGATTTTTTGCAGTCCCCGGATATTGTTGATATACCTGAGCCAGTTTCTCAGGAAAGTTCTGTTGAGACGAAACAAAATACAGAAGAACAGAATAAAACAGAGTATCAGGATAATGAAGAGTCCACACTTAGGGAAAGCTCATTAACCCGGCTGGAAGACATGCTTCTGGAAGAAGATGAGTTTGCAGATGAAATTGATGATGATTTAAATGGTGAAAATTTTGCATTAGATGGTCCGGAGTCAGAATCTCCTCTAAAAGCAGATAGCGAAGATGACCCTTTTGATGAGGCGCTGGTCTGTAATCCCGGCGTTCCTGTTGAACTCAGCGGAGAGTATCAATGTTTGGGTTGTGGCCAATCTGATGTTTTTCTACGGAGCACGCGTTTTCACCAATGTACAAATAAGGAATGCCAGGGTGTAGAAGATGGCTGGTATCCGATTTATATTCTTTTTTAATAGATATGGCAAATCAGAACAAAAAAATAATCGCTGTAACCAGTGGCAACGGAGGGACCGGTAAATCTTTTCTTACTGCGAATCTGGCTCTGGAGCTCTATAAACAAGGGTATCATGTTGTTATGGCAGACCTTGCTTTTTCAAGCGCCCATTTGCACCATTATCTTGGTCTGCCCTATCCTCAGGCAACGGTTCGTCAGTTTATTAACATACCTGAAGTTACTTTGGACAAATATCTCATTGATGTATCGGTGGGCCAAAACACCGATGAACGTTTATCTTCTCTCAAACTTTTAAGTTCTGCCTCAGATGTCTACTCATATAAAATGATGGCCGCCTCTGAGCGAAAGCGTTTATACAAAGCTATGAGTCAGTTACCCTATGATTTTTTGTTGGTTGATTTACCACCGGGTTCATCTGGCTTGCAACAAGAGGTGTTGTCATTTTCCGACACGGTTCTCATTGTTACCGATAGTTCGGCAGTTTCATTAGAAAGCGCCTTCCTTCTTATCAAAAAGCAAATATTTTATATATGTTCTTCTTTGTTTAAAAAAAATAAAGAGGTGCTTCACTTTTTGGATGATGCTTTTAATCCTCAAAGTGGTTTAAATATTGATAGGGTCTCTGAAATAGTTTCGGCCGTTCAAAAACTAGATAAAGAAATACACCAGAAAATTATAAAGCAGCTTTCATTTCTTAATTGGGTTTGTATCTGCAATCATGCGGAAGCTCAAGAAGGTTTACAGATCAGTGAAGTTTTTAACAACCTGATTAAAAAATATCTTGACCAGAAAATTTCTTTTTGGAGTACGGTTCGTTCGTCTGGTTACTTGTCTTCCTCTGAAAAAAAGAAGGCTCCGTTTCTGATAAATGCTCCTGATGATCCCGCAGCTGTTGATATTTCTGCATTTGCAGAAGCGCTTACCGGTCAGTTGTGATAAACCGTTTGGTAATCCCTATCCTAAATTGAAAACCATGCCACCCTGTATTAACACTCTTTTTACATGAACCTAAACAATGAGCATCAAAACCGGCCAGGGATGTTATTGTTCTTGTTTTTGTGTTTTAATCTGGTATATGGAAAAACAATCCGGATCCTGGCTCCTTGCTATAATGAGGAAATTGCTGTTTATTATTCTGAACCCAGAGAGAAAAAAGATGTTGCTGTGATTTTTATGCCATCTGTGGGATATATGGATTACCGGGGAAAAATAAACTCGGGAAAAGAAACCTCTGTTCCCGCTCAAGGCGTTTTTGAAATTTGGAAAAACAAACTCAATGAAGCAGGTTATGCCACAATTCAATTTGATAAACGAGGTGTTGGTGCTTCTTCTGGCCGTCTTTTAAAAGAAGAAGAACTCAGCCTGTTATGTGCTTTTAGCGCCTGGGACAGCCTTGAGAACTCTTTCTCTTCGAAGTATATCCTTTTTACTTATGGTGCGGGAGCTGAAAATAGCCGGTATGTTATTTCAAAATTAATGTCAAAATCACTCGGTGCATCTCTTGTGGGGGTGATCACTTTTGCAGGATTTACCAACTGGTCGTATATAGAGGCGAAAAAGCCGTTTTCTGTACTCATGGTTCTGGGTGATACTGCATTAATGTCTGAATCGGTAAACAGAATCCAGGCAGGCTTTAAAATGGAGACGTCCCTTTCAGAAGTTATCACATTCCCTAATACTACTCAGGAACTTTGTTATCGACCGGTCATGGCAAAGCACCACCGATGTGAGTATGAAGAAACCCTCTTTAGTTCTGTTTTACAATGGATAGAAAAAACCGCTGAAACCTATGTAATAGAAAAAGAAGAAATGAATATAGACTTAGGAGACTGGTAAAGACCGCTTCTAGCAATAGCTTTTAATTTGCAGCGCCGGACCGTGGATTTTTTCAATTGAAGGAAGGGCTTTATCCATGGTGAGCTCTCTGTCTTGAAATCGCTTTCTTAGGCAGGCACAAAAAACTTCTTGCAATACTTCACAGTCATACAGGGCCCTGTGCAGATTACTGCTGTCTAAAGACAAATTCAGTTCCCCTCTTAATTTTTTAGCCAGGTTTTCCAGGCTATGGGAGGGAGCCTCAACCATAATTTTTTTTGTAATTTTCAGACTGTCCAGAATAGGGTTCCCCGGTATCATCATTTGATTCTTTTTTAAGGCTTTTGCAAGAAATTCAGTATCAAAACCAGCATTATGCGCAACCAAAACCGTACTGAGACCGCAAAAACGTAAAAAGGCAGAGAGGACTTCTTTGACCGGTGGAGCGTTTTCAACCATCTGATCCGTAATATGATTGATACGTGTCGCTTCTTCAGGAATAAACATATTAGGCTTTACAAAACTGCTGTATTCCTTCAGCTTTTTAGCAACTATCTTGCCTTCTTTTTTCTCAAGAGTAAATTTAACACCGGCAACTTCTATGATTTCATCCTTGGCAGGATAAAGGCCGGTTGTTTCAAGGTCAAAAGCGATAAAAGTTATAAATGGCAGCAAATTTCCTCCCGGTAAACCTGAATATGATATGATTACATTAAGAGAAGCAGCGAACTGTATCCTAGTCCACTCAACATAATTACGGAGAAGAGGACAAACCAGTGAAAGGATCCGTCAGATTTTGAAATCTGGCGAATAGAGTTCTCATCCCATTTGAATTTCAGTGTAAGCATATTAAATTCATCTACACCAATATCATACGGGAAATGATAGTCTGAAAAAAATCTGACTCTTACAACATTTCGAACGTCTGGTTGAAACCCCTGGACATCTTTGTTGAGGTCAATTTTCATTTCCTCAACTTCGGTTCGTAAAATGGGAAATTCATTTACCGATTCAATAATGCTGCCCCCAAGTTTAAAATCATAAAAGTCAAGGGTTAAGGCTCTGGCAGTTGTGTCGTAATAGTCAAAAAACGTGGTCCCGTAATAGGGTTCATCAGAAAACAGAAAAGATATCGTTACACTTTTTGCGATGTTATCGCCTACTTTTTCAACAAAAATCCCTTCAAACTTCCCGGTATGGGCTTTTACATTACTCTTTTTAGTGGTTACGTCTTCGTAGCTTTCTTCATCAAGGAGATCAGAATCCTCAAAAGATAAACCAGGGCTGATTATTAATAGGGCATAGCAGACTAAATGAAGTATTTTGCTTGGGAGTTCTTTGCCGGGAAGGATAAATTTCATCTTCAATTATTACTGTTTGCTGGTAATATAGAATTAAAAAGTTTTATGAAAAGCCTATTGATGGAACAATCTTCGATAGTGTAATTAATAGTTAATTTCTTTTATAATTTCCGCTGTTTTATGATTATTTCTGCAAGAAATTGTTTTTTCTTATGCGGGAAAATATACTCCTTTTAAAAGGTATTCCAAAAATTTTGGGATTTAATGATTTTGTATTTTAAATAATAGCCCGCTCCATTCTGGGGATGCTAGTTTTATTTTTAAAATTTGTTTTCAATTAAGTTTATATATTTTATTTCACCTGTAAATTTAAGGTATTTTAGTTTAGAATTTTAACAGTATGGTCAAAAAACAATGAAATTAGTGTTCTAGATAATTCTATGGAAAAAATGCTATATTATATTTTTAACTATTGGCCACTCACCGTAAATTCCTATGATTATTGTTTCGGAGTGAAAATATATTTTCTATTGATTTTTGGTTTTTATCTGTATATATTCCGAAACTTAAATTATTTCATTTCACAAAGGAAAAACTCTTTGTTCCAACTAACCGGCAAACGAGAGCTTTCTGCACCATAATACTGAGTTTTTATTACTAAAAAAAGAAAGGAAAGTATGAAAAAAATAATCTTGATTGCTGTTGCTCTTTGCCTTTGTAATTGTGCTAGAACATATAAGCAAATAGGAAAACAAGATGTTCGATATTCCAAAGGTAAAGGAACTGACTTGGAATTCGAATACAAGCATAATGTTCTGGCTGATGCAGGTAACACTACATACGTTAAAAAAGAGCAGCGTCAAAACCTAAGCATTGTCGCGGTCCGGCTTAAAAATACAACAAGTAATGTTATTGAGGTAAAAAGAGATGTTACTTTTTATGATGGACGCAGGGAATTTATTCCGATGAGTACAATGACTGCTGCTAAAAGCATTAAGCAGGGTACTCCCTGGTACCTCTTTTACTTGCTCTTTTTACCAATTAATGTATGGAAATCAGAATTAAAATGTGATAGCTACGATGGTTGTGAAGAAAAGGTCTCTGTTCTTCCAATAGGCCTTATTCTTGGACCAGCTCTTACTCTTTTTAATATGGTGATGTCAACTTCCGCAAATACCAGTATGATTAACGAAATAGGAAAGAATGATTTTTTTGAAAAAACAATTAAACCCGGTGAGACGGTTTCTGGTTTTCTTGCAATGAAGGGTTCAGGATCTTCTCCCCTCACAGTGCGTTTAAACACCGAACAAGCGCCAGAGAATAAGCATACCGCTGAAGAAGATGAAGATTATGAGAAGTCCCGTTTACAAATGGAACCAGGCGAATTTAAATAAGTTGCTAAAGGGAAACTCTATTCTGAAGGTGATCCTTTTAGGTAGCTACTGGCAAACTGATAAACGTTTTTCTATAAGCAATCATTTTGCCGGTAGATTGCAC
This sequence comes from Fibrobacteria bacterium, assembly GCA_015232855.1. Taxonomy (GTDB): domain Bacteria; phylum Fibrobacterota; class Fibrobacteria; order UBA11236; family JADFYW01; genus JADFYW01. The sequence goes on from JADFYW010000094.1 coordinate 6,342, forward strand.
AAAAAAATGAAATCTGTTCGGATAAATTTCCAGAGAGAGAATGGATGAAAACTTATCGACTCTCATATAATTTTTTATTTATTGCTCTAACATTGTTCAGCATGGTATCTGCAAAAAAAGTGGCCACCAAAAATTTCCCTTATCCCTTTGAAATTGATAGCCTGGCTTTGTATGAACACGTGCGTTATCTTTCTGAATTACAGCCAGCCCGGTCTGTACGTAATCCGGGCTCTCTTCTAAAGGCCATCACGTATATTGAGTCCCGATTTGCTGAATCGGGGGTGGGCAGCAGGCGTCAGTCTTTTCGGGTGGAAGATAGTGAGTATCACAACATTGTAGCAGTTATTAACCCTTCCCAGACACCAATTATTGTCTTGGGGGCTCATTATGACGTATGTAATAAAACTCCCGGGGCAGATGATAACGCAAGCGGTGTTGCAGGCATTATTGAACTGGCAGGTGTTTTGCATCGTTACCGGGATTCTATTCCCTATCAGGTACAGCTTGTGGCTTATGCTAATGAAGAACCTCCATTTTTCAGGAGCCCCTGGATGGGCAGTTATATACACGCAAAATCTCTTGTGGATTCTGGCCAAAAAGTGGAATTTATGGCATCCCTTGAAATGATAGGATATTTTACAGAAGAGCCTCGTTCCCAGGACTATCCCTCTTTTCTTTTAAAGCCCTTTTACCCTTCTACCGGCAATTTTATCGCTGTTATTTCAAATTATAGCTCTGGCTCAATTCGGAAAAAGGCTAGAAACGCCATTCGCAGGTATGCAAGTATTAGTTGCCGCAGTATATCAGCCCCTGGCTTTGTTCCTGGTATCGATATGTCGGATCACCTGAGCTACTGGAAACATGGTATAAAAGCTATTATGATAACAGATACCTCTTTTTTCCGAAATAAAAATTATCATACTCTGTTTGATACCATTGAGACTCTAAATTTCTCGAAAATGAAGGAAGTGGTTAAAGGTATTGCTGCATTTGTATTAACCTATGGAAAATAGCTGATGCTACTTTTGTGGTGATAGTATATTTGATAAAAACGTATGATGATTTATCTATTAACTAATAATCAGAAAATTTGGTAGAAGTTCAGTAATTCTTATTCTATATTTCTGCACATATGTGCAGGTATGTTTTACTTGTACTATATTAGAAACAAAATAGGAGCACAAAGGGGTATAATGTCTTCCGGGTCTCAGTATTGCAATTTGATAACTGCCTACCTTTTACATAATTATGAAAAACGGGGTATTAAAGTTTATCAGGAGGTAAATCTTGGTAAAACAATTATTGGTAAAAACAGGCGTATTGATATTTTACTGGTAACCGACGACAACCAGGCTTTTGCTATTGAATGTAAATTCCAGGACGTAAAGGGCACCACCGACGAAAAGCTCCCCTATGCAATGCAAAATATCGAGAGCTTGCCTATCCCAGGGTGTATTGTGTATGCAGGTAATGGTTTTAGTCCGGGTGTGCAACATATGCTTCAATCTTCAGAAATTGCGGCCCATTGTTTGCCTGATAAAGAAAATCTTAAGCCTGGGACTGCAACCCGTGAACTTGATCATCTGCTTGCGATGAATCTTAAGTGGTGGGATGTTGCGATAGGGAATAAAAAACCTATCAACCTCTCAGATATAAAACTTTGAAATCAAACTGTTAGCTTTTCTTTTTTAATGGCAATACCTACTGACAACAATAAAAATCCCAATGTAAATCCATTTGTTAAATGGGCTGGTGGCAAGCGACAGCTATTGCACGAAATCCATAAATATGTACCCCAGTTAAACTCTCGTTCAAAATATGTTCCAAAGAGTTTTTCTCAATACTGTGAACCCTTTTTGGGTGGAGCGGCTCTCCTCTTTGATTTGCAACCCCCGGATGCTTTGGTAAACGATATCAATCCTGAACTTATAAATGTATATGAACAGGTTCGGGATAATGCAGACAAGCTTATCCGTACTCTTAAACAGCATAAACGCGAATATGAAAAAACAGGTGAAGAATACTTTTACACGGTTCGCAACAGAGATCGCCTCCGGTCTTTTAACAGGCTGAGTAAGGTTTCCCGGGCAGCCCGCCTTATTTTTTTAAATAAGACATGCTACAATGGCCTTTTTCGCGTGAACAGCCGTGGAGAATTTAATACTCCTTATGGCAGATATAAGAACCCAAACATTATAAATGAAAAAACATTGCTGGCGGTCAGTGCATATTTACAGGCCAATAATATCTCACTTCAGTGCACCGACTTTGTTGAACTGGGGAAACAAATAAAAAAGAAGGCTTTTGTTTATGCCGACCCTCCTTATCACCCTGTTTCAGGTACTGCTTCTTTTACTGGATATGCAAAAAATGGTTTTACAGAAGATGACCAGGGGAGATTGAGAGATTTTTGTGAACGTCTGATAGTTGATAAAAGTTGTTATGTAATTGTATCGAATTCCTTTACCGATTGTATTAGAAAATTGTATTCCGGGCCACGATTCCGGATAAAAAAGATAAATGCTAACCGAAATATTAATTCTGTAGCGGGTAAAAGGGGGAAAATCCCCGAAGCTTTAATAACAGGATCTTGATAAAGGTATGGGTGTTTTTTGTAATTAGTTTTATCAATTCTGATTAACAATTTACCAATTTCGCTTTATTTTTCTTGTAAACTTTACTGCTTAAGCGGTAAAACGACTACTTTTTTACTGCCTTTCTATTATTTTTTTGCTATATACTTGGTAAATTTTAAAAAAATGAGCGATTTCTAAAGCCAAGTAGAAAGGAATAAAATTATGCATGAGTTAATAAAAAAAATCTCAGAATGTGTTGAGAAAGGTAAGATAAACGCAGCATCCCCTTTCCCTCCGGATCTTAAAGGTCAGGATGGTGCTGATGAACTTACCAAGCAAGCTGTTGCAGAAAAAATTGCCCCGGAAGAAATTTTAGAAGGCTGTATGGAAGGTATGCAGAATATTGGTGAAAAGTTTAGCAAAAATTTAGCCTTTGTACCTGAAATGCTGATGTCAGCTAAAGCCATGACCGCAGTTATGGATCAGCTCAAGCCCTTTTTTGATTCAGGTGAAGTTAAAGCTAAGGGGCTTTTTGTTACAGGCACTGTTGCCGGTGACTTACATGATATCGGGAAAAACCTGGTGTCAATGGTTGTAAAAGGTGGTGGATGGGAAATAGTTGATCTCGGCGTTGATGTATCCCCTGAAAAATTTGTAGAAGCTGCCATGGGTAAAACCAATTGTGTTGTTGGTCTGAGCGCGCTCTTAACGACTACCATGGGTAATATGGAAAAGACCGTTCAACTGCTCAAAGACAAGAATTTTGAGGGTAAAATTATTATTGGCGGCGCTCCGGTTACTCAAGACTTTGCAGACAAAATTGGTGCTGATGCTTACGGAGATAATCCCCAGGCTGCAAGAGACTACTTAAATACCCTGGCTGTTTGAGTTGCTGATACGCTGCTCTAAGGTTAAGTGGTAAAATACAGGAACACGTTGTTTTTTAATAAGAAAATGGCGTGTTTTTGTTTAGGGTTCAGTTTTAAACGCCTTCTGGAAGCGATCATATGGACAACCAGCATATAAAAACCTTTTCGTTCTCATTTTCAGAACTTCCGGTTTCGAGGGAGGCGATTACTACGGCAATGGGGTATCCGAAAGACGCTGTTCCTGAATACATTGACGAAACTATCAGTGAAGTTTTCTCTTCTTTTCAAGAATATAATGACCTTGAAGGTGGGTATAGGGTACTCGATGAAATTGAAGCGATTAATAATAAAACTGAACTTGTTATAGCCGGAAAAAATTTTGTTACCGGGAAGATTATTGCTCATCGAATACAGAAAGCAGATAAAGTTGCGGTGTTTGTTTGTACCGCCGGTAAAACCATCAGTAGCCGCTCAAAAGATCTTTTTAAGGCGGATGACCCTTACACAGGATATATCATTGATGCGATTGCTTCAGAGACAGTAGAAAAGGCGATGGACAATGTGCAGGAACAATTATCTCTGGAAATGGAAACTGCCGGGCTCAATATAACCAATCGTTACAGCCCGGGTTACTGTGGTTGGCCAGTGTCTGATCAACATAAGCTCTTTTCTCTTGTACCCAAGGGGTTTTGTGGTGTGTCACTTACCGATTCAGCCCTCATGATTCCTGAAAAGTCAGTAAGTGGCATTATTGGAATAGGTGAAAAGGTTAAAAGGAAAGACTACGATTGCAATCACTGCGAAATGGATGTTTGTCTGTATCGTTCAACTAAAAAGTCAAAATAACCAGGTTCACTTTTTGTTGCTCAGTAATTAATGGATTTATTCATTAAAAGTTTTAATTTCAGAAAGTTATACTAAATTGGATCGGAAGAATGTGCTTAAAAATAATCGGAAATGTTAAATATTTAAGTTTTCTTAACAATTTTGAGAGAATGAGATTCGAAAATTATCATTTTAGATTATATTAATTACAAACTAATTTCTAAGAATAGAGGAGTATATTCAACATGATTAAAGCGACTTTTCACGGTAAAAAAGTATTGTTTTTTTTACTTATTTTCTTTCTAAGCATCAGCTTCTCACGAGATAATAAATTAAACGTCATTTTTGATACTGACATGAGTACCGATGTAGATGACGTAGGTGCCCAGGCCCTTTTAAGCCATTTTGCAGATGCAGGACTCATTCGTCTTCTTGCTATGGGTAATTCAAGCTCCCTTACCGTAGGTGGTGCTGTAATTGATGCGGTTAACCATTATTACGGGCGCCCTGATATTCCAATAGGCGTATGGAAGGGTAAAATACTTACAAATGAGAGTAGTTATTCCTATTTCGTCGCAGATGCTTTTGAACATGATGTAAGCGCTACCGCAGCAGATGTACCAAATACAGTTGGCCTCTACCGAAAAGCTTTAGCAGAAGCCCCGGATTCCAGTGTAATTTTTGTGACAGTTGGTTTTAAAGGCAACATGGTCTCATTACTTGATTCATATGGTGATGACATCAGTCCTCTTACCGGCATGCAACTTGTTCAAAAGAAAGTCAAGGGCTATTACGATATGGCTGGAGTGTATCTGAGCGGACATTCCTGGAATTTCTGGAATGATCCTCAAGCTACCCAGGAATTACTTTCAAGGTGGCCAACCAAAATGGTCTTTGTTGGTGATGATGTCGGTTTGTCCATAATCACCGGTAAACCCCTTTACAATGATGCGCTGGTCGCACAAAATCCGGTTGCCCTTGCTTACCGGAAACATGTATCTTATCCACACGGGAGGTGCAGCTGGGACCCTATTACTGCATACATCGGTGTTTTGGGGCTTGATCCATATTTCTGGCTTTCTGAAAGAGGTTGTAATACCGCAAACTCCAGTGGTGATAATACATTTATTGTGGGCCAGGACTGCGACCACTACTTTGTTAAATATGATAACAGGGATGATGCCAAAATTGTAAACACTTTAGATAGTATTATGCTTTTACCACCAACTGCCGTAAAAAATGATGGAACCTGGCCACCTCTCCCAGACGAATGTTATGCTACTGGAGGTGCTGCCTACGAGCTTGATCCTGCTTGTACCGTGTCTGGCAACACTTGTACCCCTGCATCTACTGGCGAGGTTTGTGTAGTCAGAGATAATCATTGTTATGTAAAGAATAATTCGGTTACTTGTAGTTGTACGGCTGATACCTGTATAACAGATTTAGGGTCGCCAATTGTATTAATTGAAAAGGGTCTTCTTCCTGAAGTCCGTATGTTGAACGGTAAAGTAAACATCAATTATAGTCTCAAAAAATCCGCTCAGGTTCAAGTAGATGTTTTTGATGCTTCTGGGAGGCTGACAGCCGCCTTATATAATGGACATCAAGCCGTTGGTCAGCAAAATGAAATCTGGGACGGCAATGATATGAATGGCCGGACTGCTCCAAGGGGTGTATACCTTGCCCGTATCAAAGTAAACGGTTCTTTAAATACTGTTAAGTTTACACGCTTCTAAATTTTATCGATTCATTGAGACAAAAAAAACCGGCCTGCATTTGCAGACCGGTTTTTTTACTTTGCTCGAATAATTAAGCTACTACAGCTTCTTTATTTAGCTCTACATTTTTCTTTATAAACCCGGTAATGTCTTCAATCTTTGAATATTTTTCGCGGTTCATAAGCATCTCTTCTGCCAGTTCAAGCATACGCACCTGAACATCTTTTCTGAGTTCTTCATTCTCGATATCATCTACATCTGCATTATGAGCCAGACCATGCATCCTGCGAATCATAACAAGTGCAGCAAAACCAACCGTATCACTAAACAGCTCTTTCATAAAATGTTGCTGATAGCCTTCTACTTCTGCAAGGATATCTTCGGATTTTTTATTCCAGTTTGCTATAAATTTCTTCTCAAACAAGTTATAGATGTCATTAATCATGGTCTCAAGATGATCACGATAATCGGTAATCTGCTCTTCAGAAAATTTATCGGTTTTTCCACTCCAGGAAACATAATTAATCAACAGATTACCTATTAAAAGGCCAATATCAAAAGCCATAGGTCCAACAAAAGCAAATTCTGAATCAAAAACTTTTGTTTCTTCACTATCCCCAAACATAGAACCAATATGCAAATCGCCATGTAACAGGCTTTCTGCTGAGGTAAGAAATTTATATTTGAATTTCGATGCTTCCAGACGTAATTCAGGCTTTTTCCAGAAGACATCTACGAGATAAGGTTTCAACGCAGGATTAATATTATTGCGTTCATGATCATAATAGGGATCAGAAAAAATAAGGTCCTCGGTAATTTTACACAAATCTGGATTAATAAAGCTTTTTACCAGTTCTTTTTTGTCTGTTGGATTCATGTAAATATCTGATGTAAAATACAATGTATTAGCAAGAAATGTTGAAATGTGATCCGCAAATTTTGGGAACTTAGTCATGGTCAACATTTGCCCTCTCATCACACCAAGATGTGACAGGTCTTCCATAACCATAATATGCATATCATCGTCCTGGTGATAGATTTTTGGAACAAGGCCTGGTGCAAGTTCACCTTCTTTTTCAATAGCTTCGGCCTCAATACGAATCCGGTCCTGGTTCAAGGGCCAGCTTTCACCAACGCAACGAACATAGGGATAGGCCTGTTTGACAATCATGGACTTGCCCGTTTTTTCGTTCTTTACATAAAAAACCATATTGATATTACCATCACCAATTTCTTTAACCGTAAGGGATTCATCTTGTTCGTACAGACCCACATTTTTTACATAATCGACAATCGCCGATTCATCGAGACTTGAATATGCCATTTTAATTTTTCTCCTTTTGAAAAGATAAAGGTTTGTTGATAGGACTATTACTATGAAATATATCGTTAAGTTTTGATTTTGACTAGGTGTATTTATGAACTTTCCCTGAAATGATAGGTTTTATTGGGCTTTTTTTGAATTTGTGAAACTCAAATAATTAAAATATCGAAAAACCAAATAAAAAATGCCCGCTTTAGCGGGCACTTTCCTGTTCATATTTGAAAGCTTAAGGCTGTAAACCAGACTTTAAAACCTGAATTTTCTGGCTTCATCAAGCAGAGCCACAATATTTTCAACAGATACGTCCGGCATTACACCATGGTCAGGGCCGCAGATATATCCGCCACCTTCTCCAAGCACTTTAATGCGTTCACGTACTTCGGCACGTACTTCATCGGGAGTTCCATTTGGAAGGGTATGCTGAGTACTGACCGCTCCCTGAAAAGTAATGTGCTTTCCAAATTCACGCTTTAACATAGCTGGGTCATTACCTTCAAGATGGACCTGAACGGTCTCCCATACATCCATACCATAATCGACTAAGTCAGGCATTACCGGTATGAACTGTCCACAACTGTGAAACCAGACTTTCATATCATAACTTTTTACCAGAGCAAACATTTTCTTGAATGTAGGACCAAGAAAGGTACGCCAGAAGTCAGGAGAAATCATTAAACCATTCTGTGTTGAAAAATCATCACCAAGGAAAAAGAAATCAGCCTGGCCCTTTGTAGCCTCACAGGTACGCTTGATAAATTCAAGCATAAATTCTTCGTATTTGGCGACCGTTGCCATCATGAGTTCGGGCTCCATGGCCAGTTTCAGAAGTGTTGTATCAAGACCATAAAGGTCAAACAATGTGCAAATGAGAGGCATCCAGGGTCCGCTTTGACATTCATGGTTTGGTTTGCCTGCCGTAGCAAGACCATACTTGGCATCAACACGCTTTGCTACATCATCAGGAATTGCTTTAAGTACGATTGCAGCAGCTTCATAATCAAAGTCATCTGGATTAGGCCAGGGAAACTTTTCTACATCCTGGACTGTCTTAACATCAGACAATGGGTATCCGCCGCGGATATCTCCGTAGCCGCTGCCTGCAGCACCGAATACTCCTTCAAGGGGGGTACCGAACATACTATAATTTTTTTCGGCATATTTTCCGGTATATACTGGTCTTGCATATTGGATATCAAGATCCATTTTATATCTCAGATCCAGTGAACCCGTCGCGCCGTAATACTTAATAAAAGGTTCTTCGTTGTATAAGTTGCTGACGTTTACCGGGGTAATTTCAGGTTGTTCATGATTAACGGCTTTTAATACCCGTTCTCTTGCTGTTTCCATTTAGCTCTCCTTATTTTTTCTGCAGGCCTTTGAAATCATGAAGCTGGCAGAATGGATTATGATCAGATTGATAGGACTACTGATAGTTTTAATATTAATTGTTATGTGTTCTTATTAGCCAGATGTTTTAACATCCTTCTGTTTGTAATTCCGACCCCGCAAAGCGGGGTGGAATAACGGAATGTTAAATTTTTAACTGTATTGGATAGATTCTAATTAGATGCTACGATGATGGTCCCTAAACCTACAAGGTAGAGAACAAACATCAAGGCAAGTAAACTATTCGTCCCTGGTTTTGCACCCTTAAATTCTTTCCAGATGAATACACCCCAAATGGCACCAATGAGCGTTGCACCCTGACCAAGACCATAAGAAATGGCATAGCCAGCTTTACCGGCAGCAATAAGGTTTAAAGAAAAACCAATACACCAGATGATGCCACCTAAAATACCAATTGAGTGTAATTTTAAATCACCCTTAAAATAGTCGCTCATGGGAACAGGATCGCCGGTAAAAGGCTTTTTCATTACAATGGTGTTCCACAAAAAGGAGGAAAGAAAAAGACCAACCATAGCGAGAAAAACTGCGGAATAATTCCCTACTTTACCCGCATCAAGCACAGCAGGATCTGGGTTCTGTGACATCCCGGCAGCAACCAGATAGAAAAAACTACCCATGAGAACACCAGCTGCAATTGATATAACAATACCCTTAGTCGGTACTTTTTCGCCTGAGCCTATTCTTTTATAGGCAATAGCATCAACGATTATTGCAAGTACAACAAAGCCTACACCCAGAAATAATAAGTAAGGATTTCCGGCTGGTTTTAATATGTAGGTAAGAATAACACCTTCTACCAAAGCAATGCCCACACCTATGGGAAAAGCAACTGCCATTCCTGCTATGTCTATAGCTGCAACTAAAAGGATGTTGGAAAGATTAAAGACGACACCGCCGAGAATCGGTAATATGATACTCGCTCCTTCTGCTTGTCCGAGATCTGCTAAAAAGCTTCTTCCCGCAGTACCCATACTTCCAAGAGTAAATGCAAAAATTAATGAAAGCAGTAAAACACCTATTGAGTAATCCCAATAAAACAACTGAAACTTCCACTCTCTACTTGCCAGTTTCTGGGTATTGGCCCATGAACCCCAGCATAACATTGTGATAACGCAAAGCAATATAGCTAAGCCTGTTGATTGAATAATAACCATTGCATTCCTCCGTGTTTAATTGAAAACTCAAACCAAACTGTATGGAAAAATCTATTTAATTTTTCCGGAAGCTCAAAAATAATAAGATTTGGACTAACCAAAGGCTAAAAAGCAGATTTTTACTACTTAGTGCCTATGCCATTCAGCAAAGAGACATATATCTGAAAACCAGTCATTCCGACTTGTTCGGAATCAGGAACATAGTTGAGATGAATTTACCAATCTAGGGAATTGATAAAAATATCCACATAAGTACGTAACGTTTTGATTCCGGTCAAGCCGGAATGACTGGGTATTGGCTTTCTTTTAATTAGGGAATTGACTACTTAGCTCCCATTTCAGAATTTTCGTGAAAAATTGCTTCTGCAGCCGTAAATAGTGCGTTTGCATCTTCTTCGGTGCTGCTCTCTGTGTAGACTCTGCATTTGGGCTCTGTACCCGAAGGCCTGATAAGAAACCAGGATAAGTCCTCAAAAACGAGCTTCAAACCATCAAGGGTGATTACCTGAGATATTTCGCGGTCTTCTCCCCCGATTTTGAGTTTCATTCCCTCTTTAAATAGGCCAAGAATTTTTTTCATGGTGTTTTTCATGGGAGCACCCATCATTTCTCTGCTTAGGGTAAATCCGGAACGGACCGGGCAGTATGTGCCGTATTCTGCCTGTAAATCTTTTAAGTAGGTAGTCAGAGATTTTCCTGTACGTCCAATCATTTCGAGTGCGATAAGAAAACCTGCTTGAGCATCTTTTTCCAGCGTATTTCCGAAAGCCGTAAACCCATCGGCTTCTTCAAAAGCAACTACTGCGGGTTGTGTGGTCCCCTCTGTTAAATAGGGTCGGAAATTTTTAAATCCAACCTTGGTTTCATAGAGAGGGCGCCCCAGTTTTTTGGTGACGGCATTCATAAAATTGGAGGATGGTACGCTTTTGGCGGCACCGCCTTCCCTTTTCCGGTGTACGGCAAGATAATGGAAGGCCAGTACCGCAAACTGATTCATGGCAATATCTGACTCTCCGTCATGAAATCTTATGCGATCGCCATCAGGATCCATTATGGCTCCCAGTTTGAGGTCCCCTGGCTGGCTACGTAGATAAGCAGCAAGGCTTTCCATGTTTTTCTCTGAAGGTTCCGGTGCAATCCCACCAAAAAAGGGCTCTTCTTCTATCCGTAGTTGTTTCAGAGAAGTGGGTTGGTTTAAAATGTCACGGGTTTTGTTTCGGGTTGCGCCATGAACGGTATCTACTGCCAGGACAATCTTACCTGAATGCGCGAATTCTCTACAAAAATCTAAATCAATAAGGCCTTTGGATTCAACAAATTTTGTGTAAGCTGCAAAGCTGTCAATTTTTTCCCAGACAGGCTCAGTTGATGATGGTTCCGGGACCGAATCAATTTTTGCTGCATGTTCTTCAATTTTGCTGGTTATTTCTATGCCTGCAGCTCCACCGTCAGCCGGGTTAAACTTATATCCACCGTAATCTCCGGGGTTATGGCTGGGAGTGAGGTTAATGGAACAGGCAAAATTAAAGACAGGCATGCAAGCGGAGAGTTCTGGGGTGATGGCGGTACCGGCATACACAACACGTATACCTTCAGTATTTAAAACACAAGCCACTCCTTTGGCAAACTCCGGGCCCAGATATCGGGTGTCATGTCCAATTAAAACACCCCTTGTTTTAAACTCATCCCATGTATTTATATACAGGTAGTCTTTAAGTTCATCTACATTCTGTTTGTACATTTCAATAATAGCTTTGGTAACCCGCCTGATATTAAACAAGGTATAATCATCACCAATAACACCCCGCCAGCCGGAAGTGCCAAAAACGACCTGGGTGCTTTTTTCATTAGTTTCTGCTTGGATTTCGATTAGATCAAAAACTGATTTTATGGTTTCTTTGATAATGTTTTTTTCATGTTTATCATCGGTTTCTTCTAGTTTTTTAAGGAGAGCTTTTTGGGCTGGGTAGTATTTTT
>JADFYW010000095.1 GCA_015232855.1 Fibrobacteria bacterium
GGCGGTTCAAGATTCGGATTTCCCAAACTGAAATCGAATACGTTGGTAGCACCATGCTCTGCTTTTAGCTTGGCCCCTTCCTCAAACATCTTCCGAATCCATGAAGACCTTGTGATAAAGGTCTCTATCTTCTTCGCAATCGCCATAAAGGCCTCCTGCATCTCTAATTGTTCAAACTAAGGTACTTGAATAATTTGCTTAAACAGAGTATATTAAGTGATATGAAAACTCCGGTATTCAAATACCTTGATTTCAAAAAGTTTTTGGACGATTCCGTAAAATCTCTACAAAACAATGAATCTTCGTTTTCCTATATAGCTTTCGCCAAAGAAGCGGGATACACTTCTCCAAATCTGCTTCAGATGATTATACAGGGTAAACGAAAACTGCCCGAAGATAAAATTCTCTCAACGGCCAGGACACTCAAACTCAAAAAACAAGAGACTGAATATTTTACCCTCCTGGTAAAATTCAACCAGGTTACTTCTTGTGATGATAGAGAATATTTCTTTAAAAAAATCCTTCGGCACCCAAAGTATGCTGCCCACACCTTAATAAATAAAAACCAATATGAATATTTTGATAAGTGGTACTATCCCATCGTACGGGAGCTGGTTACTGCCGGAGAATATACCGGCAACCCCCTTTGGATCACCCAAAGAATTTATCCACGTATCACAGTAGCTGAAGTAGAACGGGCTATTATTTTACTTGAAAAACTAAAGTTGATATACAAAGATACGGATGATTGTTGGAAATCAACAGACACGGTTCTTCAAACCCCCCAAGAAGTATCAAACCTTATTGCTTCCCTCTATCATAAAAAAATTCTCGAAATTGCAGGTGGTGCCATTGAGAATTTTAATGCGGACGAACGGGATATGCGCTCGGTAACCCTCCGCCTAAAACCTGAAAATTATACCACGCTTAAACAAAAGTTTAATGAATACTGGAATGAGGTACTTGCCCTTGCCGCTGAAGATGACGATTCTGATATGGTGTATCAGGTCCATTTTTCATTATTTCCTTTTGTACGAAAAGGTAAAGGCAGAGCATGATAAAAAACCTAACCCTTGGCCTATTGGCCACCCTTGTACTCTTTCTTTTTGGACAGTGTGGAGACGCAGGAGAAACTAATTTAGCAGGAGGTACCGGGATGGGAAATCCGCCCACCGGTAATGTGAACATTTCTATTGTTGCATCTTCTCCCACTCCAGCCTTACTTAAGCCTGCAGCACTTGTTAAATCGACCCAAAGCGACAGTTTGGTGGTAAGGGATGCCAACGGGACTGATTTTATTATTAAGTCCATTTCTGTAATTATCCGTAAATTGTTTTTCCAGATAGAATCAGAAGACTATTGCGAACAAGAGCCAGAGCATGACTGTGAATACTTGCTGGAGGGTCCTTTTATAAATGATTTGCTTTCTGGCTCCAGTGTGCCTAGCCTAAAGGGAGTTTCTTTACCCGCCGCTCTTTTTCATGAAGTAGAATTGAATTTTGACAGCCTGGAAACAGAAGACTCATTGTATGCAAGCTTTCCAGCCTTACAGGGTAACTCCATCTTAATGAAAGGGTACTTTTCTTATAAGGGTAAGATAGACCGAGCCTTTTCGATACACCTCACCGTGGTAGAAGAACTTGAATTTGAGGGAAAAGAAAACCTTATTATTCAGCCGGACTCCAGTCTCAGTTGGAAGGTAGACCTCAATGCGGGTAACTGGTTTCAAAACATTGAAATTACAAACTGTCTTGATAACGGAGAGCTTATGCTTGATTCTAATGGAAACCTCCTGCTGAATAACCCAAAAGAGTGTAATGAGCTTAATACAAGGCTCAAAACAAACATTCTTAATTCCGGCTCAATTAAAGAAAGCGAAGAAGAAGAAGAGGAGGAGGAGGAAGAAAAAAAAGAGGAAGAAGAAACTTTGGAGCTTGAAACGAGCGAACATTAAAACGCGCCTGTGTAGGCTATCTTAAAATCGATAACCCAGGCTCAAGTTGGCGTCGATAGCAATAGGCAGGTTCATCATAGTTATCATGAATTCATAATCATCAGGTACATCTAGCTCAACTTTATAGGGCAGACGCTGATAACCAAGACCTCCGTCGAGGTTGAGAGTTACCTTACTCCAGGCCCATTGATAACCCACATATAAAAGACCGGCAAAAATAAGACCACTATCTTCAAAAGTATCTGCTTCACTAAACAGATCTGCATTATCTTTGGCTACCAGAGAAATATCAGTATGGAATACCCCGATACGTTCAGATAAATACAAGCCTTTCTGTTTGTCACCAAAGTAATGCTTAACCCCTGCAAAGAAATAGATGTTCACACCCTCAACATTGAGGACAAAATCATCAACCTCTACTTCCGAATTCATAAAAGAAGGGCCACCACTCACAAGAACAGATAGCCTGTTCGAAACCACTCTTTCGTAATCCAGGAGGAAAGTCCTTCCCTGGTTGGAAAAAGGGCTCATAAGCAAGGTAAGAGGATGAATAGAGACGATGTTTTTCCCTGAAGTTCCATTAGAAAACATAAAACATAAAATCAGGATTGTGATCAGGTATATCTTTTTCATATTTTCCTCACTTGCACAAATAAAAGAGGTATTCGAAAGTCAGGTTGGCCGATTAACATTTCTTGAAATGTCAGGCTTTGGAAAACAAGAGCTCCAGTTTGATCTGCTGAAAACAAACTGGAACTTATCCTGTATATACCTATAACAGTTCGTTTACTTTGGTCATCACTTCAAAGGCGTCTGCCACATAGAGTACATCAGCCTTACCCTGAGCCCAACCGCAGTTGGCATCAGCATTAACTGCCCGACGTTCATTGATAAACCGCCAGCCAATTACATGGGGCTCCTCACCATGACAACAAGTGGCCAGGCCTTTTTGATGTCTGGGAGATGCGCCCGTTTGGCCAATCTGATTTAAGTGTGACATAAAACCAAGTACGGCTTCACCTTCAGAGCCCTGGTCTACCAGTGACTTACTGCTACCCAATGAAGCTTTTGCTTTTTCCAGGAAACCAAGAATGTGTTTTTCAGCTTCTTCAGCATGTATTTGACCGTCTGCTTGTTTTTTGGTCCAACCTGCACCAGCAACAAACAGAATGTTTGCATCCGGTTTAATCGTTTGCGCGTTGGTTGATGGGGATTCTGTTCCCAGTACTTTCGTTTTTTTCTGGTCGTCAGAAAGAGCGACAGACAGCATATCCACGTGTGCTGTTCCTGATGAAGTTGGGACAGCTTCAGAAGAACCTGCATCCATACTCATTATCCAGGGACGGGTATCGCGAGAAAAACTACCTGTCATACGTTGCCGATAAAACCATCTTTGAGCCGTTACTTTTCCGCCTTCAGCACTAAGTCTGCTTATACGACTGTCGATTTTTCCGTTACAACGCACAGCGGCGCCAGGAAGTACCCTCGAAATCCGGATGTTAGCCGGAGCAAGCACAAGGGTTGCTTCGCTTTTACCAATAAGTTCGCTCACAGCAGCGATATCACTACAATAGCGGGAGTCAGCAAAATCCTCACCTTCAACACCCGAAAAAGATGCCGCACCACAATCAGCAATACTGTTTGCGGCTTCCTGTATTGATGTCCCGAATAATCCAACTGAGAGAGTCGACCCTTCGAGTTTACCGGCAAGCTCTATGGCACTGCCTAAAACTTCAAGAGCTATCTTTGAAAGAGAACCGTCTGATTCTGTATTTGCAATAAATAAAATTTTCTCCATGATGTATCTCTCCCTTTTAACCCTTAATCCATTCAACAATTTCCCGGGCAATATCATCAACCGGCATATCTTTCTCTATTTTAGTATCCCGTTTTTGCTGAGGAATGGTTACTTCAGCAAAACTAAGACCTGCACTTTCAATACCAGCAGGACCAGCCTGTTGCAGGGCAGGCATTATCTTCCGCATATTCGCCATCCCGATCTGGGGGTTATTAGGGGGTTCAGGAAGGTTACCAGTGGCCCAGGCTATAAGGGCAGGGGGTGCACTGCATTCACTTAAAAGATATTGTCCGCTTTCGGCACGTTCTTTAATTTTCAGGGAACCAGAATCAGAAATCTCAAGAGCATCCACTGCAAGAAAATGATCAGTAATACCCAGTTTTTCCCCAACCATTTGCATAGTGACACCAGCATCACGAGAAGCCGAGGCACAGCCGCCAAACACCAAGAGTTTTGATTTATCTAATCCGGGAATACTTTCAATTGCTTCCGCAAGCACCCTGGCAGTATCAGCAGCATCAGTAAAACCAGAGGCCGGGCCATCTTTTACAATAAGCTCAAAAGAGGCTTTCTGGCCGATAGCCATCATCAGTTGCTGTAATTTTGCCTTTGGACCAATAGAAACCAGGAAAACCCGGGACCCTTCAGTCTTTTTAGCAAGATGATCCGCTTCATACAGGGCATGACCAGCCCAGGGGTCTAATACCGCAGGAAGCATCATTTCATTTTTCAAACCAGGCCCCTGAGGACCCATAATCGGTTCTAAAGTTTGCAGAGGGTCCGGAACCAAACTGCCACAGACAACAATATCATAGCCATTACTCATTTCTAATTCTCCATTTTTCGTAAAACTGGAAATATATGAAAAAAAATTATTTCCTGCCATTATGGCTCTTTATTGAGTGATTGCGCCTGATTATAAGGAGATTACACTAATTACAATTATTTACTAAATCTTAACTTCATAATACTAACACTGTTATGGTATTAAATTGGATTAAATAATATATATATACTAAAATGAATTGACTTTTTTTGATTTCACAGTAAATTGAAATAAAGCGATTAGCAAAATATCACAAACATTTTTTATCACCTTATGCTTTTCAATTTGGGAGAATTTATGAAGCAACCAAAAAGAATGAAATTTATTTCTTTATCCATATCATCGAAAACGTCCATATTAGGGCTTTTTTTACTTTTTTTGCTTTTTTTACCCGATAGAGGCTATAGTGTCGACGCCCTAAATGTAGGCGACGTCTATTATCTACTAACTGACGGATATTTCGGATATGAAAGAGATTCCGGACCTTGGGATGACGCCAATGATGGGGTAAAGGTAAGTGGGGCGAATTATCCTGATAACCCTCATTTTAAGCGACACAAAGTATCCAAGGCGCATATGTGCCCCGAGGTGGATCCGCCTGTTCCTAATCTCCAAAATCCTCCTTACTGGTATACTTCTCGTTTTATTTTTAATGAAGGAGAACCCGACCCGGCAGAGCCCCAATGGGTTGATTATGTTCCTCCCATAGATTCTTTGGGAGCAGGTACCTATAAAATTGAGATCCTTTTTAGAAATACAGAGAACCGGCCCGATTATGATGCAGAATATTCTGTAATTGTTCCAGGCGCAGATACCGTTACAGCAACAGTTAATCAAAAATCAGGAGTAGAGGGCGACTGTATGTGGTTTACGGTTGGTGAAGTTGAATTGACCGAAGGGAGCTTTGTGAGAGCAGAAGATCCCGGAGCGGGTTCACTGGTGTTTGGGCCAGGTAAGTTTACCCTTCTTAATAAAGTAACTTCAACACATAATACACCGGGCGAGAAAACCTGGTTACCTTCTGCAGTACAAAATGAACAGCTTTTTCAGATACTGAATGGTTTAGGAAATAATATAAACTGGTCTGTGTATTCAGTTACAGGCTCAAAAGTGGCAGAACGCTCCAACATCATAGAAAAAGACAAACTGTTACCCGGATTATATTTTGTACAAATACATCAGAAAAATGCAGTACATACTTTTAAAATCCTTCTGAAATAAATACGTCTTTCGGGACATGCTGAAGTATCAGTTCAGCATACCATCAACACTTGCTATGAATCCCTGGTTGCTCATAATTACCGATTCACGCTTTTTATCGTGCTCTTGTTGGTCCAGGGCCCGGGCCTTTTTGAGGTAGTAATCCGCAGCCTCCAACAGGGAGTATTCTTTTTTTAACTTGTTGTGAAACACTTGAATGTATTTTGCCTTTTCTTCACTGGGCTTCATGGTATTTAAGTTGCTCACATATTCGTCATAGTGACTTTGTTGACGAAAAAAATCTATCGAATGCTTGGCCGCGTTATTAAATTGCCAGGAAGCCATTCCTGGTTCTTCCAACTTTACGGCACATCCCGCTGCAAAAACAAGTGATTGAATGGATTTGGAATAGTTACCTGATTTTTTAAAAGAGTCGGCCTTTTCTCTGGAGCTTTTAAATTTGGCCCACAACTCAGCTTTACTCAACCCATTCAGCTCTGGAGGTGCGGTAACCGTTATAGGTTTTTCACCCATACTTGTGTTTACAGGAGAGTTCTGACTGTTTATTTCAGATGAAGAAGCGTGCTCTGACGATTTTGCCTTTTTTTCCTCAGATTTACATGAAATTAAAAGACATAAGAAAAGAGTGAAAATAAGTGTTCTTATTACCATTACCAGTCTCCTTTTCAAGACAAAACCAGGCCCAGATCAGTTTTTCTTTACTTAATGTAACAAAAAAACTTTTTAGCCAACTTGTTTAGAAAACTTTTTTCCCGTATTCGGTCAAAATGGTGCAACCAAATGCTTTAGTTTAAAAAGACTGATCTATTAATTTTCAGCAGAATGAAGACCGCCTGAGCCAGCTTTAAATTGAATATTACTTTCTTCGGGGTTCTCTTTATTGGCACGGGTACAATTCCAAAGGCAAGCTCCACAATGCACACATTTTTCCCGATCAAACTCAGGTACGCCATTTTCTCCGGGAATAATAGCCTGGCCAGAACACATATCAACACAACGTTTTTCGCCACAAGCCTTACAAATTGCCTCATCGGTAAAAACAACATGATCAGCATAACCCGCATTAGCCTGAACTTTCCCTCCAAGTAACAGAGCGTCCTGGTGAGAAACAAACAGTTTGTTGTCATGCTGTATTTTGGGCCAGCCCGCTTTATCCATAATAGCATCATAGAGGTTGGTGCCCTTAGAAAAGGCTTCTTTTTTAATGGATTCCAAATCAGAAGGGGTAATTATTCCCTTGAAATATTCTTCATATGAATTCACCCCTTCGTGGGGACGCTTAACCGTTTCATTGTATTTAAATTTTCCGCCTGATATGCCTGCAGTTCCCATGCCTATCATACCTTTAACAAAACCTGATTGAAAACCGTCCCGTGCTCCTTTTGCCTTGATATTGTCTGTATGGATCCAACTTTTACGTCTTGGGCCCACATAGGCTCTTTCGAGATTTTCTTTCGTAAAGGGCTCATTATTTTTCAGAAGCGAGATCACTCCTTCTGCCAGGAGAACACCCGATTTCCAGGCTTCGTCCACACCTGAATTACTAAGGATGTTGGTGCAGCCCGAACCCTCCCCTATACGTGCAAAGCCATCACCCACCAACAGAGGCTCACCGCGAAGACCGTCTTCCTGCAGAGATTTCGCTCCCCAGGAGGTTAATGTGGCGTCTTTTAAATAAACCTGCATCTTGGGATGCTGCATCCAGTGCTGAAAATATCGATAAACATTTCTGGCCGGGTTTTCAAACCAGGACGGGACAAAAATACCCAAGGAAGCTTTATTATCTGGCAATCCATACATAAAACCAAAAATCTCGGGTTCAGGAAAACCAAGGGTGTGAATAACAGTGCCTTCTTTAAGTGCAGAGTTTTCAGGAAGCTCCACCACCGCTTTCATTCCTACGGCCCAGTCTCTTAAATGATTTCCCTCCGGCATACCAAAATGCCGGTTGAGCTGCTGACCGACGGGGCCCACAGGACCGTCTCCTACAACAGTTAAAGCTGCCTGTACATCCATACCCGGCATATAACCTGCATCAGGTTTCCCGTTTTTATCAACACCCTGATCTGCCAGGCGAACTCCCTTAACGCTTTGGTTTTCAATGAGAGCACTGTCTACAGGCATCGCAGGCCATACCTGAATAAGACCTGCTCCCATAATCTGAGCGCCGACCCATTGCATAAACTGGCCCATAGAAAATATCATGCCATTATGTTTGTTTAAAAAACCGGGAATAACGGGCAGGCGATAAGCCCCATCTTTTGCCATCATGTTTAAGAGCTTATCGGTAAACTTTACTGCACCAGAACGCCGACTCGCACCCGTTGAATCAAGCAAATAAAAAATTTCTTCATTCTTTACCGAAGTAGCCATGGGAATCTGGGAAAGCTCTTCGGCTGACAAACTCTCTTTAATCGCCTTCGCTTCGGTAACAATACCAGAAACGCCAAAACTAATGTCATCTGCCCGTTCATAGCACATCACTTGCAGAGGCATCCCAGGTACCGCCTGGCTTTGAAGGACCGGCATGCCATTCTCATCATTTATAGATTTGTTCAGGGTATGTAAAAATCCCGCTGTAGACGGACCAAATCCGACACAAACAATATCCACCTGCATGGTCTGACGTTCATCACTCATATGGAAATCCTTGGCTTTCGTTGTTTGGGGTAGTGGAGCAGCGGAGTAATAGGAAAGTATGTCAGGCAACAAAAAGTTAGTTTCGGAAATATTAATTGCATTACAGCAATATTATTTATCCTTTGCCCCAACACACGAACACTCCAATACTCCTGATTGTTGCTGTTTACCGGTTATATCACTACTGCTGCGGATAATCCAGAGCCTCAGGAATCATTACTTTGTTAATAGACTCCCCTGCACGCTGACGTGCCAGGCGTGCGCCAGCAATGTTTTCATCAATGCTCTGGCGCAGGGCCCTGTATTCGTCCAGATTATCAGGAGTTGTATTTTTATAACCGTAGATTAGTTCTGAAGTGATACGCCCAACTTCACCTGCGGTACGAGCCGCTTGGTGAACGCACATATCTGAAAAGAATTGTATCAGCCCGGGTAATCCTTCCTGCAATACAGGATTTTCCGGCCCTTTTTCTTTTAGTTCAATAACATCGAGAATCTGGTGCCTTGAGGCCAGCAACCAGCTGATTGCATCCGCAAGAGAAAATGTTACCGCCTGGCGACTGCCATGGTAGAGTTTTTTGCCATCTTCATCGACGGACGTCTGAGCGTAGTTCACAGTGTAAAGCCAGATCTTAAAACCCGCTATTAAAGAATCAAGTCCGAGGTCGGGATGCGTGGACGAGAGAGCGTTCATCTCTTCAATCCAGCAGTTTACATGTTCAATAAAGAGTTCATTAACCATTGAGATAGACAGCTGGCGCCGTTGTACTACTTCAGGCCCTTCGTAGGTCGCTTCAAGTTGCATATCAGACCATTTCTGCATGAGAAAACCAGGGCAATCTTCAGTGATGCCATAGCCACCTACCAGGCTTACTGCTTCACGCATCATGGTAGCGCCCCAACCGGTATTCCAGAGTTTGCAGGCTGGACAGAGTACCATAGCCAGAGGATCTTTAGCCTGGAAATGAATAACAGGATCTGCTGCCAATTCTTCATAACGGGCATTATCCCGCTTGTCTTCAGGCTGATAAGAGAGCCGAATTAATTCTTTTACATCCTCTTTAATTTTACGGAAGGCTTTAATCTTGGCACGTGGCCCCTTAACCCCCTGTTCTTCAAGGATTTTATCCGCTTCGCGTTCAATAGGATCGTACTCATCAAAAAGTCTTGCCGCCGCGAAACCAAGGCTTGCGCTGGCTTCTCCGGTTGCCCATACATCAACCAGGCGCTGGGAAGCATCTTCTTTCTGCTGGATACCCAGATCAAACCGTGCAGTCTCAGGCTTACTGGCGTCTCCGCCACGGTAGCGTGTACGATGATAACGTATAACCGGCTCTATTGCGGATAATAATTTGGCTGAAGACATCAGACCTACTGTTACCCGGGTACGCCGAAAAACAGCTTCAATAATTTCTGCATGGGAACAATTCGGGATAATTACACCATCTTTTATGGTATAGCCGCCAATAATTCTGCTCGCAGGTATTTTAAGACTAAAAACAGGGTCACACGTACTTGAGAGTTGATGTACAAGTTTCTTGGTAGGAACACCTTTGTCAAAAACACCCTCATCAGATTTTTCTAATATCACCATAGTACTGGTTTTAATACGCTCGTCACCGGTATCGACAGCAGCAGTGATAAAATTCGCAAAGTCCATGTTTGTAATAAAACGGCCGCGCTTCTCTATCTGCAACATGGGTTCTTTGCCTTCTTCCCATTCTGCAATACGCATTTTACCGCTGATACATGCTGCATCAACACCTACATACGGAAGAGGCTCGGTTAGAGCAAAAGCACCCCGAAAAGTCTCACGATCTTCTCCGGGAGCAGCTGGAATACAACCACTCATGTAATGTTTATTTTGCTCATAGGTTCCCTTTTCATGGATAGGATCCAAAGCCAGATTTGTTGCCAAACTGCAAGTAGCAGAGCCACCATCCACCCAGGCCAGCTCAAAAGAAACCAAGGCCATAGCCATGTTTTTTGGGCCCGCTATAAAACCACCGAACTCACTATCAATAAAAACTGAAGAAATACCTGATTCGTCGAAAGCCGTAAGCATATTTTGCTTTTTATCATTCCATTCGTGGGAATTGCGCACTCCCTCCGCAACCATCTGAGCTACGATGCCCCTGGCCACAGGCCTTGTTGATTGGACCAGCATCTGCAAATCAAACCTGTCTGCGAAACGCCACATAATTTGACAAAAATAATCACCGGGAAGGGTTTGAAGAAAGCTCTTTTTTTCAGATTCGTTCATAAAAACTCCATAAAAATTCTAATACCTTGAAAAATAAAAAAAATCAGGGAAAAATCTCGTAATAGAGGATATAGAAAAAATATGGCCTGATTTAAAAAGGAAATAAGCACTATTATCATTAGTTGCTGTTAAATCGTGTGTAAAATGAATGATTATAAGCATTTCAAAAAGAAAATTTTTATCTTCTGGGAAAATCACTGTTATTTCTGGGAGCATCTATGAAATTTGAAGTCAATAAAGGAAAACTATTTGAAGCATTGCAGGTAGCGCAAAATGCGGTTCCGAACAAAACCACCTTACAGGTATTGAATAATTTTCTTTTTAATTTGCAGGGCAATGAACTTGAAATTACCGCTACCGATCTTGATCTCACTATTGTTATCCGGCTTGAGGTAGAAGGCATACAGGATGGCGGAATAGTGGTAAATGCCAAGAAATTTCTTGAAGTTATCAGAGAACTCCCTGATTTGCCAGTAAATTGTGTAGTGGATAATGACATTGTTACCATCCAATCCGGAGAAAGCTTCCAATGTAATATTGTAGGTTATGGTGCCGAAGAATATCCAGGAATTCCAGAAGATGAAGATGTAGAAAACTTCAGTATTCAGGGCGCTGACCTCAAATTTCTTTTTGAAAATTCCTCATTTGCTGTTTCTAACGATTTTACCACCCGGGTCAGTCTTACCGGAGTATATTGGGAGTATAAAGACGGCGAACTGCTCATGGTCGGCACTGATGGTCACCGCTTTGGTAAAGCCTGGCTTCCTCTGGATGAATTCAACATGAATAAAAATGTGATTCTGCCCACAAGAGCTATTACTCAGGTATTAAAAATAGCTTCAGGCAGTACAGATGCTATTTCAGTCTCTTTAGGAAAATCGAACATAACCTTTAAGATTGGCACCGTGACCATTATTTCAAAATGTATCGAAGGCCCTTATCCTGAATATGAAAAGGTTATTCCACAAAAACTCAGTCGTGAAATTAAAGTAAACAAAGACGAGCTGGTATCTGTACTCAGACGCGTGGCTACCATGGCCCATTCAAAAACCAGACAAGTTAAATTTGCCTTTGAAAAAGACACTCTGAATCTGTCTGCACGCAATATCGACATGGGTGGAGAAACTAAAGATACCCTCCCGGCAAATTATAGTGGTAAAGAGATTAAGGTCGGTTTCAATTCTGTATATGTACTGGAAGTATTAAAGTTGATCCATACTGAAGAAGTACGGATAAAACTCAATTCCAACCTCGGGGCCACTATCTTTGAGCCCGATGATGATAGTGCAAACTTTTTCTTCATCGTGATGCCCCTTCGGTTACTGGAAGAAGAATAGCTATTTAACATTTACAGGAATGCTTGCACCCCTGTGCCCAGGATTGGTATATTCAGCAGGTAAACCCAAATTAATCAGATACGTTTGGAAGGTGAACTCACCAGAAGCAAGCCGGATATTACAGGCAACTAATGAATAGGAAAACTGACCATATTTTCAAATCTATTGTAAATATCTGTAGGCTATTTTTCATACCTATTTTGACCTGCTCGTGGTGTAATGCTGCTCCTACCTTTCAGCATGGTCTTCAATCCACACAGAAATTAGCATTCTCCGGAGGAGGACATGCCGAACTCTCCGGTATGCGTGCATTTTTAACCAATCCAGCCTGTATGCAAATTTCAGAAGGTCATGAAATCCAATTGGGATTAACCGATATTATGTACCATGTCTCTCCGGTTTTATTATATGGTCAACGCGTATCCGACATCGTGTCCTATGGATTAGGCTATAACTCATACCGCGATCAAGATAATGAATCGGTCTACCACAATGTAAAAGGAGGCTTTTCTTTTGGAATTGGACCTTATCTTACTGTAGGTACTGTTTTTTTTAGCCAATACGTAGAGCAATCTGAAAAAAACGGTTTTGGAACAGATGTTAATGTGGGCGCTATTTACAAATTTGGAAATTATTTTTGGACTGGCCTTTCTGCCAATAATATTTTTGAGTCAGAAATTGGAGAAGCAAATGACGGCTTCTCATCTTTACGTGAGTTTGCCTTTGGTCTCAATATGTTCCCTGTGGGATATGTGAGCCTCTATTATGATTACCTTCTTGAGGGCCTGGAATTTCCCAATGCCGACCATGTTTTTTCTTTAAAAGGCAAAGTAGGGAAAGCCGGCAAGCTGGGAATAATTGGCAGCTATAAAATTGAAACACAAGGGGAAGAAGAAAGTACCCATTCCATAGGTATTGGAGGGCAGTTTGATACCTGGATTCAACAAAATCTTTACGGAATAAGTTATTCCATCACCGGTTTACCATTTGGCTTTTACAATACCGATATTATTCAGGAAATATCGCTGGATGCCCGGTTCGGATTATTCAGAGATGATAAAGCCCCCCGTATATCCGTTAGTGATGATGTAGGTCTTATTAAGCCTTCCGCATCTCCTGATTCCCAGGTTGTCTTTTTCAAACTTTATGTGGAAGACGAAAAAAGCCCCATTGCGAGCTGGCATTTGGCAATATGCAATACCAATCAGAAAAGTAAAGCTGAAGCCATTATAAAATCTTTTGCAGGAAAAGGTATGCCTCCAAAAGTTATTAAGTGGAACGGACGTGACAGTGGCCGGGAACTACTCACCCCTGGCATCTATACTTACCGCCTGATTGTCACCGATAAAGCAGGTAACGAATCTCACACCAGATGGCAAATGATAGAAGTCCGGGAATAACCCAAATATAATTAGAATTTAAAAATCAGGCTGAAGCGACGTTGGCCGTCCCTTATGCCACCACTGAAATCTTTGATAAAAGTGGCATCAATTTGGAGTATATCTGAAAGAGAAAAACCAAGCCCAAAATCGAGCTCTTCACGCTCACCACTATAATCAAAAAGATAGCCAGAACGAAAAGCAACGATATTAGCATAGGTATATTCAAAGCCTGTATTATAAACCATTTGCTCAATATTTTGCTGTATTACATCAACAAAACCAGCGTCACTATCTGGATTTTCACTTGGATTCATGAGTTTCTTCCATGCTCCGATATATACCGGTGTCGCACCACCACGTCGGCCTTCTTCATGATAGGTAGCTTCTCTGTTTACATCTGATGCAACAATCAGACGGTGATTAGGGCTTGCAATTTGATAGGAGAGACCGAATTTCCAGGTAAAGGGAATAGGGTCAGACTGGTCCTGGTCCACATAAAATACAGCAGGACCAATATTCTGCATCACAAATCCAAAATTTAATCCTTTAAAAAGGATATTTTTACTTAAGAGACCCAAATCCACGGCATAGCTCGCTGCGACCCCATCCTGCTCTTCTCCGGAAGCAGACACCCCCGGTGCGAGTGCAGAGTAAATAAATTTGATATTTAAACCAAAACTAGAGCGCTTACTTATTTTGGTCCCATAAGAAACAGCAGCTACACTTTCCCAGGAACTGAATTCTTTGGGTTCACCCCCATTATCATTTTCATAGGTAATGGGGATTTCACCAAAAGAAATAAAATTGACAAATCCACCTACCGTACCCCATTCCTGAAGTGGAAAAGTGCCAGCACAAAAAGCATGGAAGAGATCGTCCATATTAAGAGCGGGTAGCAGTTTTTCATAGAACATGCCTACTTGTGTTTTGGCAGAATTGTATCGTTCCACTCCAGCTTTAGTCACAAACCACACATCATCTCCCTGGGTTTCAATAACCAGGTCATTATTGTCTACAAGAGCATTACCTGAGTGATAGTGAAACCAGCTGCCTTTCTTTTTTTCCTCATCTGATTTTTTTGCTTTTTTGCGCCCCTTAGGGTTAGTATAATTAGGCGTATGTTTCCATACTCCTTTGTTGGTACCGATCCAGATGCTGCCGTCTTCATCAAGATCAAGGCTGCGTACCAACTGCTTGTTAAAGGTGATCCTGTGCCAGTCTGTTAGTGAAAAATGAGAAATTCCACCGGGATGTCCAACCCAAAGATGACCATATTTGTCCAAAACCAGATTATTGACCACTGAATCCAACAACCCTTCTTGTACATTAAACAACTTCCATTTTGCGGTCAAACCCTTTGCCTTGGCCGGAGTATATCGGGCTACACCTTTATTTTTCATGGAAATGAACAATTCATTGGAATTGGCATGGGAGGCAATAGCGGTAATATGTTGAGAAGGTAAAAGGCTCTTACCCCTTCGGGCAAATTTTGTTTTTCGATATCGGTAAAGCCCATTTTTTGTCCCTATCCATATTTCGCTCCCTTTTAATGCCATGCTTGTAATATGGCGAGATTGCTTTTTTTCTTTGGAATCACCAGCAAATAGTTCCGTCTTTAAGTAATTCTTCCATTTGGCCCCATCAAAACGATATAAACCTTCAGGAGTCCCGACCCATACCCGTTGACTTTTATCAACCGCAAGGGCAGAGATTTCACTTCCCATGAACAAAAGATTATAGGGGAGTCTAAGAGATATCAACTCATCTTCATCTTCAGTAGTTTTTAGGTTATTGTATTCCTTTACAATTTTCAAAAGCGTATCAAGATTGTCTTCTGTACCTACATACTCTCTCACTACTTTTTTAATATTATCCTCTTGTTCCAGAGTGTATTCGTAATAATCATTCCATATTTTTCCATTGAATTTAAACAAGCCATTTTTAGTACCGGACCACAAGGTGGCCTTTGATAAGAACCCCTGTCTTTCTTTTGAGCTAAGGGTAGTGAAATCGTGGACTGTTTTTTCCTTCTTTTTGCCAGACAAGGCCAGTTCCCACTCATCAGCCAATGGACCAAATGCCAGACCCGCCGGATTCCAGAAGGTGGTATATACATCATCAGCCACCGCTATTGCAGTTTCGCCCATACCTAACTGGCGGGCGCCAACGGGCATAACAAGCGTTATAACCGCTTGCCCATATGCCTGAAAAGCAAACGCGGTGATGATAAAAAAAGATACAGCTAAATTAAGATTCAATTTTCGCAATAGTTCTCCATTCAGGGGTAGGGTATTTGCCGTTTTCAGGTAACAATGGCTTCCAGCCCGTACCATCAAGATTAGTGTTCCAGGCTTCTTTGGAGATAAGACGTACATTGCATCCCAAATGAAACGGCGGAATAATATTCGGAAAATTCTGAAGCTGCTCCCGGGTAACATAAGTGTTACCGGAAAAAAGCTTGCAAGTATCGGTATCTCTTTCAGGAACATTGTACATATAAGTTTGCAGACCTTTTGTGTCCCCATCCTCAATAATACTAATGCTCTCTTCCAAAATTTCCGTCCACAATTTGTAATAGCTCTCTGCCTGATCTTCCACTTCTTGCTTTGAAAGGGTTGCCGCAAGAGCCTCTTTAATCTGCTCCAGAGTGAGTTGTTTTTTTTCCAGAGCCTCACGGGGAGACTTTCTGATTATAGAAAAAACACCAGATTGGTGGATAGTAGGGAAGTTCTCACTATCATCATCTTTTTTTTGCAAAGCAAAATATGCCGCAGTGGCTGTAAGGACAACCAAGAGTACAAGGCAAAAGCCAAAAAGAATATATAAAAACAAAATTAGCCCCCTGTTTTTGCTTCAGAAAATATACTCATAAGTGAAAACAATATGAAACCTTTATAGTGTTTAGCTGTAATTGATAATTCTACTTTGAGTAATATACAAAAACTGCTACAATTGTAATTATAGCAGTTTTAAGTCTCATAATGCAATTTGACAACAGACTCCACATAAGAGGTTTGAGGATAAAAATCAAACAATTTATGCCTTGAAATTTTAAAATTATGCTGAAGCAGGTATTTTAAATCTCTAGCCTGGGTATCAGGATTACAAGAGACATAAGTAAGGTGCGCAGGTCGTATATGAGTAAGAAATTCTCTGGCAATGCGCGAAAGACCGTTTCTGGGGGGATTAACCACTACAAAATCAATCTCCTCGGGTAACAATTCAAGATTTATCTCTTCCAATCTCCTATTCAAAAACAGATGATTTGAACCCTTAATGTTTTGCTTTGCAAATTTCAGTGCAAAAGAATTCTCTTCTACAGCGATAACTTTGGTAAATCGATCCGAGAGGAAAGCTCCAAAAAGACCAATTCCACAATATAAGTCCATAACCGTTTCACCTTTGAGGTCTTCAGTAATAAACCGGATAAATTCGGGTAATAGCGAAAGATTACTTTGGAAAAAGCACTTCAGGTTGAAATGAATTTCTTTATCCATCAGAGTTACACAGAGGTTTTCCGGTAGGCTTCTGTTTGTATTGGGAAGCATATAGGAAATCCGGTTGTCATAGGCAAAAGCTGGAATTTTAACGATTTTTGAAGATTTTTTTATATCAACATTTAATTTAGAGCTCGTAAAGAGCGCGTTCAAAGAAGGTAATAATACCGGACAATGGGTAAGGGGCTCTATTTTAATGGTACCCTTTCTCATAAAACCCTTATTTCCAGAAGAATCAACTTGAATCTGGGTACGATTTCGATATTCAAGATGAGGTCCGCTTTCTATTTGGGTATTATTAAGGTGAATACCCCCTATTCGCTGCATGGTCTCCTGAAAAATAGCCACCTTTTGCTTTAATTGTTCCGGATACTGGATATGCAACCAATCACATCCTCCACATTTTGTAAAATGAGGACAAGCGGGAACTTGACGAAAAGGGGATGGATTTAGTATTTCCTTAACTTCGGCAAGATCATATCCATTCTTATGTGAAGTGATTTTAACTTTTACCGACTCCCCAGGTAAAACAAATGGAACGAGTATAACCTTGCCTTCGACACGGGCCAGACCATTGCCTTTGGAAACCAGTTTTTCAACCGTTATGGTCAGAGAGTTGGACAAAATTATTGTTTAGAAATTGATAATGAAAAGAGAGATTTTTGATTAATTAAAGCATTACTACCCTTTTAATAATAATTTAATAGGATATCCCCCTGCTATTAAAAAATAGAGAAATAAAATATGACACCTAGTATAGCCGTTCTCTTTATCAAGAGGTCTCTTGACATCTTAGTGGGCTTCTTTGGTGTGCTGTTTTTTTTAATATCATTTCCTGTTATCGCCCTCTTGATTATTGTAGACTCAAAAGGTGGTATTTTTTACTGCCAACAACGGGTGGGTATCAATAAAAGAAAAAGAACGGTTACCATAACCAAACAAGACGGAAAAACCCTTTCATTTACTCCTTCACAAGACCGCAGACATAAAGATGTCGCTGGATCTTCTTTTACCATATATAAATACAGAACCATGCAGCCCTTTTCAGAAAATGGCCAACCAAAGCTATGGGGAAAAAAGAGTGATATGCGAGTCACCCGAATTGGAAAATGGCTAAGAATTTTTCACCTTGATGAATTACCACAATTTATAAATATCCTTATGGGGGACAT
>JADFYW010000096.1 GCA_015232855.1 Fibrobacteria bacterium
TTGTGATCTTGTAGAAATTTTATTAGACAAATATGGGTTCCAATTTCCTCAAGTAAATTTAGACTATGTTTCCTTGTTAACTCATACATATAATATTCCAGAAAATAATTTATCTGTCCATACATTTGTTCCAACATTAAGTTCAGCGGGTTTAGATCCAAACCTAAGTATTTTTTATGATGGAATAAATTCAAATCTAACTCAAGTAGAAAATGCAAACGATTTAATGGAAAATTATTCATTCCTTGATAGTATATATCATCAAAATAAAAACTTAGAGCATGGTGTTCCATCTGTTGAACAAGGTGAAGCTATTCTTAGTGAAATTACAGATGTCTTAATAGATTTACCTGTATCTATTGACTTTTCAGGTACCCCCATTAGCGGAAATTATCCTTTAGATGTATCATTTACAGCAACTAATACTGGTGGCCCAACTACCTCATGGCTATGGGAGTTTGGTGACGGAGCCACGAGCACGGTACAAAACCCAAGTCACCAATACACAACAGCAGGCAATTATCAAGTTATTTTATCTGCAACAGGCCCTGGAGGTAATGATGTAGAAATTAAATCAAATTATATCACAGTAACCCATCCAGAACCATCTATTGATTTTTTTGGAACTCCCACCAGTGGAGATTATCCTTTAAATATATCCTTTACAACAACTAATACTGGTGGCCCAGTTACCTCATTGTTTTGGGATTTTGGTGATGGTTTCAACAGCACTTTTCCAAATCCGAATCATTTATATACAACTGCAGGAAGTTTCACGGTTACAGTAACGGCAACAGGCCCTGCTGGCAATGATGTAACAACTATTACAAATTATATTACGGTCACCCATCCTGCGCCTGATGTTGATTTTTCTGTTTCCAGTACAAGCGGAGATTTTCCATTAACCGTTTCTTTTACTTCAATAAATACAGGAGGTCCAGTTGAATCCTGGTTTTGGGATTTTGGCGATGGTAATACGAGTACCGCTCAAAATCCTACTCATACCTATACTCAGGATGGTAGTTATACCGTAAGGTTAGTAGGGGACGGCCCAGAAAGAAATGATGCTATAATAAAAAATAATCTTATTAATGTTACAATATCGGCTCCTATTGTGGATTTTTCCGCTAATATAGGTGAAGAGGAACATTCCTTATGGGCTACTTTTCAAGCCTCTAATACAGGAGGGCCTGTTTCTTCCTGGAATTGGGATTTCGGTGACGGGAATACCAGTTCTACCGAGAATCCTGGACATCAATATACTTCAGGAGGAACGTATACGGTGACTTTAACCGCCCAGGGACTTGGTGGTATCGATGCTGAAACCAAAATAGGATATATAACGGTTACTCCTCCTTATCCCATTATTGATTTTACTGCATCATCTACTAGCGGTAACTATCCCAAAAGTGTAACTTTTGCCGCAACCAATACAGGCGGTCCGATTAACTCCTGGCTTTGGGAATTCGGTGACGGATCTACCAGTTCAGTACAGAATCCGATTCACCAATATTTGTTACCGGGTAATTACACTGTAACCTTAAGCGCTCTGGGGCCTCATGGTAATGATTTAGAAGCTAAAACTAACTATATAATTGTTACAACTCCTGTACCGTCAGTTGACTTTTCCGCGAGTACTACAATCGGCCAATATCCTGTGAATGTTGACTTTTCGGCTTCAAATTCTGGGGGGCCTGTTGTTTCCTGGCACTGGGACTTTGGCGACGGAGCAACAAGTTCATCTCAAAACCCCAACCATCAATATACCGTTTCAGGTACTTATACCGTAATATTAACTGCGTCCGGTCCTGATGGAAATGATATAGAAACGAAAACGAATTATATCACGGTTACCACACCTGAACCATCTATTGATTTCAGTACCTCTCAGACCAGTGGTGTGAACTCCCTTGATGTTTCTTTTACCGTAACAAATACCGGGGGTCCTATTGATTCCTTATTATGGGATTTTGGTGATGGGGCAACAAGTATTGAACAGAACCCTACACATTATTATTCAAATTTGGGCAGTTATACAGTTAGTTTGACTGCGATCGGACCTGATGGAACTGATGTAGAAACAAAAGTGGATTATGTCAGGGTTAACCCGCCAATTGTATCGACTGTTATCGCTCCTTTACTCCTCAACTAATATTTATTGATTTTACATATAGTTAAATAATGAATAACCTCATTTTTGATGCGGCTATTTTGTTTTTTCTGTTATAATGTCGCTATTACCAATAATTCTGTTGTAATAAAAAAAGTTACAGAAAAATTTTTTAAAAACGTCTAATAGCATGGAGAAGAATAAAGAAAAAGTCATGCTATTAAAACCAAAAAGGCAATTTGACTATGATAGAGATGTTTTTGTGTGACTATATTGTATTAGATTACAGACGTTAATCCTCTGTAACAATACGATGGTAAAGGGATTAAATACTAAATACAGGAATGAAAAATGAACTTGATAAAATTCATTACAGGCATATTGATTTTTTCTTTTACCTCGTGTATACAGGACGCATTCGAAGTGAAAAAGAATACTACTTTTGAACCTGTTCTAGCAATATCTGCTGGAGAGGAATTTAATTTAGTGCTAAAAGAAACCGGTGAAGTAGAAGCATGGGGAGCAAGAAACACCTTAATGGAAGCCATGGGGCCTGATCACGGGCAAACTGATGTTCCAGATGGGTTATCTGATGTTATTGCAATAGCTGCAGGAGGCTCTCATAGCATCGCATTAAAATCAGAAGGAAGTCTTGCTATTTGGGGCTGGAATCGTCATAAGCAATCCTCAATACCTTCCGTTTTAAAAAAAGTAATAGCAATTTCTGGCGGAGGACTTCATACTCTGGTTCTGTTAGAGGATAGTACAGTAATAGGATGGGGTGATAATTCAAAAGGACAGTGTGATATTCCATCAAATTTGCCTAGAATTAGCGCAATATCAGCGGGGGACTATTTTTCTATGGCACTTGGTATAAATGGTAATGTATATATCTGGGGTAACTTAGAAAATGATTCTAGTTTTACCGATATAATTGCAATCGCGGCAGGAGCGAGTCATACGTTAGTTCTTAAAAAAAATGGAACGGTTCTTGCAGCAGGCTATGATGGGTACGGACAAACTATTGTCCCCTCTAATTTAAAAAATGTTACATCTATTACTGCAGGAAGATATCATAGTGCAGCACTTTTATCCGATAGTACGATAGTTGCCTGGGGTAGAAATGATTTTGGACAAACTACTATACCAGCGGACTTAGAAAACATAATTGCAATTTCAGCTGGTGATGAACATACAATGGCTTTAAAATCAAACGGCTCCGTTGTATGTTGGGGTAGTAATGATCGCCATCAAAGAGATGTGCCGGAACAATTTAAACAATGAAGAAAAACGGAAACTCTTTTTCCTATGAAATTGCCAGATTGGAGACAGAATCTCATTATGCAAATATTTGGGTATTAATTGATTCTGTTAAAGGAAATAACTGTGCTAAGTTTTTTACTATGTACGGGGGGGGATCGATTTTTCCAGTAATGACAACGGTCTTCAGTCTTATTAGGTCGCAAATACTAGTGTAAACAATAATCAAAAACTAATAGACAAACACCTTTCCATGAAAACCCATCCCCCCTATCATAATCTGAAGAATATATAGCCCTCCAGGTACAGATAGAGCATCGTTATCTTTTCCATTCCAGAAGTACTGACCGTTTTTTCCCGTCAGGTCTATAAGCCTGCTTTCTCTATGCAGATTAAATAATCTCCCATGTATCGCTTTATTGGTCTGTATATTCGGTAATCTAACGATATACCCATCTTTAACCGCAGACATTTGAAAAAAATCATATTTGACCACTCTATCATCAATAACCCCAACCGTTTGCCCGGCGTCAAGCTCGGGCCGCATCATCAACAGCGCTTTAGCTGCACCTAAGACCGTGTTATCATCATCTTCGGGGACGTAGGCCAGGCTGCTTGCGCCAAAAGTGTAATTAGCAGGAGAAAATATGAACTGGTCACTTTTCATCCAGCCCTTTGGCAGATCGCTGTTTTCCTCATAGACGATTCGGGCCAGTTCGGTTACGTAATGCGCGAATTGGTCTTCATCCGGCAAGGGGGGCATCAGAAACATGAGGATTTTTTCGTTTTCATAAGCCCACCTGCCAAACGGGGCCACGTGGGCGGCGACATTGAATCGTTCGTTGTGGGGAAAGTATTCGATGCAAACACCATCAAGAACGTCCTTAACGGATTCGACATGGTCACCGCCACTGACCCAGGAATGGGTGTTCATGATGATCTTCTTGTCCGCAAACCGATCCTTGACACGCAACAGCTCCTCTCGTGTCAGCATAGACTCCCCTGCCGTTCCGTCGATGACAAATACATAAGGCACGGACAAACCAAAGCTTTCGATAAAGGCAATGTCTCCCTGTGTCCCGGTCCAGTCTATCGAATTGTAAGGCAATTCGGTAATTGCGCGTTGTATTTTGAAATTTCTAAATACGGCTTCCTGCTGGTCGCGTTCAAGCCAGGCGATAGGAACCAGATTTGCCAGCACTCCCCAGCTTGAATCGGCTACGATGGGCCATTTACTGCTATCACCCATATCGATGGTAGCTTGCCAATCTGCCGTTGACCCCAGACTCACGGCAACTTCATAAGCAACCACATTTTGTGTTGACATAAACACCAGGCAGACAACAAAGGCTTGAGTCAAAATTTGTCGCATTTTTGCCAGCATGGTATCCCAACAGACTGATAGAAGTTTTTGTTCCTGAAGCATATTACAACTAATTTAGCCCCGGACTTTGGAAAAAACAAGTTGAAGTGCACATAATGATATGACAAAAGGAACATTAGCTTGACTTAAGCGGCCGGAAGACTTAATACCAACGATTTTATTTCTGTGCCTCCGTTAATATCATGTTCTGATATAAGCATTGCTTTTTCTAAACGGAAAATGGATGAGCGTTCATTTTCACGGTTATCAATAATGGTGAGACGGCCTCCTTCTTTGAGAGCGGTGCGCAGATTTTGTATCGCACGGAGAATCTGGGCATCTGAAAAATAATCCCTGTTCAGAATATTGGCGGCGATAACAAGATCTGCCGGTTCCTGTTCCCAGGCGGTAAATATATCATAGGCATATACAAACACATCACTGCTTTCAGAATGAATAGCAGGATTAATCAGACGAATCTTTTGCGGTTCACTATCTTCCGGAGGCATTGTTGAAAAAAAGTGTTTTGCTATAATATTCAGAGGAAACACGGCATCTTCATATTCGCGATAAATAACAAATTTATTCGTGGCGATAAGAACACAGTTAGCCAGGGAGTCAAAAAAATAAAAGGTTCCGCGGTATTCACGGCAGTACACATCGATATTTCTATCGGTAACAAAATACTTTTTCCATTGCAGTTGTTTCATAACATGACTTGAGGTAATTCCATCAGAAGCGCCAACATCCAATATGACTGACGGTTTGTTATTGCTGAGTTCTGACAGGGATTTGACAGTAAGTGGAAACCGGAAGGCCCGGGTACTTTTAAGAGTAGTTCCAAATTTAAAGACAGAAACAGCTTGAGAGAATTGCTCCGGGCTGATGTTATTATCTAATAAGGTCAGCGGATTATTTGTGGAGGGAATCAGCCTGGTAAGCGGGGTCGGCCAATAAGCTTTGTTGAGTTTAATGGGAGCGCGCATATATGAGGTTGGTATCAGTTCCCTCTTCAATCGAGAATGGTATTGATAAGTGATATATAATGAGACCCAATACGCTTCCAGTTGTATTCTTGTTCTGCTCTCGTTTTTGCGGCTTCACCCATGGATGTTCTTAATGAAGGATCGCCGAGTAATTTGATGACAGCCTCAGCAGTTTCGTCAGGAGAATCAAGATTGGTAAGCAGGCCGGTTTTTCCGTCTTCAATGGCGTCTTCAATTCCGTTATTGCGTGTACCGATAGCGGGTTTACCCCAGAGAGCCGCTTCGATAATGGATATGCCAAAGCCCTCAAAGTCCCCATCCGCTAAAACTTGACTGGTGAGTAGGTAGATGTCACAGAGAGCAAGATAAGCCGCAATGTCCGCTTTTGATATCTGCCCGATAAATTTGACTGCGTGTTCCACATTGAGAGAAACGGCCAGTTCACGAAATTCCTGTTCTTTACGGCCGTTACCGATAATCAAATAGACCGTATCAGGAAAAAACCGGAGAATGCGCGGCAGGGATTTGATAACAATATGTTGTCCTTTGCGGTAATAAATGGTTCCTACAGTTAGTAACACGTTTTTACCCTTATACTCAGAACGCAGGCTTTCCGCATGGTCGGGGTCGGACAGGGGAATATGAACAGCAGCGTTGTTGATAACCTGAATGTTGCTTCCAGGCAGGGTTTTACGAATGAATTCTCTGGAAAACCGGCTTACTGCCACAAGTCTTGCGCCTGAAAGACCGTAATGAGTAAGCCAGGGTGAAAAGGTTATATGATACTCGGGTCCATGAATGACACACAATCGTTTCTGTCCCAGTAGTTTTTGCACAAGGACAGAACAGACTCCAGGAGTTGCTCCAGAGGCAATAACAAGCTCAGGCCAATTGGTGAGACAGGCCGCAAATAATTTAAATATTCTATACAATTGGAAAAAAGAAGAGGAGCGATAATGACGAAGGGACAGCACTTTAAAGTTTTGCCTGCTATTGAAGATGCTGACGGCTTCTTTGTCAACGTAATCCTGGGTGCTGAGTACGATAACCTTAAAACCGGAACTGGAGAGCTGCACTGCCAGTTGATAG
The DNA here is from genome assembly GCA_015232855.1 of Fibrobacteria bacterium. Classification (GTDB taxonomy): domain Bacteria; phylum Fibrobacterota; class Fibrobacteria; order UBA11236; family JADFYW01; genus JADFYW01. The sequence goes on from JADFYW010000096.1 coordinate 6,809, forward strand.
GCGTGCTCGGCTATGCCTCCGGGGCCCGGAGGAAATTCGCTGGAAAAAATAAGAACTGTTGGCATCTCGCAAGCTAGTATAAAATAATAAGCAGGTCTTGAAAATAAAAAACGCCCGTTTAAACGAAAAACGAAGACAAAACATACCATTTTTTTAACCATGATTTCACCTTATGGTGTAAGAAAACTATAATTAGCTTGGCACGGTAGAAAGCCAGATTTGTATCGACAAGTTGTTTTAGCGTGATGAACACTTGTCAAATAACAAGGAACACAATAATGCGGTTTTTTCTCATTATTTCTCTTTTAATTTTTCCTATCAGCAGCTGTCTCAATGATTCCGGACTAGTTACTCCTGGTAATGAAAAAAATGTAGAGGCCCTGGTGCAGTTCCAGGGTAAAACTGTTGTAGATGACAGTATCAATCTTACATCAAAATTAAAGCAATTCACCAATTCAAAAATATCTATTGTCTGGCAATTCATTGGTTTTACACGTCACTTACAATCTCATAATGAAAGTTCTGTAGAATCCAAAGCCCCTTTTAATTTTGATGGTCGGTTTATTAAACCGCCTAGTGATGACATTCTTAATAATCTGGAACCTGCAATTGGTGGGTTTTGGCTCTATAGTGACGCAAATAAGAATGACAAGTTTGATGAAAATTATCATCCGGAACACATTTTAATGCTCGATACTCTCGATACATTAAAATATGAATTTTTAAACCTTCAAAAAGACTTCCTTGAACTATGTGAAATCAAAAATGACCCGCAGAACTATTCAGAGGTGTTTTATATCGGATCCGCCGGTGAAATAATTTCCCATAACCATGACACCCTTCTCGTACCTTCTGCGTTGGGACTACCTGTAGGCTTCTGGCAGACAGCCTTAAGTATGCAAATTGTCCTCCTCCATAAAAGAAACAAGTGGGAATCATTCTTTTTATACAGACATCGGGATGTTGATATTTCACAAGTAAAAGCAAAAAGCCATGATACCTTCGCCTATGAAGTGGAATTAAACTACAAAAGACGGTTATTTCCCCAGGAAGGTAAAGAACAGGAGTTTGCGTCTAAACTATTTCCTTATTCAATCTCGTACCTAAACATGTGGGCTTACTCCAAATCTATCGCTAAGGTAAGCAAAGAAAAAGGCTGGGACAATTACCCCTATACACCAAAAGAGGGCAAAGACTGGATTCTTGGAAGAAGCGCCTGGTACCATATTTTATACATACCCGATGAAACCAGTAAACTTGAATTATTGGATGCAGAATTGAACAGCGCTTTTGTTATTAGTGATTACAAGCAACTTCGACTTGGCTACAATCTTATTACCTGTGACCATCAATACCGCTGTAAACTTCTTGATTGGGACTCAGAAATTGAAATTAACCTGGGTGATAATTACGATTATTTTCAACAGCAATACCCAAGAGAAAGTCCCCTTTCTAATCCGGTAGCAATTGAAATAGAAAGCAAAACAACATCTGAACTCACCGGTGAATTTGAATATACTCCCTTTGTTAACATTAGCGTGCTTAACGGTGATAACGGAATCTGGGTTGATTACCCCGAACGAGGTCTTATGTTTTTATCTGCCGCCGATAGCCTGAATTTCTTTTCTACTCTCTCTCATACCCAGATTTCTTTTTTACGAGGAAGCGATAGCGCAATCAGTAAACTCATCATCTATGAGGATAATTTTAAAACCTCTGCCCGGAAAATTTCTGGAGATATTTCTGGTGAAATAAAAGACCAAAAAAATTCCCTTATCGGTCGGCCGTTGAACAAAGTTAAAAGTGCTGAATTCACAGATGTCTTTGGGAAATATGGAAATGACAATGATACGGTTAACATCAAAGATTCTGATACTGAGGTAACTCTTGAAATGCCCCCTTTAAACAGCTTCACCCTCTACCAACAAGACAGCCTGTATTCCCACCCCCACGCTTCTTTTTGGTTTACCCTGGGGAAGAATGACTCAGGTGAGGTCTCAGAGTTAGTTTTCCATGGAGCAGAAGAAGAAAAAACCTTTACCAAAGCTGAATAACCCTTCCCTTCACTCGACCACAAAAGTGAAGGCGCGAATGGAAGGATTGGGTATTTCAACTTGTTTTTCTACCATTAGTGAATCTCATGAAGAAGAACAACCCAAATTTTGAAACCATATTCTCAGAACATAAAGACATGGTATTTCGCATATGCATGCGGTATTTAAAGAACCCATCAGACGCAGAAGACATTACTCAAAATGTGTTCCTCAAAGTACATGATAAACTTACTGAATTTAAACACCAATCCAGTCTTCTCACCTGGATTTACCGAATAGCAGTAAATACCTGCCTGGATCACCTCCGTATGCAGAAACGAAGACAAGAGCTTGATATGGCACGTTTTGACAGCCAGGTTACTCAAAATATTACTTCAAGAAGTGATGGCTGTTTACTTGAATTGTCGTTTAACCGGATTCTGGAAGAAGTGAACCCTAAAACCAGAGAGATTCTGGTACTTTCTTTTGCAGAAGGATTGTCCCAGGAAGAAGTAGCCGGAGTTATGGGAGTGAGCCGGGTGGCGATAACCAAAAGACTCGCCAAATTCAGAGAAAAATTTCAATCCCGAAAAGGTGATTTTGTGGAGCTTGGGGTCCTTTTATTGCTTGTTTTTATCTTTTTTCAAAATTTTCAACGCTAACATGCTGATTTTATTAAACAGGTTACTTTCTGTCCGGACTAAACGTCTAACATAAAACACATGAATAGTAAAAACAACATACCACCTGACAGCAATGACTCGCTTTCGTTTTTGACGGTTGAGCGTTATCTTAACGGTGATTTATCAAAAAAGGAACTACAGACCTTTGAAGAAGCGCTCCAGGGCAATTCCAAATGGGCAGAGTATGTTGCAAAAGCCAGACTACAAAAAAGTTCTTTGAACTTTGAAGCGGTTCAACGGGCTATAGAGGCTCGTAAAGGTAAAACAGGAAAGGTAGAGAACGAACGTTCGGTATGGCAGCAGCTTGTCCGGTTTATCCAGGGCCAGGACCACCGCCCTATGCTCGCTTTTGCTACGGTGCTATCCATTGCCCTTTGCTGGTCCATCCTGCATTTTATTAGTAGAGGACTTGAAAGTGACAATTCTACAGCCCTCGCCAGTAAAGGCCAGACCGGCATCTATCTCTACATAGGTGGCGCTCTGGCTGACACCCTTAGCGATGTCTATGTAAGTCCCGGAGACACGCTCAAATTCACATACCGAATGAATACATACATTCATGCCCAGGTATGGTACCGGGATGATAATGGTGAATATACTCCTTATATAAAAGATGGAGAAACCAGTGTAAGGGTTCCTGGCTCCAGCAGCTGGCAGTTCTTAAAAAAGCAGATTATTATGGATTCACTCTGGCGGGTGGAAGAACTTAAAATATTGTATAGCAACAAACCCTTCTCAGTGAAACATGCCAGGAAAGCCCTGGTAAAAAACAAAAATGGAATACTCTTCCGGCGTTATCTCCTGCGTAATCGCGCTCCTTCCGGGAAGTGAGAGAGCTTATGCGCGTTTCCCAACTTTTATTTTTGTCGGTGATACTATACGGACAGGGGCTCTTTGCCTATGTTGAGCGCATTGGTCTTTTTATTGGAAATAACGAAGGAGTAAGCGGAGAAGCGCCACTTAAATATGCGGTGGAAGATGCCAGGAAAATGGCCCGGGTTTTTCAAGATGCTTCCCATTTTGAAAAAGACCGGATTTACCTTTTAGAAAATCCTAAAATCAGCAGTGTAAGAGAAGCCCTCAGTGAAATAAGCGGACGTATTAAAGAGCTCAAAAAAGATAAAACCCGGGTACAGTTTCTTCTATTCTTTTCAGGCCATGGGAGTGCGGAGGCTATTCATATTAATGGAACAAAAATGCTAAAGGCAGAGTTGGACCAAAAGATGGAGCGCCTGGGAGCGGACCTTAAAATACTTATAGTGGACGCCTGCGAGTCCGGGCATCTTTTGCGCAGTAAGGGCGGGCAGGTAATTGATAATCATAAAATTGAGACCGTTGATGAATTACAAAACAAAGGAACCATTCTTCTCAGTTCCAGTTCCCGGGGTGAACTGGCCCAGGAGTCCGAAAATTATAAAGGCGCTATTTTCACCCATCATATGGTAAACGGTCTAAGGGGTATGGCCGATTATGATAATAATGATGAAATATCTCTCTGGGAGGCCTATCACTACGCAAACATATCTACCAGGCGAGAGAACATCCAGGGAAAACTCGGACAGCAAAACCCTAATTTTGATTTTGACGTGGTAGGAAAGTCCGATGTAATACTCAGCGTACTCAGCAAAAAGAAAAGCAGGATTCTCTTTAAAGAGTTCCGAAATACGGTAATGGAAGTACGAGATGCCGCTACCATGAACCTTGAAGCACGTATATTCTTGTCAGGCACAGACAGTGCCTATTTTAGTCTCCCATCAAAAGAGTATATCCTCACTTATGAAGAGGGAAAAAAGTTCAAGGCAACGAAAGCAAATCTCACCTGGAACAACCGCTATATTGCCACTCCTGGTGAATTTCATACTCTGGCAAAGTCTGAAGTATATCGTAAAGGTGGCCGTGCATTTAACCTTGACCCTCATGCCATGCACTACGGGTTTTTCCGCACTCGCATAGGCCCAAGTGAGGCGGTTAACATGGTGAGTGGCTATTATGAGATCAGACGCTACCACTATCAACAGTCCCTGGGAATTGCCTGGGGTATGGGTACTTCAAAGGGCGAATTATTAACAAATGAAATGAATACTCTAAGACTGTCCTACTGCATAGAAAGGCCCTTTGCCCGTTACCGCCTTGGCCAGTTTCTGGCAGGGGTTGACGCGGGATGGTATGGTGTCTGGCAGAAGGTAGTGGACAACCGCTTTAATGATAGTGAAGTGAATCCCTATGCAGAAGATATCAAAAAAGTACGGAGATATTTCACCAATATATATGAATTGGGATTTCCGGTTTCTAAAGAGTTTTTTCTCCCCTACGGTTTTACCCTGGCCTTCACCGGTCACAGCAGCCTTTTTCTGTTTAAAGACGCCAACACCGGCTATTCCAGCAGATTAAACTTCCGCCCGGTTATTGCTGCGGGCTACCGGTTTTAATAACCCATTTTTCTGTTACCATAAACACCTTCTGTTTCGTCTAATAAGAAACAACCAAGGAGTTACTATGGCTATTCCCAGTGAAACAGAAAAATAATCGTATGGGTAGCAACAAAACCGCTACACCGAAATAAATCAACTATCTATTCCTTTTTTTTTCTTCTTCTTTTTTGATTTTTTCGCTGGCCTTTTTTTCCTGGCCGGCTTCTTTGCTTTACCTACATCAATCACTTCAATTGAAAATATCTTTTGGAGGTCTTTGAGGTCCTGATAAGTAAATATGATCTGATGCCCCGCCTTGCGTGAAGCTTCTGTTTTCATAGGATACTGATAAATAAAATTATGCTCGGTTATCTTTGATTTGAGTGCATGCTGAAAATTTCTTTTTTTATAAATAATATCTGAGGAATCTATCCCTCCATATTGTTTAAAAACCTGTACACATTGCACCATCACCTTTATCAGTGCTTTCGTTTTTAGTTTTTTGAGTGCATCTTTATGGTAGTAGGCTTTAACTTTAGCCGTATCCATATCCTGGACCGCATCTAAAATTTCCCGGGTAATTTCAAACCCCTTATCCACCGGGGATTCCTGCCCAAACAAGGGACTTAAAAAACAAATAATTATAACGACCGCAATTACTCTCATAACTTAACCTTTCCAGTTATTCAGCAATATACATATCCCCTGCTTTAATTAAAAGCGTCTTAATCCCGAGACTCTCACTCTCATACACAGGACAGTTAAAGAGTAAAAAGGGCCGAATTGATTCAAAAACAGCTTTGGTACAGTATTTGCATTGGTTATAAGCAAATTCAAAGACAGGAGTAGATATGCATAAAGCCATAATCTTTTTAACCATTATTATAACCGAACTATTCCCAATTGGCCGACAACACGGAACTTTTAGAAGCCAATCCACCCAAGGCCCCCAGTGGTTAGGCACATCTCAAATTATAAGTGAAAAATACGATATCACGGTACATCCTGATTATCTGGACATAAATCTCGAGTGGGAATTTAATGTAGGAGGCACCGCTCCGGATAGTTTTACAAATGCACTTGAAATTGTTGGTAATTTGAATTTGCAGAAAGGTGCTGTTGTTATTGGAATGTTATTATGGAATGGAGATGAAATATTAAAAGCAAAATTAAAACCGATTGGAATCGCAAGAGAACAATATGAAGAAGTGGTAGATAGAGACTCACCCGCTCCCCGAAAACCCAGAGACCCTGTTATTTTTGAATCATCAGGATGGGGAGTAGATAATTATGACATTTCAATTTTCCCTGTTTCCTGGGGAGCCACACGAAAATTGCGCTTTCGGTATCTGGTTCCTGCAGAAAATATTAAGGGAACAACATTGATTGGGTATCCTTATCCATTTACTTATAATACAAAAGTAAATATAAACAGAGGTTTGGATGTACAAGGCTTTCGCATTCATACCACTAACAGCCAGGAAAAAATCACGGATACATTGACTTCTGTTACAAATACCGATTGTACCGGTGAAATCAGTTGTTTTAATGCCCATCAAAGTTCCTACATAGAACCGATATTTGGTACCCAAACCAATAGTTCCCGTGTATTCACCGCAAAAGTAAATGTCCCCGGTCTCACAGGCACCATGGCCCATTTTCAGAGTCCTTCAATAGAAACTATTCTCAAAAAAGTAGAATCAGAATATGTTATCATCTGGAGATGGAATGAACCGGCGTTTCTGAGAGAATACGGATATATGATTATCGACCAATCAGAGAAGCTGCTTAGCTTTCTTGAGTCTTTGGAGTCAAACAACCAGCGCTGTGCCATGATCATTGATATCATGGGGGAAAAAAATCTGATATTCACCATGGACAGCCCCAGTGGAAATGAATTTCATAATATGAAAACATTCCTTAAAACCATCAGTTCTCTGACTGCAAAGCCAATACCCAGAACCATATCAAATGGTTATTCTGAAGAAGAAATACAAACGATGATTACAGAATCGGTGAATGATTTCGACAAGGCCCTGGAAGAGGCTACGCAAATGTTTTCAGATAAAGAGGGGGTTCTAAAACATCTCATCCTACTCACCGCAGGCCCCCAGTTCACCAGCAATACTACCCACAAAGCCCCTGAAATTGACAGTGAAATAAGCATCTCTTGTATGAACAATGAGTCCTATTATTACTACTACCGTCATTATGGAAATTATAAAAGATACTATGATGTTTTTTGGCCCGGCGTCAACATACAGGAATTCTTATCGAGAAACCCGGCACAATTTGAAATTACCGCGTCTTTGACAAACGGAGCGTATACGGCAACATCTAAGCCTGTTATATCAAGGTGGATTATTGAAAATTCATCTTACTCAGGCAATGCGGTCGATATGAAAATATATGCTGAAAACATCCTTCATAAAAAGGTAACCTGAAAAATAAAAAAGAGTGGGCAGACTATCGCACATTTTGAAGAAATTCCTGCCATAATAAACATCGAAGATGAAGCACAATTTGCCAAACTTATTGGAGCGGCAAAAGATTTATTACCACTGGCTAAATCTATGCCGTCGTCTCTCGCTGCAACCTTGGGTTTCGTTGATGAGGAATACGCTTTACTTGCTTTAGAAGAGGATGTAATGGATGACGAACTCCAGGACTATTACCGGGGCAGTGGTGTTCCTGCGCTTAGTCCTGAAGATATCAAAGCAGATTATTCTGAGAGCGACTCTATCCCTCTTAACCAGTGGATTGACGAACATAATCCGGGCATAGAAAATATGGTTGCAACTGCCGTTGACCACACCCGCACCACACTTGCAAAGGGCATCAGTTTTTTTGTAAGAAATGGAATACTCATAATAGAGCTGGATCCGGAAATACTTCTTGATACCCGGAATCTCCTCGTTGCCATTTATGATATTTCAGGTAAACTGGTTAAGCGCTGGCATTCAACAGAATTAACAGGCGTTAAAAAAATTACCTGGTGCCCGGCAGATAATAACCTGAATAGCGGCATCTTCTTTTTACGAATAAAAAGTGACGTAGTACATATTAACCAAAGGATGTTTTTCAGGTAATAAACAGAAAAAACCCTACTTTTAAAAAGTTTACACTTTCACATAAAAAGCAGTGAACCCAGCCTTATCCAGGCCTGGCATTAACTGCTTTTTTTCTTTTAATAATGCTTGAATTAATGCAAATTGAGTGATAAAATACCTTCAATTATAAGGACATTTATTATACTGAAAATCTCTTCAGTCAAATACTTCTAACCGATGACAAATTCAAATACATCCGGTATCCGTCTAAGCCTTCTTCTTAACCTGAGTATAGCCCTGGTTATTATGCTTGCTGCCCTTATTATGATTTTCAATACCCGGGCAACCCTAAAAGAATACGCCCTTGAAGATGCAAGAGAAAAAGCAGAGCTAATGCTGGCTCAGAATTTATCCGTCCACAGCTTTATGAATAATCGCCTTAAGCCCGAGGTATTCAAAATGTCAGAAAATTATCGGCAGAAAAGCTATTTTCGCCCGGAATGGATGTCCTCTACTTTTGCTGTCAGAGAAATCCTCAAATGTTTTCGCACCATGCATACCAACAACTACTATTACAAAGAATGTGCAATAAATGCCAGGAGCCCTGAAAACGAAGCAGATTCACTGGAAACAGTATTTCTTGAAAAGTGCAATACAGACTCCAATCTTAAATACCAGGATTTTATCAGGGACATTAATGGAGAATCATTTTACCAGCTTCTTCGAAGAGGAGAAGTCATGGAACGTTCCTGCCTGCGCTGTCATAGTACACCGGAACGTGCACCTGACGGTATGGTTGAAATTTACGGACCCAAACGCAGTTTTGGGCGACAAGAGGGCGAAGTTGTATCAGCCGTTTCTATTCGCGTTCCTTTAAGTACTGCCTATAGGAGAGCCTCAACTATTGCGGACCGCCTCAGTTTGTATATGTTATTTACCATGGTAGGTTTATTTTTGGTACAGTATCTGGTTAATCGCTTCCTGGTCATCAAACCCATTTCAAATATTCGCCACAAAGCCAGGCAAATAACTTCAGACGAGACCCACTTGGGAGAAGAAGTAAAACAGCCTTATACCCGCGAACTCCAGGAGACCGCTAACGCATTCAATATTATGTCCCGGAAACTTCGCCTTCAGATGGATTCTCTTGAGCAGCAGGTAGAAGAGCGGACTAAAAAAATAAAGAATATGAACGACCAGCTGAAAAAGTCTCTTGATGAAAAAACCGTTCTGCTTCAGGAAATTCATCACCGGGTAAAAAATAACCTGAATGTTGTATCAAGCCTGATGTTGCTACAGTCCGGGAACATGTCAGACCCAAAAGGCATTGAAGCACTTAAGACTTGCCAGGACCGCGTGATATCAATGGCTAGAATCCATGAAATGCTATATGAATCAGATGATCTGGCCAATCTCCAGATAGACATGTATATACAAAATCTGGCTAAGTCTCTTTTTGAAACTTACAACACCCTGCCAAATATCGGTTTCACCGCCCGGGTCGATAAAAACACCCAACTCAGCCTCGATGAAGCGGTTCCTCTTGGCTTAATACTAAATGAACTAATAACGAATGCCCTGAAATACGCATTTACTACTTCAAACTCAGAAGAAAAAGGAATAATTGATATCAGCATCAAAAAAGGAACCTCAGAAATTGTATTACAGGTTAAAGATAATGGCGTAGGTTTACCTGTTGATTTTAAACCTGAAAATGCAGATTCTCTTGGTTTAAAACTCGTTTACCTTCTAACCAGGCAACTTGGAGGCAAGATTATTTTTGATCAGGGAAGACCTGGAACTTTGATTACAATCCGTTTCCCTCTACAAGCAAAAGTTTAAAAACAGTCAGAAAAGTGTTGTTTCATACCGTACCTACATATTTCTCTTGATTTTAAGGTAAAAAAGTGAGAAACTTGATCGATAGGCTCAAAAAGCCCAAATCTGGCACTCTTTACCAAGAACAGGAATTATATATGGCAAAACAAAAACTCCCTATACAGGCTTTTGATAACAAAAAATTTCTCCACAGCCATAAAGGTCGTATCCTCAGGGTCATGGCAGAATTCCTTGAACCAGAAAACCGATTTGAAAAATACGATGTGCAAGATACCCTAGCCTTTTTCGGATCTGCACGTACCGTCCCTCTTGAGAAATCAAAGAGGCAGCTGGCCGCTTTAAAAAGAAAAAAGGTCGTTGATAAAAAAGCCCTGAAAAGAGCAAAAATGGATTATGAAATGTCAATGTATTATGAAGATGCGGTTTTACTCTCACAAAAGCTGGCACAATGGACCAAAGATACTTGTGGAGGATTCGCTATTTCTTCAGGTGGTGGACCGGGCATGATGGAAGCCGCAAACAAAGGTGCCAAACTCGGTGGAGTTCCCTCAATCGGATTAAACATCAACCTGCCATTTGAACAGGCCCCTAACCCCTATATTTCTGAAGAGTTAAACTTTGAGTTTTATTATTTCTTCATTAGAAAATACTGGTTTTTATATACCGCCAAAGCAATTATCGCTTTCCCCGGAGGATTTGGAACTCTTGATGAAATGATGGAAGTTCTCACCCTGGTACAAACCAAAAAAGTTGAAAAAGATATGGCCATCGTATTATACGGTGAAAAATATTGGAAAAACGTCATTAATTTTGATTATCTGGTAGATTCGGGTACCATTGATGAAGCGGATTTAGAACTGTTCCATTTCAGCAAAACCGTAGACGATGCGTTCATCTATATTGTCAGTAAGCTTGAGAAACTCATTGAAAAACGAAGAAAAAATGACCTGCTTCGTTACCGACGGCTTATTGTAGAAGACTAGTAGACTCGAGAGTTATAAATGTTTTCTATCCAGTCATTCCGGCTTGTCCCATGTGCATCAACTTAAGGAAAAATAAGTGAAAAATATGCCAGAAACCAGTCATTCCGGCTTGTCCGGAATCTTGAACATAG
>JADFYW010000097.1 GCA_015232855.1 Fibrobacteria bacterium
GATTATTACCTGGCTATGAAAATGATAACGTGATCACGGTGAGCCTGTTGGTAGACCCGGAAAACTTTAAAAAAGGTATACAGAAAATTATTGCTAGATTCAGGTAATAATATTACCTGATTGATTTGAGATAGTTTACTCTGTCAGACACGAGTGATAGTGTATAATTTATAAGCCAGGTAATAATCAGAATAAAAGCTATAGAGAAAAAGAAGGACATTACAATAAATCTTGACCAATGTTCATAAGTAGCACCTGTTATTACCAGTTCAATAAAACTTGGTAATACTAAAAGCCCACCGGTCAATAGTAAAGTACAAGGAACCGTCCAGAAAAGTGGATTTGCCAGAATGCGGGATATTAAAGTATAGGTAAGACCCATTTCCACATTTTTTGAAAGGGTTATCATAACAATTTTATTTGAAAGGTAACTAAAACTGAATAACAGTATGCTTAGGTTGCCAAGCAGGTTGCTTACTACAAAACGATACACCATCCACTCCTGCACTTCGCGGTATTGAAGATAATGCAAGATGGGTGTAATCATAAGAAGAAAAGCAATTAAAAAACAAACGCCCCCCATCAGACTTAAAGGGCGAGATGGTTTATACAGAAAGACCGTTGACAGAATAACTTTTAAAAACCGTATACCATCATAAAAAGCATTTAATTTGGACTCACCTTCACGTTCATGATAGGGCATATCTGTTTCTATTATCTTGATATCAGAACTGAGAATAGCTCGAGCACTCATAGCTGGGGTAAAGTGAAGGCCATCTGGAAGAGGCATGAGTTTTGGCAAGCTTGATGAACGGACAATCCGCATACCACTTGCGGTATCCCTAATATGTGTTGATGAAAAAAAGGTAAGCAGCAGAGAAAAAATGGTATTACCTGTTCTTCGTAGCAGAGGCATTTTACTTTGTTTATTCATCCGGCAACCCAGCACCACATCAGCGTTTTCAGATTGAATAAGATTAGCTAGGGTTATAAAAAAATTGGGATCACAAGTTCCATCTGCGTCTAAAAAAGAAAGGAAATCGGCATCAGATTGCTCCCAACCTGCTTTAATGGCTGCTCCGTAACCCTTGTTTTTTTTAAAAACAATAATATTGATATTGTCTTTATATTTTCCTGCAATTTCAGCGGTTCTGTCAGTACTCCCATCGCTAACTACAGTAATATCAACTTCTGTGACAGGGGTTTTTTTTATAATGGAAGCACGGGCTGAAAGAGAGCGGGTAATGATAGACTCGATACTATTTGCTTCATTAAGCGCGGGAATTACAATTAAAAGTTTCATGTTGGTGTTATTATACTAATATTATTTTTTGAGTTTCACCACTATTGTACTGTTATCTTCATTCAGGATGTCATAACTAAGAGTATTCAGATAGAAGTCCCAGTCTGGCCTGGATTTCCATTGTCCTTTTTCTTTTGAGAGAATAAGATAAATATGTTCATATTTTGCTGAAATGAGCTGTAAAAAGCGTTGATTTTCTTCCTGTTTGGAAAAAAGTTGAATACAAGGTCCCCCTAATAATAGGGGAGCATATTTAGTGAAATTTGAGCAATATAAACTGTTATCTTTAGGCTGAGACTTCAGCCAGTTTAATAGCCAGCCAGAGTGCATAAACATAGGCAGATAGCTTCCGCGATAGTGACTCTGATTAGACAGGATGGATGCAGTTTGAATCTCAGAAAACGTGCGCCTGGTTCCTGAAAGGAACATCAGACCAAATATAAGGTAGATAATACAATTATGTATATATCGCTTAACGGGAGGTTGTGATGAGTCTGTATGCCGAAAAAATCGTATGCCATACAGGAGGAGAAAAACAGCCATGGGTTGCAATAAATAGTAATAGCGCATGGGAGAAAATCCATATTTTTTTCGAACAATCAGTAACATTAAAAAATAACAGCTGCTGAGAAGTATAAGAAGCAGGTTGAAGCTATCTGCTGCAATAAAATGTTTGATAGGCTTCCAATTTATGACTAAAAGAATACAAAGGCCCAGTAAGAGTATTACCCCATACTGTTCGAAGCGCTGAGGAATGCCAACAACAGAAATCATAACTTTATTAGTGCAGTCAATGAAGGCCTCAATGAATCCAAAACCCAGATCTGTTTTGTTTTGAAATGAAAGGTTATTAAGGAGTAGCTTATTCCGTATAACCCAAGAACCGTAAATGAGACTTACCGGTGATATAAAAAGTACAGTGTGTAATGATAGGATTTTCTCTTTTGCGGTAATGATTCTCCAGACCATATAAACTCCTAGCCCAAGTACAAATCCAAGGCCTGCATATCGGGTGATGGTCATTAATCCCAATGTGACTGAAATTGCGGCGACAAACATGAGTTTGTGCTTATACCGGGACGTGGTAGTATGATACATACAAAGGTTAAGAAGAATAGCACACAGGGTTACAAAGAGCCCTTCTGAATAATACCCTCTATAATAAAACCAGAACCCAAGAGGGAAAACCATGGTGAGTAAAAAAGTAGAGAGTATAAGTGGACTGTTTTTAAAGCGACTCCAGACAAGTGAAAGCCAGCTCAGAAAAAACACAAGAGAGCATAGAAAGTGGAGAATTTTTCCAGCAGAAAAGACATCTTGTCCGCTTATCAGCATAACAGCAGCAAGACAAAAAGAATAAAAGGGCGGCCAATTATATTGGGGGATCCGTTCAGTACCTACAAGTTGGGGTAGGGTATTAAAAGTTTGGTATTTCCCATGAGTCCGTATGGTTTGGGCACCGATTAAATACTGGGCTCCGTCACTGGATACAAATTGTGGTGCGTTAATAAAATAAATACTCAGCAAGATCCAAAGGAATATACTAACAGCAATAAGTAAAAATTTCCATTTGGTATGCAACATATTGGTTCTCCATATGGCTAAATCAAAGCTCATAGCAATATGCATTCAATATACAACCCCTTAATGCATTATGCAATTACTTCAACGGTTAATCTAGAGTGAAGATGCTTTTAAGAAATCAAGGGCATGAATAAAAGACTCAGGCAGAGGTGTGGAGAAAGTTTTTTGTTCTCCGGAAGCCGGGTGTTGAAACGAAAGTGCTCGGGCATGCAAAGCTTGGGAAGAAAAAAATTGTTCAAACTTTTTTCCTGATTGTTTAAAAAGTGCTGGTAACCGGCGCTTTGCGTACTGCAGGCCTCCGTAAACCTCATCTCCCACCAGGGGGTGTCCTATGTGTTCAAAATGGACGCGGATTTGATGGGTGCGTCCGGTTTCTAAATGAAGCTCAATATAACAGAGGTTTTCATAAAACTTAAGCACTTGGAAATGAGTTACGGCGTGTTTTCCTCTGGGGGTTACGGTCATTTTTTCTCGATTTTTATAATGTCGTCCCACGGGTTGATCAATAGTGCCTGTTTTGTCGTTTAACTGTCCCCAGGCAAAAGCCACATAAGTCCGTTGCATGCTGTGGTCTTCAAGTTGTTTTGCGAGGTATTGGTGGGCGCTGTTCGTTTTGGCAATAACCAGAAGCCCGGAAGTGTTTTTGTCCAGCCGATGGACGATTCCTGGTCGAAAGGGACCATTGATATCAGAGAGGTTCTGATAATGATAGGCCAGGGCATTTGCCAGAGTATGGGATGGATTGCCATTACCAGGGTGGGTGATAAGTCCTATCGGTTTGTTTATGACTGCTAGCCAGTCATCTTCGTAGACAATATCAAGTGGAATATCTTGGGGTTCTAGATGGGACAGTGGTACTTCGGGTAAAACCTGGACCTGTATAGAATCGCCTGGTTTAAGCTGGGTATTTTTTTTTAGTATTCTGCCATTAAGAGAAAAGCATCCATCTGAAAGCCAGTGCTGAATTTTGGAACGGGAGGCTGAAGGCAGGCAGATAGAAAGAAATTTATCTGCTCGTTGGGGTTCTCCATCTTCTGCCAGGTTCCAGGTGTCTCCTTTATGCAGGTTCTCGCTTGGTGTATCAGTGTTGGGCTGGTTAGATTGCATGAGAATGCTCCGGGACTTAGCGCGAAAGAAGGTGCTGCAGCAACCGTTGTTTTTTATTAAAAAGCATTTGCAGAAGATGATTGGACCAGAAGATACAATTGGTTTGTCTGATGATTGTTTTAACCTGTTGCTTGGAAATTTTCAGGACTTTTTTATCTGATGATGAATGTAATTCTTGGGCAAGGAGAACGAGGGTATCCATCGCCATAAATAACGGCCACAGGCAAAAAAGCCGGATACCTGGTTCCCGCCTGGGAAGAAGAAGAGTATAGCGGAGAGCATCTGCAAGGTGGGAAGTTGCTTTCGTTATGAGTTGTTGCAAGATAATATTGCTGCGCTCACGGTTTGACAGGTCAAAAAAACTGTCTTTGGTGAGCCCCTGTTCTTTTAACATTGCCATGGGAATAAACATGATATTTCGGTCTATATCACTGTAGACGTCTTTAAGAATGTTGGTTAACTGCAGTCCAAGGCCAAAAGAAACTGCGTACCGTTTTAATTCGTCATAGAGATGTGCGGAAATGAATTTGGAATGCAGATTGAACAGGTCACAAAGCATATTACCCACGGTACCTGCGACATAATAACAATAGCGGTCAAGGTCTTTTATATCGGCAATAATAACATTTTTGCTTTCTTTATCGGTTTCGTGCCTGGCAAAGAGCTTCATGCCCTCGCACATTTCTTTTACCCAATGGGAAATAGCGTTGCGGGAAGCGGGATGAAGCTTAAAAAATAAAGAAAAAATCCATTTACAGTGCCAGGTTAACAGTTGATCCCAATTGCGTTCGGATTTCCAGGATACGGGTAATTGATGCACAAAACGCTCAATTGATTCGCTCCAGTTATCATTTTGATCAAAAAGTAATTGATACTGGTCTAGTAAGAAGACTTTGGCTTCTGATTCCAACATCTTATCATCTTCAATAGTATCCGCAATCCGGCAAAACAAATATGCGAGAAGAATTTCATGCTTTAATTTTTTCGGTAAAATTCGAATGTTAAGAGCAAAAGTGCGGGAGACCATGGACAGCATGAAATCGGCATAACCGTTTAGGTCAATAACGTTTTGGTCAGTAATCTGTTGAAACCAGAAATTTTCGGTTGATGAAGAGCTGCGGTTTTTGGTTACCGGGGATTCTTTTTCAATAATACCCATGTTAATCTTTTAAATGCTGAAGCATTATGGAACAGGCTTTCTTTGTGCCTTAAGAACTTTTTTTGCCTGTTTACTTTGCAGATTGAGTTCAGGAATGAACTTGTGCTTTTCATCAGCTTCTCTCAGCATATTTTGATGTTGAAAAGATGCCAGATTGTTAATTTCCAGTTCGGAGAGACCTTTCCCTTTTTGGGACATTTGTTTTTGAATTTTACCCCGTACATAAAAGTAGAGGTCTTCTTGCTGGTGAAAACGCTTTTTTAATAGTAGGTCGTTGATAAAGGTAAATCCGGTTGCAAGTACTATGAAAACCGGGATAGTGATGTAAAGTTTAAGAAAGGGCGTATTAAAGTACAACGCTGCGCCTCCTGAGAAAAGGGTCAGGGCGAAGACGATGGGATTAAAAAAATTAATAAACTTTTTAATCCAGCTGTTCCACTTAAGGGGCAAATACAGCCAGGATTGCCCTCTTTTTATATAATTATCTAAAACAACAGGATAAGCGATAAAAAGGTCCCAGAAATATTGGAAGAGTAGCAAGGTGATGAAAGCAAGTATAAATATATGGTTATGATTCATTGTTTTACGGTCAGTGTTTTTATTTGCTTAAAAATGGTTAAAGATAAATTAAGTGGAAATGTAAATATTTACTCTAAATGAAGGATCCTATTTTTTAAGATTAAATAGTATTTTTTAAATATGGAATCAAAACTATCAAATGGAGCCTGGTTGCTTGGCCTTGCCACTCTAAAATCAAAATTATCCGAAGAAGTATATACGAAATGGATAAAACCTCTTAAAATTCATGCAATCAATGAATTCCAAATTACATTGATTGTTCCTTCACACCTGGATGAGGAAGAACTTTCCCATGCCTATCTGGGTCTTATTGAGCATTCTTTTGAAGAAGCAAATAATAAAGAGATTAAAATTAAATTCCAAAAGCAGTCTATTCCTTCAAAAAGCCATGAACCTTCTGTTCCTTTTACTTCTGTTCCTGCGATTGAGCTTAACCAGGTTTATACTTTTGATGAGTTTGTTGTGGGTAATAATTCGCAGTTTGCTTATTCAGCCGCAATGGCTGTGGCAAAAGATATAGGCGGAACCAAATTCAATCCATTGTTGATTTGTGGTGGTGTAGGTCTGGGTAAAACTCATCTGTTACAAGCAATTGGTAATTTTGTCTTACATAATCATCCAGATAAAAAAGTCCGTTATGTAACTTCAGAAAATTTTTACCGTGAATTTGTTGATTCCATTCAACATAATCGTATTTCAGAATTATCAACTTTTTATCGTAATGAAGTGGATTTGTTATTGATGGATGATGTCCAGTTTCTTAGTGGTAAAGACCGGACACAAGAAGAATTTTTCCATATTTTTAATGCTTTACATCAGTTAGGGAAACAAATAGTGCTCAGCAGTGATAATCCCCCCAATCAGCTAAAGGGTCTTGAAGACCGGCTGGTGAGTCGGTTTCAATGGGGTCTTTTTGTAGATGTTCAGACGCCAGACAGGGAAACCAGAGAGGCTATCCTTAAAAAAAAGGCTGCGAGCCATAAATTGGATATATCAGAGGATATCATTTCGTTCCTTGCAGAGTCCATTGAAGATAACGTACGTATTCTTGAGGGTGCCATAAGGCAGCTTTTACTTCAATCTTCACTAAAACGGGAAGATATTACCATTGACCTTGCCAAAGAAATTGTTTCTCGTATGGCCTTTACCCATAAGACAAGGGATATTAAGGCAGAAGATATTACTAATATTGTTTCTGATTATTTTACAGTAGAAGTAAATAAAATCCTTGAACGGGGCAGAGGAAGTAAAGAAGTGGCACAAGCCAGACAAGTCGCGATGTTTCTTCAGAAAGAGCTCACCTCGGCTTCGCTTAAAACCATTGGTAAACGGTTTGGTGATAGGGACCACAGTACTGTGGTGCACGCTGTTAAAACCATTGAACGGGCAATGGAAAAAGATGATTTATTTAAGAAACGGGTGGATGGTATTATGGAGAGGCTTAGGGCCCAATGATAATTGGTGCTATTGTTTCGCATTTTGAAAAATGAAACTTACTCCCTATTTATCAAATGAGTACATTACTCAAATAAAGAATTTCCAATTAAAGACGAAAATAATTTTAAAAGGAGCTCTGGCTGGCTGGCATGAATCTCCTTTTCATGGATATTCTTCAGAATTTTCTCAACATCGAAATTACACACCTGGGGATAACCTTAGATATTTTGATTGGAAAATTTATGCAAAAACCGAAAGAGCTGTTATTAAACAGTATCAGGATGAAACCAATACAAACATTTATCTGGTTCTTGATAATTCGGCCTCAATGGAATATAAAGGAAGTACCTCCCTTACCAAACTAGAGTATGCTTCTGTCTTAGCGGCTTCTCTGGCTACCCTGTCTTTTAGGCAACGGGATGCGGTTTCTCTTTCATACGGGGCTGTTCAACCTGATTTTTTCATGCCCCCCAAAAACAGTGCTGCCAATCTTCAACAAATTTTTACCATTCTTGAAGGAATGAAGTGTTCAGGCACTACTGATTTAGAGGGGCTTTTTGCAAAACTGGCTCCGGTTTTAAAATCTGGAAGTATGAGTTATATATTTACTGATTTATGGCAAGAGCCGGATTCCATTATTACCGGGATAAAAAAACTCAGACACAAGTCACAGGCAATTTCTCTTGTGCAGATTCTAACACCGGAAGAAACTGATTTTATATCTGGAAGAGAAATGGAACTTGTCGATATGGAAACATTTAAAAAAGTGAAAGTTTCAGCAACCGGATTAAAAAAACTGTATCGGGAGACTCTGGAAGAACATCAGCATTATCTACACGCAGAATGCTTTAAGTTAAAGATAAATCTTATCAATATTACAAACGGGGAACCTTTTTTCCGGAGTGTAAGGCGACTCCTCTCGTCTCACAACGGTTGAAGCGGTTCATGCCTTTATGCTTGGTTTTTTAAGTCCTTTGTTTACACCCCTGGCCATGGCGTTATGGTTGTGTGCGCTTGTACCGGTAGTAATACATTTGCTTGGTCGTCACAAACAATTAAAAGTGTTCTTTCCCTCGGTTTTGCTGATTCAGAAAAAACTTGAGCAGACTACTGCAAAACAGCGCTTAAAAAACATTCTTCTTCTTTTTTGCAGAACAGCATTTTTACTGTGTCTTTTGTTTGCTTTGTTAAATCCAGTATGGAAACAGATGACTGGCACTCTTCAATCTGGAGACATTCATCCACTGGTATTGAGGCATAATGGTGCCTGGTCGGGGATGATACATGAAAATGGAATGTCAAATTATGAGCATCAGACCTGGCTGATTAAGCAGTTGGATTCTCTTTCTGATAAGAATTGTGGGATAATAGACATCTTGCCATTTGAGAGTAACAGGGAGGTTTCCACTGCGGTAAATTCTTCTGTACACTGGTTGTTTGGCAACTATCAACAGAGCATGAAACAGGTGGATAATTTTCTGAGGGAAACAGGCAAGGAGTACACTCATTTGTTTCTACCGGTGTATAGCTGGGCAGATATTATGCAGATAAAAGATGAGCTAATAGCGCTTTGCCGGGAATATCCATTTTTTACGGTGGTATTTATAGATTATACTTTCTTGTATCCGTCAATAGACCGGCTAACCCGAATCACTCCGCGTTTTTCGTCGGAAAAGCCCTTGGTTTTCCTTGAATGTGCAATTGATTTTGCAATGAAGCAATCTGATCATGCCCTGCAGGTTATGGCAGGAAATAAAATTGTATATGAAAAATTGATAGATCAACAAAAAGAAGGCTCCTCTGTGTATACCATGCCCTTACAAATACCTTCGGGTAATTACCTGTCTGGTTCTATTCGTTTGTTAAGCGGCGCGGTAAGCACTCCTTTTACCAGAAATTATTTCACATTCAGGAATCCGGGAAAGGTTAGACTGCTGCATATTGGAAGTGAATTTATCTCGTTACCGGGACTGGGAAAAACGAGTTTTTATAAAGAGGTTATACATCTGGATAGATTGACACCGGAATTATTCAACAGCACTCTCAAAACATATGGTGGCTTTAAAACTTTTGATCTTATCTATTTGTCAAATACCGCTTTTTCTTCAGACCAGTTGTTTCAGGAACTCCAGGAATATGTCCGTGATGGCGGAACCCTTGTGGTGGGAACCGGTGAGCAAAGTGATATTTCCTTATTAAACCGAAAACTCCTTGTTCCCTTTAAGCTGGGGTATTTGGGGCAACGGAAGGAAAGCGAAAAAGCAGGTCTTTCTGTGGGGGTGAGTTTAGCTGAACATACACATACTTATCCCGTAGAGGTGTATAAAGAACTGATAAAAAATACAACGGTGAAACAACAGTATGCTATTAATATTAATGAAGGAGCGCAAATAGTATTGGCCACTGCAAACGGTCCATTATTAATTGAGCACAAGGTCAAGTCAGGGAAATTATTTTTATGGACTACTGATATTGATAATCCCGGTTGGACATCAATTGGCGCCAGCGGTATCATACCCCTGTTCCACAATCAGCTTTTTGAAGGAACTCGCCACACAGACCATAAGAAATTAAATATATCTTCGGATTCAACCTTTTCTCTTCTCTCGACGATGACGGAAAAGGACCAGAACAATGGGCGTCATGAGTTAACGGTGCTTACACCTGATAAGCAGCCATTTTCCCGCATTCAGAAGCGCCATGGATATACAGAAATTGGCCCTTTTTCAAAGTTGGGAACTTATATCATCCTTAATAAAGCGGATACGCTCTCTTTTTCTGTTAACCTGGCTGAAAAACAGATGAATGGTAAAAAAGAAGACTTTTTTGTAGGTATTGATCCAAAAGAAAAGACACTTCGGGAACAATACCTGGTTGTGGGAGCAGAAGATGCACTAAAAAGTCTGCGAAGTGCATTCCATTCACTGTGGAAACTTTTTATTTTTGGCGCTGTTATATTTTTTCTGCTGGAAATAGTAATCAGCCAGATTTTTTTGGCTAAAACAGATAATAAACTGTTAAGGAATATTGAAAAATGAACATTTCAGGCCATACGGTGCCTTTTGCTGTCCTGGGGCATCCAATAGGACATACTCTTTCTCCTATTATGCATAATGCTTCTTTCGAGGCCTTGGGAAAAAACAGTGTATATCTTGCTTTTAATGTGGCACCAGAGAAGCTCATGAGCACTTTGCCAGCTATGCGTGCAATGGGATTTGGTGGGGTAAACCTTACGGTACCCTTAAAAGAAGTGGCCTATACCGGGCTTCTTGAGATTGAGGACGGCCTTGATGAATCAGCCCGCCTTGTCGGGGCAGTAAATACGGTAGTATTTCCTGAAAATGGAGGTATGAAAGGCTATAATACCGATGGTTATGGGTTTTTGAGAGCCCTTGAAGAATCATTTGGTGAGCACATTGATAAGAAATCCGTGTTAATTCTGGGTTCAGGGGGAGCAGGGAGAGCTTTGGCTATTACCTGTGCGATTGAAGGTGCAAAAGCTATCTGTGTTGCAGATATCGATACCGTACGTGCTCAAAAAGTTAAAGAAGAGTTGCTGGCGCTGGGAAAAGATGTTTTGGTGAATGTGGTTTCAGCTGGGGGAAACGAATTAATTCAAGCTTGCGAAACTGTAGATTTGGTAATTCAGGCTACCCCTGTAGGTATGAAAAAAGAAGATAAGCCACTTTTATATACTGATGCTTTTCATGCCGGGCAAATGGTTTTTGATTTAATATATATGTTTCCGGAAACCGCTATTTTGTCGGAAGCTAAAAAAAGCGGTGCACGTATAGCAAACGGCCTGGGTATGCTGCTTCATCAGGGAGCGTTGGCCTATGAACATTGGACAGGCGAACAAGCACGGGTAGCAGCCATGCGAGAGGCACTGGAACATTCAGTATATGGATAATTGATTATGAACATTTCTTTTAACGCACCGATTTATTTCACCGGGTTTATGGCAACAGGTAAATCCCGTTTGGGAGAGTTGACTGCTGCTGCGCTGGGTTGGAAACATTTTGATACTGATACTTTGGTTGAACAAAAGACCGATAGAAGTGTAACCCAGATTTTTGAAGAAGACGGTGAGGATTACTTTCGCCGATTAGAACTACAGGTCATTGATGAAATGGCACAAAAAGAGCGTGTAGTAGTTTCTTTGGGCGGCGGAGCTTTAAAAAGTCCTGAAGCCCAGAAAATTGTCAAACAGTCTGGGATACTTATTGGGTTATGGGCTCATCCCGAGACCATTCTCAAACGGGTGAACCGCAAAGATACCCGGCCGCTTTTATCCGGGTTAAATGATAAAGATAAATTGGAAAAAATTAACCGCATGTTAGAAGAACGTGCCCCTATTTATAATCTTGCACATTTCCAGATAGAATCAAGAGAAGATATTCCTCACCATGTACTTATCAAAAAAATTATTAACCGCTTGCAACTGGAGCGTATTACTCCTGTGGAGGTGGACCTGGGGGAGCGCAGTTATCCCATTTATATCCAAGAAGATATGGGTGAGCTTATTGGTGTGGTTACCGACAAAATTAAGTGCCCTCAGCAATTCCTTATTGTAACCGACTCCAATTTGAAAAGCTATCAGAAAGAGTACTTACGAAAATTGTCAATAAGCTTAAATAAATGCAGGATTTTTTATTTTAAAACCGGAGAAAAAGAAAAGAACCTCACATCAGTGAACCGATTAATCACCTATATGCTCAAGCATCATTACACTCGGGAAACAACACTGGTTGCCTTTGGCGGTGGTATAGTGGGTGATGTTACTGGCTTTACGGCTTCAATTTATTTGCGGGGGATAAAGTTTTTACAGGTACCTACCACCTTGCTGGCCATGGTGGACAGCAGCGTGGGAGGAAAGACCGGGGTTAATCACCGGCTCGGGAAAAACCTTATCGGGACTTTTACTCAACCTGGAGCTGTACTCATTAATACCCATGTACTTGAAACACTCCCCCGTGAAGAATTACTGGCTGGCCTGGCCGAAGTCATTAAATACGCGGTTCTCTGGGACGAGTCCTTTTTTACCTTTCTCGAAGAAAATGTGAAGCCTATCCTGGCCAAAGAACCGGAAGTACTCAAGATCTTAATTAAAAGGTGTTGCGAAATTAAAGCGGAAGTAGTGAGTAATGATGAGCGGGAACAGGGTATCCGGGCAATTTTAAATTACGGACATACTTTTGGCCATGCTATTGAGGCCGAGCAAGGGTATCATGGATTATCTCATGGTTTTGCCGTCGCTCTCGGAATGAAAGTTGCCGCCCGTCTTTCTTGTCTCATGAACCTTTTAAGTCATGAAGATGAAAAAAGGCAAACCCTGTTATTGTCAAGTTATGGACTTCCCAAGGCCTTTGAAATTGATAAAAAGCGCGCCTGGGATATAATGGCACGTGATAAAAAAAATAAAAAAGATGACAGGGTTTATGTCTTGCCCGTATCTATAGGGAAGGTGAAAAAAGTAATCAATGTTGATAAAGCTCTTGTAAATGAAGCATGGAGTGCGATAGATTTTTCTCATACCGGCCCCAAGGCTATTCCACTCAAGGAACAGCTACCATTATGAGTGTTTTGGTTACCGGCGGCACTGGCAGCCTGGGTTATCATTTATTGAGTTTGTTTACCAAAACAAAAGGTGACCTCATCTCTTATAGTCACACCCCTTCTGTGTCCTACCGCTTTTTAAAGCATGTTACTTATTATGAAGAAGATTTGTTGAACGAAAAGGCATTGAGGAAAGTTTTAGAAAAACATATGCCTGATGAAATCTACCATATTGCCGCCCAAAATTCCGTAGGCGTATCACAGAAAAACCCCTATCACACTTTAAAGACTAATATACTTGGCACCCAATGCTTATTTGAATGTGTACGTAAAGTCATACCCAAGTCGCGTATTGTGTTTATAAGTTCCTGTGAATTGTATGGGGGCGGTAGGGGTATCGTTGATATTGTGCATAAAGAAACAGATGAAATTATTCCTCTGACTCCTTTTGCAACCAGTAAAGCGAGTTGTGAGCTTTTGGTAAAGCAGTATATAAACGCTTTCAAAATGGATATTATTGTAGTACGCCCTTTTCATTTTGCCGGCCCCTCTCAGTCTATGCATTATGTATTGCCTTCGGTGGCCAGGCAGATTGCCGAAATAGAAATATATGATGGCGAATTGGTGGTGTATACCGGAAATCTCGATATTTCACGTGATATATTAGATGTACGTGATCTTGCCAGAGGTATTGCATTGTTGTTTCCATGTGGGAAGACCGGAGAAATTTATAATATCTGTTCAGGGAAAGCCAGAACCATCAGAGAGTTAGTAGAAAATGTGATACAGATTTCCAAACAGCCTATAGATATTCGTATAGACCCCTCTCTTGAACGAAGCCAGGATATCCCTTTGTTGGCGGGTTCTCCGGAAAAAATGATGGGATTAACCGGCTGGAAACCGATTATTTCCATAGAAGACAGTTTAAAAGACCTCTATACAGAGATGAAAAAGCGTATTCAGGCTGTGGACTGATTTTTGGTACAAAGCAAAGAACAAGTATTTGTTTTGAGTTTTATACTTTGCATTAAGCACACTTATTGCTGTGAAGGGTTAAGGAATGTAATTTAAAACAGTTATGCTAGCCGAATTACTATTTGATTTTACCCGCTTATCCGTCTTTCAAGACAGACTTTTCCGGGCTGGTGCAGCTTCTCTTTTTTCTGCAGCTGTTGTTTTATTTGTAATGCCGATGCTCATTCGCTTTTCCGTTCGTATTAATGCTTCTTCGGATTTTCAGAGTACAGACAAACACCCTCCTTCAATTTTAGGAGGCTTTCTGCTTATACCGGTGGTAATAATATCTTCCCTTGCTTTCGCCAAATGGAATGCGGAAGTAATGGCAATCCTTGTTATTATGTTTGCCTTTTTTTGTGTGGGCGCTATTGATGATATCGCAAAAATCTGGAATAAGCGTAAAGTGATAAAAGGAGTCATTTCCAAAAAAGATTATCAGGACAAAGCTGATGGTATTTCTGCCCGACTTCGCTTGGTGCTCTATTTTATTTTTTCTCTTGCTGTCGCTATCTTTGCGTATAAATTTATTCCCGGTATGACCGGGCATTTAACCATACCTTTTATTAAACCGGAAATCTGGTATCCTTACCTGCCAAATTGGGCGTTTATTATCCTTATCAGCATGGTGATAACTTCAACAGCTAACGGAGCCAACTTTACCGATGGACTGGATTCTCTTGTTTCCATACCCATTATCACAACCTCCCTGTTTGCCGGATTTGTGGCCTATATATCAGGGAATGCGGTGTTTGCCCATTATTTTTTGATTCCCTATTTGCCTGGAATAGATGAGTTGTTTCCTTTGTGCGCCTCAATTGCAGGTGCGGTGGGAGCCTATTTATGGTATAACAGTCCACCGGCTCAGATATATCTGGGCGACAGTGGATCCATTGGATTTGGTGCAGCCATCGGAATGATGTTTATCCTGATAAAAGCGGAATTGTTTCTGCCCATTGTCGGTTTTGTTTTTCTTTCCGAAGCAGTTTCGGTATTTTTTCAAATGGGTTGGTTTAAAATTACCAAAGCCCTCAGCCCGGATAAAAGAGGTCGGCGTTTATTTTTAAAAGCCCCTCTCCACCATACCTTTCAGATAATGTGGAAAGATCGCTTTAATAGCAGTGCAGAAGTTAATTCCAAAATAATATGGCGGTTTCATCTTATTTCGGTGTTTTCTCTTATTTTAGGTACCCTTATTTTCTTTAAAATAAGGTAGCTGTTCCTGGCTAGTCCGTAGCATTTTATAAGACGCTACCATGATTATGGGGTTTTGTTCTGTGCGATTGTTCCCGAAGATGCTATTTTAAAAGTTATGCTGAAAATGTTCATGTATGCTTTTTTTTTGCTGGTGCTCTCCTTAGAGGTGTATGCAAAGATACCTTCAGTGCAGGTAGAAGTAGTGAACGTTCTTCCGCACCCGGGAGAAGGTTTTACGCAGGGTCTTTTTTATCATGAAGGTCTTTTATACGAAGGAACAGGTTTATATCATCGTTCCAGTATAGCTTCCTATCAGTTAAATGGTGCATCTTTTGAAAAAGTAGTTTCACTACCCCGCTTCTTTGGAGAGGGTATCACTTTGTTCAAAAATAAGCTCTATCAGTTAACCTGGAAGGCGGGACGTTTGTTTGTATATGATTTTCCCGGCATGGAGCTTAGTGATAGTTTAAGCTATAAAGGAGACGGTTGGGGGCTTACCAGTGATGGGACTCATTTCATTATGGGAAACGGCAGTGATACACTCTACTTCAGAGATTCAAATTTTCAGGTATTATGGCGTTTGCCGGTGAGGTCCGAAGGACTACCCGTAACAAACTTAAATGAGCTGGAATATACAGGTGAGTCCATTTTGGCAAATATCTGGTTTGAAAACCATATTGTTGATATCGATCCTCAATCCGGAGAGGTGAAGCGCCATATTAATTGTGATCGGATATTTCAAATCGAAAACCCTCAGCGCCCGGAACAGGTGTTGAACGGTATTGCCTTTAACCCGGAAACCAAAACACTTTTCCTCACCGGCAAATACTGGAAATACATTTTCGAAGTTAAAGTTCCTGGTTTATAGCGTACTCAATGATAGCTCTTTTTTTTCGGGAACTGGCAGGATGTATTTGTGTCTTATGCATAGGTTTAATTGAAAAATGTCCGGCCTCTGTTTCGGTATTTTTCTTACAGGGGCTACTTCCCATGTATATGTTAATAAGATGGTCACACATACAAACAGTTAGAACACGAATATTAGTATCTCCCTTTTCCGGGCAGATTAGTATTTGGAGTTATTATCACAGACGATTGAGTATGCTTATTCAAATGATTAAAGCGCATCGGCAAAAGGGTACTTCTTTTGCCAGCCGGATTCAGGGAGAAAAATATTTCAGGGAGGCTATACATTCTCAAAAACCGGTACTTTTGTGCGGGTTACATATGGGTTTGTTTGAATTATTACACCGTGTACCCTTTGAGGCCGGTAAAGGGATATTTAAGGATTTTACTTTAATTACAGCCCCTGCTTTTTCAAAAATAGTAACGGCCTATATGATAAAGGGTCGCCTGGCAAAAGGCAAGTCGGTTGTTTTTAATTCGGACCTATCCCGTGCTGTTAAAAAAACTATCCGCCAAAAGGGTGTTTTAGCAGTAATGTTGGATCAGTATCCGTCTCCAACCCATAAACATTTCTATTTGTGGGGGCAATTGCGTATGCGGTACAACCCGAAACTGCTCGATCTTTTTGAAAAAGCTGGTGGTCATATTATTCCGGTTTCCACCTGGATCACTCATTCAGGAGAAAGTGTGGTTAATTATCATCCCGCTCTTAATAGAAAGGGGGGAGACTGGGGGGCGGCGATTCGACAATTTATAGAACGTCAGGTTCAAAAAGCTCCAGCGCAATGGAATTGGTCCTATCCAGCTCTAAAAATAATGCCTGAGGAGTAAATTGAAACAGGTCTAAGGAGCCTAAAATGGCCTTTAGTGTTTCGTCGATGGAAAGTGGATTACTTCGTTAAGGGAATCATGTTTGAGGCCAAGCATTAAAAGACGATCTAGTCCGAGAGCTACTCCTGAGCAAGACGGAAGTGGTTGGGTAAGTGCGGATAAAAAGGCCTTGTCTAAAGGAAGAGGGGGTTTATGAATCTCACGGCGTTTTTCGTTTTCATGAGTAAATCTTTCTTTGTATTCAGTGCTGTTTGTTAGTTCTTCGTAACCGTTACAAAGTTCTACACCGTTATAATAAGCCTCAAACCGTTTTGCAATACGGGGGTCATTTTTGTCCAGCAATGCAAGCCCTGGCATTTCTCTTGGATAATGGTATACAAAGACAAGGGTGTCAGGAGGTAAACATGCCTCAATGGTATCGGAAAAAATAAAATTAAGTAAATCGTCTTTGCGGTTAAACGGTACGTATGATTTGCCCTGGCTATCGAGATAGGCTTGTAAATCGTCTTGAGACGCTGTCAGGGGGTCAATTCCCGTATGTTGGATAAATAAGGTCTGGTAACTTTGAATGCTAACGCGTAGTTCACCAAGTACCAATTGACAAACCCTCCTCACATCATCGATTAAACTCCGAAAGTCAAACCCGAGGCGATACCACTCTAACAAGGTGAATTCAGGATTATGATGTTTTCCTGTTTCTCCCTGTCTGAAAGCCTTGGTTATCTGATAAATAGAGGGGAACCCCTGAGACAGCATACGTTTCATAAACAGCTCTGGCGAGGATTGTAAATAGAATAGTTTACCATCCTCTGGTCTCATGCCATCGGCTATATAGCGGGTCGAAAAAAGATCTATATGACAATCAACAGCAACGCCCCTTGATAAAAGAGGCGTTTCTACTTCCAGGACATCCTGATTAAAAAAATGCTCCCGAATACGAGCGTATTGTTGAGCACGATACTTGGCGGCTGCAAGAGACATGCTGACCTTTATTTTGCTTTTTCTACATATTCGCCCGTACGGGTGTCCACTTTAATTTTCATACCTCTTTCAAGAAACAACGGGACTTTTATGTCTGCTCCGGTTTCTAGGGTTGCATCTTTCATAACATTTGTGGAGGTGTT
>JADFYW010000098.1 GCA_015232855.1 Fibrobacteria bacterium
TTTTTGCCCCATTCGCAAAAGTCATACAAGACCCCTGGAATGATGTAACCACGGTTACTTTTTGTTTGCAATGCGGGAAGAGTTTGAGGTGGAATCGAAGGTAGGTAAAAAAATTGGGGAAGTACATCATACCTATCCTGAAAAGACCATTAAGTTGATAGTTTTTGATGTCATATTACTCTCTGCTATAACCGTTTTACGGAGTCATGTAGAGATCAAATGGATTTACCTTGATGATTTCACGAAGTATGATATGTGTGAAGCTGATGTAAAAGTTTTAGCTATGCTGGTGTGATTTTTCATTTTTTTGCAGCTATTTTTCCCAACTTACCACCGGATCTACTTTTGTTAATCGCGACAAAAGTAGCAAAAGCGCTCTTTTCCCGTCCGGCGAAATTCGCTTACATTCTGGCTTAGTTGTTTGAATTGGTTTGTCACGTTACAGAAAACACAGAAGGCTTCAAAGTATGGTGCATTACAGACAAACGCCAGAAAGCTCAGTTCACCTATTCCCGCCCAATAACTTGTGAACACTCGTCATTTATCATTCCTCATAAGGGGCGTAAGCAACATGACTCTTGTATTTGAAATAAAGAAATGAATCCTGGCATTTATCCAGAGCATATCTTAACAAACGAAGAAAAGGATTAAAATGTGTACCACGAGCCCAAGCCCTCAATAAAGGAAAGAAAAATGACGCCAATTCAGGAGTGGAGGGGCTGGATAAGGCGCACTGAGCTTTCTGTCGTTTTAACAGTATGTGACAGTCATTGAACACTAACAATCTTAATAAAAGAACAGAATCATACAAAGCTAAAGACCGAATAGAGGCGAATTGCGCTGCCAAAGGAAGAGCCTTTTTGCGCTACTTTTGGGGCGACTGCCAAAAGTAGCATAAAAGCAATAAAAGGTTTTTTCCATAGAAAAAGTCCCCATATCGAAGTGACAGAAAAAGAAAAGTTATCCCATATTTACTATCTTACCATTTAATGATAAAACTCTTAATTTTTGATTTAGATGGCACTCTCATCGATACGCGG
The DNA here is from genome assembly GCA_015232855.1 of Fibrobacteria bacterium. GTDB lineage: Bacteria > Fibrobacterota > Fibrobacteria > UBA11236 > JADFYW01 > JADFYW01. The sequence continues at coordinate 1,041 of JADFYW010000098.1, forward strand.
CAGGATATAGCCTCATCGGTAAACTATGTGCTTAAAAACTACGACCTGCCGCCAAAGAGCCTCCAGGAGGTAACTGATGCCGTGGGTTTCGGGATAGAACGACTCATCGCCCGCTGCATTCTCGATTCTTATCCCGAACTCGAAGTCAAGCGCATTAAAATTTTAAAACAGTTCCGCACCCATTACCGGGAACACTGCACCGATACATCAATTCACTACCCGGGTGTCATTGATTTTTTAGAAAAACATAAAGACAAACACCTCGCAATCCTGAGCAATAAACCCGAGGCTTTCTGCCGGGTAATACTAGAAAAGCTAAAGTGCATTCACTACTTCCCCCTAGTGGTGGGGGGTGACAGCTTCCGAAACAAAAAGCCATTAACAGAAGGGATGGAACATATTCTGAATGAAACAGGTGCAGAGGTAGAAGAGGCTGTTATGATAGGCGACAGCGCAGCTGATATTGAAACCGCGCAAAATATGAACATGACGTCAATCGGCATCCTCGATGGCATGGGGCTGACCGAGCCGTTAAAAGATTCAAAACCCAGTTATCTGGTCAATAGTTTTAAAGATATTGAGAACCTGGAAATTCTGAGTTTATAATGACCAATCTCCATTCTTTTTTCATCACCACATTTGGCTGCCAGATGAATGTATATGATTCCAATCTCATTGCGTCCATGCTTGAAGGGGCGGGGTTGGCTCAGGCAGCAAATGCCGAAGAGGCAGATATCATTCTGATAAATACCTGCTCGGTACGAGGCGGGGCCGAAGACCGGGCCTACGCCCGCATTGCTGGTATGCGCCAATACAAGAAAAAAAAGAAACACCTGGTGATTGTAGTTGTGGGCTGTATGGCCCAAAACCATAAAGAACATATTTTTGATGAACTCGAACACGTAAACTATGTTATTGGCCCTGATAACTACAACAGATTAACCGATGTATTACTCGGTGATGAGTATTCCGGGAAACACTCACTTACCGAACAGGGTGGCCACAACAACTATACGGGGCAGGCGGCTAAACTTGATAACACCATAAGCGTAAACATCGCTATTATGCGCGGGTGCAACAAAAAATGTGCTTATTGTATCGTACCCAGCGTACGTGGTAAAGAAGAAAGCCGGAGCCCCGAAGATATATATAAAGAAATCCAGGGTGCGGTTAACCAGGGAATACCTGAAGTCGTTCTTCTGGGCCAAACGGTTAATTCCTACAACTATCATGGCCACCGTTTTGCAGCATTACTCCGGGATATCAACAATATCAGAGGACTCAAGCGTATCCGATTTACTTCCCCTCACCCCAAACATTGTAACGATGAACTTATTCAGGTGATGACAGATTGCAGCAACGTTTGCAATCACCTGCACCTCCCCGTCCAGTCAGGATCCAATGCCATACTTAAAAAAATGCGTAGACTTTATACCAGGGAAGAGTACATCACCTTTATACAAAATCTACGAGCATCCATCCCCAGGTTGGGCCTAACGACCGATATTATCACTGGTTTTGTAGGTGAAAGTCAGAAGGACTTTGAAGATACATTGTCCCTTGTTCAGGAAGTCCGTTTTGATTCCGCCTTTATGTTTTCCTATTCTCCAAGAGAAGGTACTCCGGCTTATTCCGAAAAAGAAACACTTTCAGAAATAGAAAAGGGAGCGCGACTCCGTCAGCTTATCACGCTCCAGAATACCATCAGTGCCGAAAAAGTCCGGGAAATGATTGGTATGCAAGAAACTATTCTCCTGGAAGGCCCTTCCCGCCAGAATAAAGAAGAGTTAATCGGAAAAACTTCCTGTTTTAAAAAAGTTGTCGTCCCTGGGAGTAAAAATCTGAACCCAGGTGAGCTCATAAAAGTAAAACTGGTAGATGTGAAGGGAAATACACTGATTGGAAATTCAATCATCGCTTCAGACAACTAAGCATTATTTGCTTGAAACTGCTCTAAACAAACTAAAAACTTAGTTTTTCAAAAAAGCAAAATAAATATCACAGAAAGACTAAAGTTTAAAAGTACAGAATCCGATATTAGCGTTAGTGGAATCGGATTGGTCATAGATTAATCTTAACCTACAGGAACGACACCCTGTCAATCGGGTGGACTTTCGAAGTGTAACCTCTCTTCGGGGCTTTCCGCCAGAAAGCCCCGATAACTTTTTAGAGAAGTCCTTTTAAAAATTATTCATTTAAATGAATTAGCAAATTTATTATCAGGGTCTATCTGTAAAATTCGATTTATACTTTCCCTGGCCAAAGATGGTTGCTTGAGAATTTCATGGGTAACAGCCATCCCCCCAAGAGCATGTATCTTAACTTTATTTGTCAACCCATGATAGGTCAGAGCTTTTTGATAAGTCAGGTTTGCTTCTTTAACCCGGTCCAGGTCATTTAAATCATCAGCGGCCTTAAGACAAGCCTGGACAGAAACCGGCCAGGCCCCATTTTCAAGCATTTCCATTAACTGAGCTTCCCGTATGGCACTCACCTTTTCATTACCTTTGTACTTATTTTTCTCAGTATAATTTTCAGACTCTTCATCCAATAGGGCCACCGCTTCTTCGGTGGTATTCTTTATTGTCTCCGTCTCATTAGGAGCACGCACAGGAGAGGCAACTTTCTCCCGGACCGAAACCTGATGGGATTTTGTTTGTTCTGTCTGACTCTTATTAGAATTAAAATGCCGTAGTACAAGCACCAGAATACATCCAACTACAATAACACCTAAACCCCCCAGACCAATAAAAAAGAGACCTTTCTTTTTGTCGTTTCTTATAGCATTTTCAGAAACTTCTGCGCCCTGTTGTTGCAAACCTTTAAAGCCGAACATGGTGTAGCTTTCCGGAGGCTTTGCGTTTGTTAAGGTATAGTGTTTTTCTTCCAGAGCAAACCCGGAGTGTTTGCGAAGTGCCTTCTTTGGTTCAGCCACTTTCTCACTCGCATCAACCTCATTGCTGGAAAGCGCATTTTCAAATGATGGAGCACTACCTGGCATCACCTGATTATCGGCAATAGTTGCTGCAAAAGTATCAGGAACAAAACTGGCTGATGAAGCAGGTGCTAGCGGTTCGGTCTCCTCAAAAGAATTTGCTAATCCGGCTGGGTCGTTTATAACCTGTTTTTGTAATCCCCAGAGTTCATCTGCAAAACGCTCTATATCCTGAAACCGTCTTTGAGGATCTGGCTGAGTTGCAACTGCAATAAACTCCAAAACCCGAGGAGGGACCGAAGTCAACCTTCCAACATCAATAGTCTCACCGGGGTGCTTTCCGGTGATAAATAAACAAAACAAGGCCCCCATACTGTAAATATCAGAAAGTGTTGATGCTTCTCCACCGGGTACTCTCATTTCCGGTGCCCGGTATCCGGTGTATTCTGAGGGGACAGACATAAATGTAGACGTTCCCTGATTTAGAATCATTCGCGGATCCCAATCAGCCAGTTTGGCGCCAAAGTCCGTAACGAAAACATTACCCGGGTGAAGCATGAGGTGACACCCTGAACGGTGAAGTTCCACAAGTCCCTGGCAAGCCTGCCACAATAATTCCACTGCTTTTTTCCAGGCTACGGACAAAGACGCCTGTTTTGAACACCAGGAGGAAAAATCCTCTCCAGGCAAATATTCCCTCACCAAATACACAAAACCATCATTCTGGCTAATTTCAACAAGACCCGCCAGATAATCAACAGGTAAAACCGATACACTACCTGCCTGAAGGAAAAAATTAGTTGTTTCTGAAAACAGAAGTGAGTTTGCAGGATTATACACTTTTACACAAAGTTTCCGTTCTGAATCCAGTTCTTTACAAATATGCATAGTACTGGTACAGGAAGGAGGGAAGGCTCTTTCAACCTGATACTTCCCGGCAATTAATTCTCCGGAAACAAAACTGACACTGTTTTCCATAGTCATTGAAAATAAAAAAGAATGCAAAAATCTCCCATATTTATCATCTTAGAACACCAGAATGTGTGGGGCTGGCAAGAGAACTTATAATCGATAAAAATGATTTTATTCCTTTTTGACTCATACTAATAATAGATTTACTTTAACGAGGTATGAACGAGGAGAAGCTCAATGGATCCCAAATTAAAAAAACTGCTCAATGCATCCTATGAAATTGGAAAAGAAAAAGAGCTTAACGGTATTTTATTGAAACTAACCGATGTTACCCGTTCTATCCTGGATGCGGATCGGTGTAGTATTTTTTTGCATGATAAAGAACACAAAGAACTGTGGACCATTGTTGCCCACGGGGTGAAGGAAATTCGCATTCCTGAGTCTGCAGGTATTGCCGGACATGTGGCCACTACAGGAGAATCACTAAACATCAAAGACGCCTACAAAGACTCTCGTTTTGATAAAGATGTTGATAAAAAGACAGGTTACACAACCAGCACCATGCTGACCTTTCCCCTAAGAAATATCGATGAAGAATCTATCGGTGTATTCCAGGTCATCAACAAAAAGAATGGAAAGCCCTTTGATAATGAAGATATCGATCTTCTGCAACATCTGTCGCTGTATGTAGCATCAAACATTGAAAACACCATGTTACATGAGAAAGTAAAAAAGGCCGGCGAAGACGCTATTTACCGGCTTTCCTATGCAACTAAGTTTAAAGACCCCGAAACCCAGAGCCATATTATCCGCGTAGGATTGTACGGCGAAAAAATGGCAGACGCACTTAAATGGAGTGCGGAAGAACAAGAAATTGTGAAATTAGCTACACCCATGCACGACATCGGAAAGGTAGGCATCCCCGACCGTGTTTTACAAAAGCCCGGTAAACTCGACGACGAAGAATGGGGCATAATGAAAAAACACTCTTTGTATGGATATGAAATTTTAAAAGGCGGAGGTACTACTCTTATGCAGAAGGCAGCTATTACCGCTCTTGATCATCACGAAAAGTGGAACGGTACGGGATATCCCAATGGTAAAAAGGAAAAAGAAATATCTTCTTACGGAAGATTTGCTGCCATCTCCGATGTATTTGATGCTCTCACCTCCAGCCGTTGCTATAAAAAAGCATGGCCCTACGAAAAAGCCTTTGAGCTCCTGCGAGAAGAACGGGGACAACATTTTGACCCTAAATTTGTCGATGTGTTTCTTGAGAATGCCGATGCCATGAAAAAAATCAGGGAAGATTACAAAGATTAACATTATTATTAGTGGGAATCCCCATCTTAGAGCACAAAATTTTTCTTTACCATTTTTTTCAAAAAATTGCCAAAACACGCTGCTATACCATATGTAAGCCGGTAAAACACCATATCTTGTGCTGCTTTCAAAAAAAAGAACATTTTTAGAAAAAGTTATTGTAAAGTATGGCGATAAGTAATAATATGAAGGGGAGATACCAATAAGGCGGGATTGTTCATGATGTGCCTAAATATATTCACACGCCCTAAAATGTTAATTACAGCAGGTCTGCTATTTCTATGCCCTTTGATGTCCACCGCTCAAGAAGAAACTCTTTCATTGCAAGAAAGTGAACGGAAAGGCAGCCATGAAAAAAAGATATCTCACTATCACGAAGTTCTCTCTAAAGATGTTCTTTCAAAATATTATGACGAACGAACATTCCTGGTAGATGCTCAAGCCACATTGGTCAACGTCAATGGTAAAAGATCACAAATACTGGATGACTACAGTATCAAGGCTCTTCCCGGCCTCCCTATCCTTCCGGACGAATTGCGTTCTGATGCACCAGCTTCTAACTCAGAAGCAGGCTCATATCAGCCCGAATTCACTATAAAAAATTTGGCCATCGAAGTATTGGTCGATACGAGTTATAATGATAAAGACCTCGCTTTTATTTCCAAACTTATCTCCATGGCAGCGAATCTCAACGAATACCGGGGGGACAGGCTCACAATTCGTAAAGGCGTTTTCCCTGTTAAGAAAAACGCTGGCAGCAACTATGGTATAGATAGTGCACAGCCTCTTTCTGAGAAAGAAGAACTCAAAGAAGTAATGCCTTCTAATCCCTTCCAGGCCTATATTGATAATCTGGCATCGCTTATCCCCCTTATGATAATTTGCCTTTTTGTGTTACTTATAGTCTGGCTTATCACCAAAGCTATCTCAGGAAAAAAGGGTAAAGACAGCGAGGCTTATACAAGTATTCTACAAGAAATCAACCAGCTGAAAAACAATCTTTCTCCGGAAGCACCTAAAGAAGCAAGTGCTGAAGAAAATGAACTCTCCGACTTAAAATCATACGTTCTGAGTTCTTTTATCGGTAATCCAAAACACAGTTCTCAAGTAATCCAAAACTGGATAAAAGAAGATAATACAAAAGGCCTGGAAGCCTCTGCCGGACTTATAAAAACAGTGGATGAACGTCTTATTAATGTAATTTTGCCTGAACTCAGCAAAGAACTGGCATCACGACTGGTATCTTCAATTAAAAATGCCGGGACAATTGAATCGCCAATTACGCTCCTGAAAGAATTCCAGACTGGTTTCAAAAATGAAACGACATTCATGGCAGATGACTCAATTTATAAAGATATGTTTGGTTTTTTACAACAGCTGAACGAACAGCAGATACTTCATCTTATTAAAGAAGAATCAGAAGGTATCACCGGTATGGTGCTGGCCCAACTAAAACCAGATGTTGCTGGTACCATTCTACAAAAAATTGATAAATCCAAGCGCATTAAAATTCTTGCCGGTATGGGAAAAATTGAGAACATTCCCCTGGGAGTATATCAAAAGCTTGCCGATAAACTTTCTGCAAAAGCAATAGAAGTTATTAAAATGAAATACGTTGCAGCTGATGGGATTGAATCTGTCCTTGAGTTGCTGGACAACCTTCCTATGAATGTTCAGGAAGAATATCTCAATTCACTGGCTGAAACCGATCTTCATCTTGCAGAAAAAATCAAAGCCAGTTTTGTTACCATGGCCGAAATCCCCGATTTACCAGATAAGTTCCTGGGCTCTGTGGTACGTACCATGGATCAGGACACCATTATAAAAACATTGGTAAATGCTGAAGATAATCTTAAAACAAAAGTGCTTGGTTTACTGCCAGAACGTATGCAGTTAATGATTCAATCCGGCCTTGAGACCATGACTGATGTACCGGCAGACGAAACCGATGCTTCTGAAAAGAAATTTCTCCAGGTTATCCGGCAAGAAATAAAAGCCGCTGGTGGGAGGCCCGAATGAGATATGTAGTCATATTCTCTCTGTTTATATTTATCCAGGGTCTCGCAGCCGAGCCTGCTTTTGCAAAAAACAATCCTTTTTATGAAAGTTCTCTTGGACTAAGGCAAATTGATAAAATACTGAAAGACCTTAAACGCGAAATGGGTGATATTCCACCCGAAGTAGAAAAAATTGCCATATATCAGATTCGTACAGACAGAAAAAGTTTCTCTACCGGAGTAGCGAATTACATTCAGGGTAAAATCGAAACGACATTCCGGGACGAAGGTCGAAGAAAAGTCATTTCACCTCCAGAGCTTAAGACCCTCACCATTACTTCAACCGATACGTCTTTTAATCTCACCAACACGATTCCAACCATGGGAGAACTCTGGAAACTGGGCGATAAACTACGCATCGATGCTTTTATTGAGGGAAGTTGCGGCATGAGTGAAGAAGGCGATATCATGTTGAACCTCAAGCTAATCAAACACAAGACAGCAGAAATACTCTGGTCAGGCAACTACATTGCCGGACCAAACAAAGTGGAACCTTCTGTCTTAGATCTCAACTGGACCCTTGCAGCCCCCGTTCGAATGTTCCCGGTTGCACTGATGAAAAACGGTGATCTTTCAGATACATCCAGAAGTGCAGGACTAACCCAGTATTCAATGGAAATTTCTGTGACCGAATCTTTAATGAAGGCCCGCAATCTGTTTTTTACCCTTTTAGGTGGTTTTAGTTGGACTTCTGTAACAGATGAAGGAAATGCCGCAGGGAATTTAACCAGGATACTCACTATGCAGGTGGGTGTTGATCTCCTGGCTGTGATTGTACCTAAACCAAACCCCGAACGGGGATACTGGCTTGGCAGTTATTTAGGCGGTCGTTTTTTTGTCCCTTTTAGTTTTTCCGGAACAGTCCCCACCTTTACCATCGGGTTCCGTTCCCAATTGTCCCGGCAATTTCGTTTAGGCCTTGGATTTATGTATTTAGCCGGTAACAGAGCCTGGGATGGAACAGGCACAAATAATCATTTAGGGATAGACTTGGAAAGTTTCGCATATGAATTCGATTTCCTCAATTACTCTTTCTAGCGTTCTTTACGCTTCAATTCTTTTCTTCGCCTCTTGTGGCGGCGAAAAGCCTGATGTTAACGAAGGCGAAAATAATGCTTCGACTATTGTTAATAATCCGGAAAAAATAGTCGTACCCCTGAATAACCAGCCTTTGACCGAAATGAAAATCACCTATGGCAACAAATCAGCTAAGGTAAATTTACTGGTAGATATCAACAGCCAGGATATTAATATTAATATGACCGGGCGTCCGGGAGAAACAAAAAGTAAGTTCCCCTGGCTGGAAAAAGAAGAAGAACCTTCCAGCGTTTCGCCAACAAAAAAAGAGAAAGGGAACTCACAAACCCCTGGTGCTTCTGCAGAAAAAAATGATAAAGAAGATGAGTGGGGGGATGTGATGAATATTCCTAAAAACTCAAATTTGAATAAAAAAGAAATGCAGGCTGTCCTTGCAGAAATACGTAAAGCACAGGAATTCTTTTATCAAAAAAAATATCCTGAGGCCCTCGATATGACCAAGTATTCCTTAGAAAAGCAGGAAACATCAGAAGGTTATGCATTAATGGGGAGTATTCTTTACATGATGGGTGATAAAATGGCGGCAAAAGAATCATGGTTACGATCCTTAAAAATTAATCCAGATATGCCTGCTGTTTCCCAGATGCTTGAAAATTTGAAAAGGGAAAGCAGATGATATCTCTCTCTACCTTGTTTGGGGCCATTGCCGGTATTGGTATCGTTTCCTGGGGTGTACTAAGCGCCACAAAAGACTGGCAGATTTTTATTAGTATCCCAAGTGCCTCCATTGTGTTTGGAGGTACGTTAACTTCCGCATTCATCGGCTATCGCTGGCGCTATATCCAGAATTCTCTATTCTCCATCTTACGGGTGTTTGTACGGCAGAAAATCACCCCCAGAACCCTGGCTGAGGATGTAGGTTTAATTATTGGCTGGTCTAAACGAGTACAAAAAGAGGGCTCTGTTGCCTTTGAGAAAATTGGTAAAGAATCTAAAAGCGATTATCTTGATTTTGTCACTGCACTGATAACTACCGGCTATTCCCAGGAGGAAATCCGTTTTTTTGCTGAAACCAATATTGAAGAAAATTATTTCCGCCATTTGAATGAATCAAATATCCTGAGTACCATGGCCTCTGCTTCTCCCGCCTTTGGTATGGTCGGCACCCTGATTGGTCTCATAGTGATGTTAAGTAAAATGGATGATCCCTCACAAATGGGTCCAGGACTCTCTATCGCTCTCATGACAACACTCTACGGTGTACTCATCGCCAGGTTTATTTTTCAACCCTGCTCTACTAAAGTAAAACAGCTCCTGGGCATCCAGCGATTCCGAGAATATCTGCTCCTTGAAGGTATTATGTTAATTCTTGAAAAGCGGTCCCCATTCTATATTCAAGACAGACTGAATTCTTACCTAGACAGGAAACGCCAATATACTATACAAAAATCCGGCGACAGCAAAAAATAACCTGAGGAGAAACCCAGGTGTCACTTAGCCAACAAAAAAACCGTTATCGCGCTACCGAGTCTGAAGAGGGCGGTGAGGAGTGGCTTACCACCTATGGCGATACGATAACTCTATTGATGAGTTTTTTTCTATTATTGATATCAGTATCAAAGGTGGATCCTGTTCTTTTTGAAATGATGAAGAAAGGGCTTCGCCAGGAAATTACCAACGAAGATGTAAAAACCCCCTTAGCTGAAATAAAGCACGACCTTGATTCTCTTTTAACACAAGAACGGAACGATAAAAAGGTTGCCGTAATACTGGGTCCAAAGGGCATCGTCATGGAATTTGCCAGTGAAGCCTTTTATCAGCCGGGAAACGCTGAAATGAGTAAAATGGCAACTGGTATTATTGATAAGGTTACTCAAGCGATACAAAATATTGATTATTGTCGGTTTTCTGTAGACATTGAAGGACACACAGATAATGTTCCGATTAACACCCTTCGTTTTCCTTCCAACTGGGAACTCTCTGTTTCCCGGGCAACCAATATCGTCAAATACATGATTGAAAAAGGATTGGAATCTGACCGACTGAAAGCTGCCGGCTACGCCGACACGAAACCAGCTGCACCAAACCTGGATGAAAAAGGGAAACCTATACCTCAAAACCAGGCAAAAAACAGACGAATAGTTATTAATATCCACTAATCCATAAAACTTCTTTTTTTTATTGCTTCCCAAATGAATTAAATTTTCATTAATGCCATTGGATCAATCAAAGGCTGGTGGGGCATGGAATTAGAAGCAGGCACAAAACTAGAGGACCTGGTACATTTTTTCAAATTTTCTTCCCGGATTGAAGATAATACGTCGTCTCCATTTATTTCAGAAATGAAGGCGACCAACAGCTTAATTATGCGTAAATTCGATATTATGGAAAAAGCCGCAAGAGAAGCTTCTTTCGGGATTGCCTGAACCCCGCCTTTCCCCCGCTTTTTCATTTTCTTTTCTGTTTCCATTTTTTTATTTTCAGCTCAGCCTGGAGAGCATTTTATTTTTTTATTCCGGAGGTAGCATGGTTCGCAAAATTCTGGTTATGAGTCTTTTTTTATTCTTCTTTCAAACATATTCACAACCTTCCCATGTACAACTAGGCATCAGCCTGTTAGGACCGACTGGCTTTTGTGGTAAATTCTGGATTGACGGTGATAAGGCCATTGACGCAGCTTTTAGTTTTTCCCTGGGAGAACACACGAACCAGCTCTATTTTCATTCTGATTTTCTCATGCACGAGTTTTTCAAATTTAAAGTGGAAGGCGGAAAACTTCCACTTTACTGGGGACTCGGAGCACGCCTGCAGGCAATTAACAACGAAGTTTTTGATGATAATTTTTTCTTCGGAGCCAGAGTGCCCTTAGGAGTGAGCTATATATATGGCGAAACCTTCGATGTATTCTTTGAGCTCGGGCCTTATCTTAATTTTATACCAGCGCCCTCTTTTGCCATAGATGGCGCCATTGGATTTCGTTTTCATATCTGAATTGTGACAGAAAAGCTTGCACTATACTGTTAAATTATGAAAGAATTAAAACAATCAGTTATTAATCTTCCTTTGCAGGTAAGACCTGAAAAAATTGTTGATCATATTGAAAAAGAAGTCAAAAAACATTGGGATCAAGGCTGGCTCTTTGTGAAAGCTGAACCAGATAAATTATTAGAGTCAGTATGTATATATTTTGAACGAGAGGTAATTATAGATGAATAAGTACATAAATGTTGGAATAAATTTCATCGTTACCACTTTGTTGCTTACAGCATGTTCATCATCCTTCGTCATTGTGGACAGAACCGGTATGACGTTCCAGGTACAGGATATTAAGCTTAAAGATGGCAAATCAATTGAAATTCTCGATGGAGAAGCGGTACGATACATTCCAATAAAAAGTATTTCGAAACTGGTACTGGACCCTTCACAAACCTTTTTTAAAGATGGCAAGTTGTACTATCATGCAAATATCCTCTTGACCGACGGGACCCAGATTAAACCAAGAATTTCCAGCAATGACACAACCAAATCTTTTGTACATATACAAAACACCATCTTGGGTAAAGATGAAAACGGCGACATTAGCATCCCCCTGCAAGATGTCAATATTTTTAGAAAAGCTGATTTAGAATAAACATATGCCTTCACGGTATAAAATAATCCTGGAATCTGTCGGCCCGGAAGCCAGGCAGGAAGAAGCGGTCTCTCTCTTGATAAAAATAGGAGGTGGTACCAGAGATGATGCACAATTCTGGATAACAAATCTCCCACACACTATTGTTAACACCGCATCTCAGGAGGCAGCAAATAATCTTGCAGAATCTTTTTCCAATTTAGGCTATGTGGTTCAATGCAGGCCTTTGCTACCCGAATCTTTACACCAGGAGAGTGAAACCACAGACTCTCAAACAACATCCTCGACTCCCACTATGGAATCGTTGTCATTATCATCAAGGAGTAATAAGACTTCAAAAGGAGTATCAGGCTCCCTTTGGCTTATTGGCATTATCATTCTTTTTTTCGGCCTTTCTCTTCTCGGCACTTTTTTTATCCTGAAAGGAACTATAAAACCCGGCAAAAAAGATGTTAAAGCACTCCTTAAAAAAGGTAATTATAATGTTGTAAATTCACTTTTAACCAAAGAAATCCAGCAGGGTAATTCTGAAGCAAATACTTATCTGAACCGGGCCATAGCTCGCATATCCCGCATCCGACAAATAGGATACAAAAATAACTGGAAAAAGCATCTCACTTCCAGAAATTGGAATGATGATATTAAAAAACTTCGTAATTATTATGTATCTAAAGAGGGGAATGCTGCTCTAACAGATTTAAAAAAGGCCCTTACACAAGATCCCCATAATCCTGATATTTGTAAATGGCTTGGAATCCTGTATCAGGAAAGGCGAGAGCTTGCCAATGCTGAAAAATATTTCAGGAAAGCTCTCCTTTATAAACCTGATAATGTGGAATTATTAAGCTTCCTCGGTTCTATTCAAATAGATAAAAAGCACTACCAGTCAGCTGATTCTTCTTTTACCAGAGCCCTTCAGAGAGAACCGAAAAATCTTGCAATACTAAAACACATGGGAACCCTGCAACTTTTTTACCAAAAGGATACCGCAAAGGCACTCCGGTATTATTTGCGCTATATGAAACTGGATGCAGGAGTGGATTTTGACAGGCCTGTAATCAGGGAAGAAGTAACCAAAGTACTTTGGAACAAATATTTTCATTATACTTTAAAGCATAACTACCAATCGGGTGTATTCTCTGAATTTGAATCCGAAAGAAGAAACATCACGGCCAAATTACAAGAGCATAAAACAGATGCCCTTTTTTGGGAACTCGGATGTTTATTTGGAAACCGGGGCATGTACCAGGAAGCTATGCTGCAATGGCGCCAGGCCCTTCAGATTAATCCGGATAGGGATGATATAAGCCGTAAATTATTTCGGGTTCAGGGTGCGCTTAATCTCTTTTCTGAGGCCAGAGGAACCCTGCAGAATGCAATTGATAATAATACTGCCACACCAGAAATGTATATGGCACTGGGAATTATTAACAAATACTATGTGGAAGACAAAAAAAGTGCGAAAAAGAATTTCAAAAAATATCTCTCCTCTGGAGCTGGCAAATATTACAGCGAGGCCAAGCTCGAACTCCAGGAACTCGAAGGAAAATAATGAGTAATTTGCCTTTAGTCGTTATTTGGTTAACTCTCCCAATCCAGGGCCCAATGCCAGAATCCCCCTCTCTTCAGCAACAAATTTTAAATTTTGCTTCCAAAAAGCTACATTATCGGGGGATAATCGGAGTGTAGCTCAGCTGGTAGAGTGCAGCGTTCGGGACGCTGAGGCCGTTGGTTCGAATCCAATCACTCCGAAATTTATAGATTTTCTCCAATTGGCGAGGGAGGAAAAACCATCCCATCACTTTCAAGTACACGAAAATTTCAAAGGTTTTATTTCATATACTATCCATAGGAAAGTTCTTTTTTTCTATTTTTTCTTTTTAGGAAATAATTTTACAAAATAATCTGTAATATATATGCCAAAAAATATCATCCAGGAAGCCTTTTATACTATGCTCCAAAGCCAGGCCGGTATAGAGCAGCTTTTTGAATATATACCCCATCTTCTTTTCTGGGTTAAAGATACCGAGTTTAAATTTGTAATTGGAAATCAGGCCGTGGCAGAAACCTGCGGCTGTGCAAATGAATCTGAAATTATAGGTAAGACAGACTATGATTTTTTCCATAAAGATCTGGCCGATAATTTCAGGAAAGACGATGAGTACATACTTGAAACCGGTCAACCCATCGAAAACCGTATTGAATTACTTCCCAGTGAAGATGGTACGGTAGACTGGTACTCAACATTTAAAATTCCTGTTTATTCCAAGTCAAATACCATAATCGGTACTGCAGGTTTTACTAAAATAATGAAAAAGGCCGATATCAGCAGTCACCCACATGCTGATATGGCAAAAGTATTAAATTACGTCAGTAAAAATTATATGAACCACATTGAAATAAGTCATCTGGCAACCTTAACCGGTTATTCCCTCAGTCAATTTGAACGGCGTTTTAAGCAGACCATGCAGCTTACTCCCGAAAAATTTATTAATGCGGTACGCATCAGGATGGCATGCAAAAAATTGGTGAACAGCAGAGAAAGTATAAAACATATTGCCTATGAAACCGGATTTTGTAATCAAAGTTATTTTTCCAAACAGTTCAGAAATCATATGAAATTATCTCCCAAAGATTATCGCAGAAAATATTTCAATGGCGACTAGCCACCATACTAAGCAGTATAGTCAATGAATTCTTCCCAAAGCCAGAAAATCAAAACCGATTTCTTTTCACAGATGAGGAATCATGAAAACCTGGAATTACTGTTCAATAGCATGCCCCATATTTGTTTTTGGATAAAAAATGCTGATTTTGAGTTTGTTTTTGCTAATACAACCGTACTCAATTTGTTCGGTTGTAAATCCCAGGAAGAACTTGCCGGAAAAGGAGACGACTATTTTTTCCCTCAAGAGGTAAGCCATAAGATTAGACAAGATGATGAAGCTATCATCTCAGGAAATAAAATCATTCGGAATCGTATAGAAATACTCCCCAATTCTGAGGGCAAAGTCGACTGGTATTCCACGAACAAGATTCCTCTCTATGGAAAAAACAATAAAATCATAGGTATAACCGGCACCACCCGAGTGATCGATAACGAGCAAATTCTTGATTATACAGGCATAGAATTATCGGGTATCGTTGGGTATATATACAACAATTTCAACAAAAATATCGAAATTAAAGAGTTGGCCAAAATGTCTGGTTACTCAGTAAGCCAATTTGAAAATAAATTCAAAAATATGCTTCAAATTTCACCAATCCGTTTTATCATTAATATGCGCATTAAAGCAGCTTGTAAAGAACTCACCGGAAGTAACCGCTCTATTTTTGAAATTTCCCAGGCCATGGGTTTTTATGATCAAAGCACATTTACCAGACAATTTAAAAGTTGCATTGGTATTGTCCCGAGCCAATACCGTCTGAAATATCGGAAAAAGAACTGACTTTCAAACTCCCGGACATCTATTCAATAAATAATGCTTCCGCCTGATAAGAACTCCTTACCAGGGGAGCTGAAGCAACATTTTTAAATCCCATTTCAAGCCCTCTTTTGCGGTACCTTTCAAAAATCGATGGATGGACATATTCCTTAACCGGATAATGTTCCCGGGAAGGAGTGAGATACTGGCCAATGGTTAGATAATCACAGCCCGACATTCGTAAATCACCAAGCGTCTCCAATACCTCCTCTTCTGATTCTCCCATACCGACCATGAGTCCTGATTTTGTATTCACAGAAGGGTAAAGGGATTTGGAACGCAGCAAAAGTTTAAGAGAACGCCCATAGTCCGCAGTAGGACGAACCTGGGGATAAAGGCGCAGGATGGTCTCAATATTATGGTTCAAGACATGAGGACCAGCCTTAAGCACACTGACAAGCGCACCCTCTTCACCTTTAAAATCTGGTATCAGCACTTCAATAATAACACCGGGTGTGTTTTTTCTAACAAGAGTAATTGTCTGGGCAAAACAAGACGCTCCCCCATCCTCAAGGTCATCCCGGGTTACTGAAGTTATAACAGCATGTTTAAGCCCAAGCTTTTTTATAGCATCAGCCACTTTTGCAGGTTCTGCCGGGTCAGGAGCTAAGGGTTTTCCCGAGTGCACATTACAAAAAGCACAGTTTCTGGTACACCTGTTACCCATGATAAGAAATGTCGCGGTTTTTTTGCTATAACACTCACACATATTGGGACAGGAAGCTTCCTGGCACACCGTATGTAAACCGGCATCTTTCAGGATGTTATCCACAAATTTCCGTTTTGGGCCTGCCAAAAGGGTTGTTTTTATCCAGTCAGGTTTTTTCAACATCTAAAAGCAATTATAGAAATAAGAATGCTTACAGGAAACTTTTGAAAAACCGTTTTGCTGAATCTCTTACGGAAATTGAGGAAATTATACCTAGAATATCGATTAATTATTAGTATTTTTTTTCAATCTTAAACTGTGACTTTTTAAAACTCAAACTACAACGAGGGTAAATTATGATAACACAAAGAATAACCACTGAATCAATTCTTGCAAAATTGCAGGAAAAGAAAAAAAACCATGAGCCTATTATGATTTCCAGTGCAGGAAGCGGCCTGGTGGCCCAATTGCTTGAAGAAGCTGGTGCTGATTGTATTAATACCTTTTCCGGCGCAAGACTTCGTGGAAATGCCATGGGTACTATGTCAATGATGTGGCCCATCCTGGATTCCAACAAACAAACCCTTGATTATACCCGCGAAGATATCATGCCAGCCCTAAAAGGTAACTCCTTTGTATGTGCCTGCCTGAATGCAAATGACCCCCTTAAGGATATGCGTATGGTCCTT
>JADFYW010000099.1 GCA_015232855.1 Fibrobacteria bacterium
ATCTGAGCTTTCAACTCCAGGTATTCACGTTGACTACTTGTCAGACCATTGTTCATCCAGACAAAATCAGGCATTTCTTTTTCAAAAGACACATACAGTACGCCAAATAACTCTTTTACACCATTTATTTGATTTAGAACCCGTACAACGGCATTACAACCTTGTGGGTTTTCGCTTCGATACAAGCGGATTCCCAAATACATATTTTCCATTTCAGGTAACATCTATCATTCTCCTCTCAACCTTATATCGACTTTTTTCCTGCAAATCTTGACTATATTATCCTTCAAAGCCACTCAATTCATTTTTATATTATCAACCTATGATTATGAAAAGACTTACAAATTTTTTGGTCGTGTTCTTTATAAAAGATCACCAGAATATAAAATCGCTTAAAGTTCGCTCAGAATATGGTTCTCTTGAAGGTTGGGTCAGTATTCTGGTTAATATCGTCCTGTTTGCCATTAAACTCTGGGCAGGCATATCAGTAAAAAGTATTTCCCTCATTGCTGATGCAGTCCATACTCTTTCTGATTCTATAACCTCGGCTGTTATTATCATAGGGTTTAAAGTTGCCAGAAAACCTTCAGATAAAGAACATCCCTTTGGACATGGACGCATGGAGTCCATTGCTGCTCTTGTGGTATCTGTCCTGTTATTTGTAACCGGTTTTGAATTATTGCGGACCTCATTCCACCACATATTTAATCCCATTGCAACAACAGTACCTTATACAGTAATTGTAATTATTACAGCCACGCTCATTGTGAAACACATGTTGTCCCGATTCTCATATATTCTTGGAGATATCATTGATTCGGCAGCGCTTAAAGCTGATGCTGCTCATCACACTACGGATGTATTTTCCACTGGTTTGGTCGTTGTAGCTCTCATTGCTTCCCGTTTTGGCATTTATAATATGGATGGCATAATGGGAATGTTTGTGTCTCTTATCATTTTTTATGCAGCTTATGTTATAGCCAAAGATGCGGTTACACCATTATTGGGTGAACCTCCTTCAAGGGAGAGTCTGAATGCAATTGAGACAATTGCTAAAAGCCATGAAGGTGTTTTGGGTGTACATGACATTATTTACAATAGTTATGGGAGTCATTGCATCATTTCTTTGCATATCGAAGTATCCGACAAAAAACAGGTAACCACCCTTCACACGCTTTCAGAACATATAGAAGAAGCTATTCAGTCTGAATTCGGGGGAATGGTAATAGTTCATCTTGATCCCATCAACAAAGACCACCCCCAATACAATCGCGTAAAAGAAACTATCAGCAATATTATTGTGGATAATAAACAGATTATCAGTTTCCATGAGTTGAGAATTGTGGGCGAAGATCCCGAAAAATGCAATATCGTTTTTGACCTTGCTACAAACAAAGACCTGAGTGATCAGGAAAATTATGATATTGTAAAATCAGTAAAAACCAGATTTCTGGAAACATTCCCAAAGATGAAAATATCCATTAAGATCGAACCTATGTATGTGTATAATTTATAGATGGTTGCTTTTCAAAATAGTCAGGTTTAACCCAGTTCATTCCGACTTGCACCCCTAGGGCAGGCTGCAAACCGGAATGACTGGGTTGTTGAAACGGACAATCCTGAACAGCATCTGGCTATAAGAAAATGAATAGAAACCAACTTTTTTATTCAACAGACATTTCTTCCAGTTCACAACGTTGGGTCATTTTCCACTTATCGGTCTTGGATTGTTTGGTTATCCATGCATCGGTTTTATCAGGGAGATTGCATAAGCGGTTGTTACTCAAAAACACAAACCCCGTCATTTTCAACACTTGGTCTGGGATGGAGGCGATTTCATTTCTGCTGGCATTGAGGCTTTTGATATGGGGCATACTTCCAAACTCAACAGGCAGAGATTTCAGCCGATTAAAATTTAAATTTATGTTTGTCAGTTTCTTGAGTTTGATTATTTGTTTGGGGATTTGCTCAATATTATTTCGTTGCAACTCAAGAGTCTCAAGAGACGACATCCATCCTATCTCAGGTGGTAATGCTACCAGCTGGTTTCTACCCAATTCCAGTTTTTTTAATGACTGTAACTGACCAATTTCAGGCGGCAGAACCTTTAAATTATTTTTTTCCAGAATAAGTGTTTTTAATTTTTGCAAACGACCTATTTCTGCGGGAAGGACTCTCATATCCTGTTCACTTATATCAAGCTTAATAACACGTTCATTACGATCCATTTTTGCGACTTCCTGGGGAACCACATAGTTGAGATTATTGCTGTCAAGAATTGCCTGTACCGCATCCAGGTCGGTGAGATGATCCCATTTACGGGCGAGTAATGCATTTCTGGCTTTTTCCGTTAGTTTTTCCCGTACATCATCAGACACATTACCGGTAAGTTTATCTGACATCGCCTGCAAACTGGCCATGTCTACCTCTTTCTGCATATTGTCTTTCAGAGTTTTAAGCGCCATTGGTGGTTTATCAGCGATCCTTGACAGGGTATGATTATCAAGGTTTATTTTTAGAGCTTCCATTATTTTTAAAGCGAGTTTACTTTCTAATGTTAATACATCATTTTTTTTACCATCGATTGTGGTAGCGAGTTTTACCTCCCCATTTTCTACTGAAACCATGCGGGTATTTATTTTGATGATATCATCGATAAGCTGATATGAACCCGTAATGATGACTCCCGCAGAGACCAACGCTCCAATTTTTGGCCCCGTTGAATCATTTACCATATCGCTTTGCGAAAAATCCTGTTCCTGCATAATTTGCTGGATCTGAGCTCGTTCTACCATATAAAGATTAGCCATTTTCAAATCAGTAATAAGCGCTTCCTGAATACCCAGAGAAACCCAATTGTACTCTTTATCACCCGTAATATTGGTGAAGGGCAAAACAGCCAGGGACTTTCCAGAAGCATCATCTTCCCCAACCAAAACCGCTTCATCCATTATGCGAAGTATGTTGGGATCCATAGCTAAGGCTTCTGCTGACAATTGTTGTGCAGCTTTTTCATCACCCTGTGACTGAGCCTTTCTTGCTTCTGCCAGTTTTTTCTGGGCCTCCAGTGAGGGGGGATCATCTAATCCGTTAAGGCTTTCTGCATATTTCAAACCCGCTAATACCATAGCTATTTCTCTTTCCAGCTTCCCGATATCTTTTACGGGTCCGGTTACTGATGCTGATTTTTCAATTTTTCCGCTTTCCATATCAAGAATTCTGGCATCAAAACGTATGTTACGCCCTGCAAATTGAAAACTCCCCACAATAATTTTTTGTATGGATACCAGATTATTCAGTTGTGGATATATATCGGATTTAATTTTTTTATCTATTTCATTATCATCTTCATTGCCTTGTATAATATTTGAAAATTCAAGCGCCTCCATTGCTTTCATTATTTGCAGACGGTCAATCATTTTGTAGGAGGAATATTCCTGCATGTCAGCAGATATAGCTTCAGCAGCAGCTATGGAAATCCAGGAACTGGTGGAATCCCGGGAATGATTACGAAAAGCAAGAACTGCAGCAGCAGGTGCATCAGGGCTTTTAATATTTTGTTCTTTTTTATTCTTAAATGCTTTAAGTGCAGATTTATTTGCCCGCTCCTTATCTCCTAATGCCTGATAAATGCCTGCCAGCAGGTTATTTGCTCCATGACTCTCAGGATCTAACCTAAGCACATATTCAAGATTATTTTTACTTGCTTCCCATTGTCCTTCCTCCGTTTGAAATTTTCCTATGCGTAACACGGCGTCCACATAATAAGGTGCCATTGCTACGGCTTGCTGGAAATCAAGAATGGCTTCTGGTTTTTTACCCAAGGCAAGATAACATTTCCCGCGGCCTACATAGATGTCAGGGTATTTCTGGCCATTGGCTTCTGCCAGTCGGTCATAAACGCTGAGAGCGTTTGTATATTTACCGCTAAGATATAATGCATAAGCATAATTAATGGTAACCCTCGGATCATCAGATATTAAAGCAGCCTTTTTAATGAGTTCAAAACCCTTTTGCCTTTTCTCTTGTTTAAACAACAGTACCCCTAAATTAGATTTATGTTCTGCCAGCGTATTATGATTTTCTATGTTGCTGTAACGTGAAAGAGCCTCATCAAATTTACCCTGTGAGGCCAATATTGCAGCTATTCCCTGATTGATACTGGAGTTATCCCCTTTTATCGTTTCGAGTAAGGGGTCAACATCTTTTTCATTTCCACTTTCATTCAGGATAACGGCATAATTGTAATCCACCAAATCACCACGATTAAACTCCCGGGCCTTTTCAAGTTCGCAAAGAGCTTCTGAATATTTTTGTTGAGAAGCTAAATCAATACCAGCTTGTATAAAAGCGGCGGCATAGGGGTTCATGTCTGACTTAGGAGTTAAATAATTATCACTCAATATGTGGAAACCTGCAAAACCTTCTTGTTGATAGTCCTTATTTTCTTCAATCGCTGCCCGGCCCCGTAATCTCAACAACTGGTTCAGATACACTCTGGATCCCCCACCCTTTCCATGTTTAAGCGAAATATCACTCAAACGTTCAAAAACAGCAGTGTCATAGGGGGTTATTCCTGCAATTTGTTTCAACTCCTTTTGTTCGCCTGCCAAATTAAGTTGTTTCTGATACAGAGAGACACATCGTCTTCTTACATCAGTATTCATGGGGTATTGTAGTTTCAAAGCTTGATAAATTTTGAGAGACCGTTCCCATTTTGCGTTTTTTTCCATTAAGTCAGCATAATTAAGCATCAGCGCAAGAGGCACGGTCACCGTGGTATCAAACCATTCTACATTGTTGCCTGCCGGATCAGAAAAACCCTTTAATACAAGTTTTACCTTTCCTGTTTTTGCTGAGGGATTCAAATACACCAGCCGTTCAACAGTGAGACTATCCCGCCATCCTCCACTCTTGGTTTTATAGGTATCCAATTCAATAACAGGCGTATGAGATGTGTCTAACCGCTCTGAAAACTGTACTATAAGCCTGATTAGTGTTGCATCCCCCCCTGGCTTGATAAATACCGAATCAACAGCCGGAAAAGTAAGGTCGGTTCTAAAAGAAGTTATTGCGGTATCACTGATATTACCAGATTTATCTGTGACCCAAACAGCAAGTTGATGAGTCCCATCACTCAGTTTTTCTAACGCAAAGACAGAATCATTTATCGCAAGGGTCGGTAAACTATCAAGCTTGAGTTGATAATTTGCAATACCTGACTCCTCTTCCAAATTACCAATCGTCAGTGTTATATTTTCTTTATTAAAGAGACGCCCACCATTTTCAAGAATGAGGTTATGACTGGTTATATAGGGTGCTTCCTTATCTATATTAATACCCACAACCACTGGCATAACCGGTGCATTACCTTCTCTATCCCGCAATCCCTCAACCTTGAGTTGCAGTAAACCGTGTTCGGCTCTTTCTGTGATTTTTCCGTTTAATTCCAACAGTGTTTCACTCTTCCAGACTGTGGTTACACTTAGCTTTTTGGGTGTTACTTCTAATGGAGCATCGATATCCATTTTTTTGGTGAACAAAAGCAGAAGTTGCCCATCCTCATCAATGAAATAATTTTTTAATGAAGGAAACCTATCTACTGGCTGTCCCCATGAGTAGGTCTGACAAAGCACAAGGGCAATACAAAAAGCAGGGAACGCCTTAGTAAAGAACATGACAAATAACCAGTTTATGGTTCTCTCAGGTAAACAATTAAAAGAAGGTGTATAATAGTCATTAGTATTCATGAACTTTAATTATACCATGATTATGGTTTTTGAAAACATGTTTTTTGGATTTTTCGTAAGTTAAAGGTAAATTAACTTATTAGAGCGATTAGATTGTTCGTTTTTAGATGCCCATGCTGTTTAATTCATTGCATTTTAGCCTTTTTCTCTCCTGTCTTTTACTTCTATTCTGGGCTATTCCGGTACGACTCAGGAAGCCGGTATTGCTTTTCAGCAGCTATTATTTTTATGCTGCCTGGGACATTAGGTTTCTTTCTCTTATCATCATTTCTTCTGTCATAGATTTAGTATGCGGTAAGCAAATACATCAATCTCAAAAAACCTTACCTAAAAGATTCTATCTCTTCCTCAGCCTTAGTACCAATCTGGGTATCCTTGGCTTTTTTAAATATTTCAATTTTTTTATAGACTCTTTCCAAACCCTCATTGGTATGGATCTCGGATTGAATTTGCGTATTATCCTGCCTGTTGGTATTTCGTTCTATACGTTTCAATCTATGAGTTATACCATAGATATCTACCGCAAAAAGCTGGAACCAGTGAAAAAGCCACTGGACTTTTTTGTATTTGTCGCTTTTTTTCCTCAGCTCGTAGCAGGGCCAATTGTACGAGCCTCTGAATTCCTTCCTCAATTGAAGAAAAATAGTCTTTTCTCTATTATAAACATCAGTGAAGGACTTTCACTGTTTGGACGTGGCTTTATTAAAAAGGTGCTCTTTGCAGATTCTCTGGCACGCTATATTGACCCTATTTTCACGTCTCCCCTTCAACACAGCTCCTTAGACTGTTTGCTTGCTATGTATGGATTTGCCTTTCAAATTTATTGGGATTTTTCTGGTTATACAGACATGGCCCGGGGTATTGCACGTCTTTTTGGGTATACCCTTCCTATCAATTTCAATTTGCCCTATATCAGCAGAAGCTTTCGGGAATTTTGGCAACGCTGGCATATATCCCTTTCCGGGTGGTTGCGGGATTATCTGTATATCCCCCTCGGTGGGAGCAAAAAAGGCGCTACAATAATGTACTTCAGTCTTTTTACCACCATGTTGCTGGGGGGATTATGGCACGGGGCGAGCTGGAACTTTGTGTTATGGGGAATGTTTCATGGTATATTACTGGCAATCGAGCGTTGTTTAAACTGGTCGACAGATTACCGTTTGGCCTACAATTGGAGTCCTATTACCATATTACGTATTCTCATTATTTTTCATCTTAATTGTCTCGCCTGGCTGGTGTTTCGATGCAAAGATCTTGAAATAATGTCGGCAATGATAAGAAAACTCTGTGAAGGTCCCTGGTCTCTTGGATATGTCCAGATGTTAATGCTGTTTGCTCTTTTGCTTTTTGCGTCCTGGCATGTTCTGATAGTTATCTCTTTCACCCATAAACGTTTTGCTTCTCATATGCCTCGACTAGCCGGAGCTCTGTCTGGTGTTGCACTTGCCCTGGCACTTATATACTCAACAAAAAGCGGAGCTTTTCTTTATTTCCAATTTTAAATGAAAAAATATTTCTTAATCTTTTTTTTACTAAGCATAGCCTTTATCAGCTGGTTTAGCCGTCATACCGTCAAAACTACCCTTGCGAAACAGATATTACAAAAATACAAACCAGATAATGGTGACCATATTGTTTTTCTGGGTAGTTCCCTCACTGATGCGGGCGTGAACAGTGTTTTACTCAACAGTATTATTGGCAATACCCCCACCAATTTACAGGCCTTTAACCTTTCTCTTGCTGAAATGAGTGGAGACGAATATTATTATTTAATCATAAAAAACTGGATCTTAAAACAAGGCCTTCCCAAAGCAATTATACTCGAAATCCGCTCATACCCGTTCCCCACAAAAAAGAGTGCCTTTAAACTTGAAGGCAGAGGTATTGCCACTGACCTTACGCTTTCTGAGTTAATGGATTATACCGATTATAAACATATTTCTGGCGGGTTCCCTGGTATTCTGAACAGCTTTAATTTCTTTTTACACAAACATTCTTTTCTCTATCACAACCGCTTACATATCCAGTGGAAAATCAGGGAAAGGTTAGGCCGCTTATTATCTCCAGGAAAGTCTAAAAATCCCTATGGCATGGCGGATAATGCTTTTGAAACAATGCAAAAAAATTATTCGAGGACCGCTAACTCTCATTTGCATATTCCACGAGATATCATCACTCCTGATAGATATCTGCCCGACATTATAAACCTCTCCGAAAATTATAAATTCAAATTAATTTTTTTCAGACCCCCCTTTCCTCCTGGAGAAAATATATCCCGGGAATCAGAATCATATGTCAAATACCAAGCACAATTGCAACATCTGCTTGATTCTCTCGGCATCATTTACTGGGATCTCAGTAAGCCCGACAATGAAATTCCCTGGGAATATTCAGATAGAATTCATCTGAATCAAAATAGCGCGGCCAGGCTTACAGAAATATTGGGCGATAGTTTAAACACTCTTTTTAACAAGCTCAAATTTGACGTACAAAGCGATTAATGTTCATAAATTTTCTTAATCTTGCCCCTGTTTACTCAATGTATTATCTTATTCTATGGTTTGAAAAAGGAGTGATACAATGGAATTAAGACGTTCATCAATGACATTCTCAGACAAGATGAGCAGAAATGTTTCAATTAGTGCTGATAAAGCCCAAATTTTACGAAAAACCTACTTGTTACTTTCGTTAGCTGTTCTTGGTATGATGGTTGGCGGAAAAATAGGCGTGAGTACTCCAGCCATCCTCAATCTCTTTTTCGGATTTTTTGGTTGGATACTGGCCATGGTAGCTTTAAATGCCGTTCCCATGATAGCAATGAAATTTCGCCATGATCCCATAATGGGTACGATAGCGGTATTCCTGGATGGATTTGTTTCAGGAATTGTTCTTGCCCCCATGCTTTATGTGGGTCAAATGATATCAGGGCAGCAAATAGTAACCACCGCTGCATGGATAACCCTCGCAATTTTTGCCAGTGTAACCGGGTATGTTTATTTCACCGGACTTAAATGGGCTCCGAGTAGAGCGACCTTCATAGGTATATTCTTCGCTATCATTGGAGCCATTGTTTTAAACTTTTTCATGAATCTCACTATTTTGGAAATAGCTATTGCCGCTGGCATTGGGGCCTTTGGTGTAATCGTTTTGGTAAGTGCTACTTCAGAATTGTTGCATAGTAATGAACTGGATAGTCCTGTTCCTGGTGCTTTAATGCTCTTTTCAGGTGTATTTATGGTCTTCCAGGCAGTATTTCATCTCCTGATGATTTTTGCCGGCGGCGATCGGGATTAATATCAAAAGGATTTTTTTAACATCTGAAATCTCACTATAGGATTTCAGGTGTTTTTGATATTCAAACTTGTAGTAGATTGTAAAATGGTGTATTATTAGTGAAAATGTTTACCCCATATCATTTTCCCCGACATTTACAAGATATAGCCACCAAACTAAGCGGATTTCCCGAAGAGGTGGTTCAGAATCATCTTGAGGGTCTTGATAATGATTATTTCCACTTTTTCTCATTACCCGCAATAAAGAAACATATTGAATTTGCACAAAAGATTCTGCCGAATGAGAATCAAAATTGCTTTGTTAAGTTAACCTTAAATGTTTCAGGAAAATTTAAAATTGATCTTATCGGACGTGATGCCCCTGGTTTTTTTGCGGTTTTAACAGGTGTACTAACCTCTTATTATTTTGATATCCACACAGGACGTATTTTCACCTGTAATCCTAAAAACACACCTGCTTACTTTATTGACAGCCTGACAGGTGTTTATCAACCTCCAGAAAAGCCGCAATCTGCAGAAACCCTTGTTAGTGATATTGAATCACAGTTAAATGAACTTCTTTCTCTGTTATTGAGCCATAAGACTCGTCAGGCTCAAAAAATTATGCACCAGGTTTTTGGGTCGTTTCTCGCGGGAACGAAAAAGCAATCTGTTTCCGGAAGTCTGGCCCCACTTGATATTAATGCTCATTCTCTTGATCAATATACCGTATTACATGTTACGGGAACATCTGTCCCCGGATTCCTCTTTTCGCTTTCAAATGCTCTCAGTTTAAACAACATTATAATTCACAAAATACTGATAGAAACAAAAGACAAGCTGGCAGATGACACTCTCTTCATCACTGATAAACATAACAGACCTATAACCAATCAATTGGTATTAAGTAAATTACAAACGGTTGTGGCACTCATTAAGCAGTTTACCCTTATGCTTCCTTCTGCCTCCGATTACGATCTTGCAATGGATCAATTTGAAAAATTTCTTACCCGTCTTACCAGTAAAAATTTTGATTTATCTGAATTGCTCAGCCTGAATAATTCAAATGTTTTTTCAACCCTGGCAAGCGCTTTCGGTAGTGGTAAGTACATTTGGGAAGACTTTTTAAAGAACCAGTCCGAAAGTATGCTCCCCATACTCAGAACATTGGAACAACTTAAAAAGCCAAAGTCAAAAGATATTCTTTTTGCGGAACTTTCTGATGAGCTTGGAGAATCCGACTTGCACCCGGATATGTTTGAAACCGAGAATAAACTTAACATCCTCAATCAATATAAAGATAAAGAGTTATTTCGTATCGACATGCTCCATTTGGTTTATCCAAATAAGACCTTTTTCCAGCTTGGTTCTGAATTATCAGATTTAGCTGATGTAATCATTAATACTGCTATCCATATACTCCGGTCTGATCTGGTATCTAAATATGGTTCCCCCATGTTTGAGGGAGAAAAATGCCGGTTTGCAGTTATGGCCCTCGGAAAATTCGGAGGTCAGGAATTAGGTTATGCCTCTGATTTAGAGTTAATATTGATTTATGAAGGTGCAGGCGATACCAATAACGATAAAAACAAAATCTCAAATACAGAATTCTTTAATTTATTAGTACGAGAACTCAAACGTTCTATAAAAGCCAGAAGCGAAGGTATTTTTGAAATCGATTTGCGATTACGCCCCAATGGCAATTCGGGTGAATTAAGTGCCAGCCTGCCCTATTGGTGCAAATACTATTCTATAGGTGGAGCGGCCCATGATTATGAAAGACAAGCTCTCATCAAATTACGTCCGGTATACGGTGATAATCAATTCACCAATTCTGTATTGTCAAAAAGAGATGACATCTTGTATGGAGAACAAAAAGTAGGGATATCCAAGACACTTACTCTTCGACAAAAGCAGCTTAAAGAACTGGTTACTGATAACCGGATAAATGCCAAATATTCTACCGGCGGTCTCTGTGAGATTGAATATGGTATCCAATTCTTACAACTCCAGTATGGACATGATTATCCGCTCCTCAGGGTTCCAAGTACCATTAATGCAATGGAACAACTTCTGCATAATAACCTCCTTAGCGCTTCTGAATACGAAAGGCTATACAATAGTTATGCATTTTTGCGTAGATTAATCAATTCCCTGCGGCTTATAAGGGGCAATGCCCATAAACTCCTCATTCCCCACTCTGAGAATGACGAATTCAGACAACTTAGCCATCGTATGGGCTATGTATTAAAAGTAGATAGTTATAATACCGAAAAACTAAAAGAAGATATTGATTCGGTTTTTAAGACGGTTCACACTTTTTTCAAATCCCGGTTTATTGAGTTTTCAAAACCATCTTTTTCGAAACCAGGTCTTCCCGACCTTTTATCTCAAGCTGATTTACCGAAAGAAGATATTGAACGGATTCTTTCGGCGATGCAAATAAAAAACAAGACTTCAGTTTATAATGTGCTTAAACAACTGATGTCCAGCATAAACAACAAAGGCGCACTTATAGCCAACCTGGTTATGGCGCAACGTTTCATTAAGCAATCGCCTTCACCCGACACCGTCATTATTAACCTTCATAAATATCTTGTCCAGGCAGAAGTTAATGAAGAAATACTTCGTCAAATGCTCTCTCATCCTCTCTATCTGGAAATACTTATCAATATCCTGGGGCATGGCGATTTCATTTCTGGTATTCTTATCAGGCACCCCTTTCTTATCCATTATGTAACCACTCATTCATCATTAAGTAATTCTAAAACAGTTGACAGTTATCTCTCTGAGATCAGTCCACTAACAGAGACCGGAGACTTTGATGTAATCATGGATAACTTGCGTATGTATAATCAGCGTGAACTCCTGCGCATTGGTGTTCGTGACATCGCCTATCAAGAGCCCCTTACCTCCATCATCAATGAAATTTCA
Source organism: Fibrobacteria bacterium (assembly GCA_015232855.1). Taxonomy (GTDB): domain Bacteria; phylum Fibrobacterota; class Fibrobacteria; order UBA11236; family JADFYW01; genus JADFYW01. The sequence continues at coordinate 11,957 of JADFYW010000099.1, forward strand.
AATTTATGTGATGCAATTGTAACCGGGGCATACAATACGGTTTTCCGTTTATTTAGTAGAAATAAATCAGACATTCCTCTTTCAAACAGACAATGTATAATAGCCCTCGGTAAACAGGGAGGCAGAGAGCTTAACTATAGTTCTGATATTGATCTTATTTTTGTAACTCAAAACGATTTGGATGATACGGAATTCACCAGTATCAACAACCTTAACCGGGAATTCATGCATTGCCTGACAAAACAATCTTCTTTAGGTAAACTGTATCGTGTTGACACGAATCTTCGCCCTTATGGTGCCCAGGGAGGGCTTTCCGGGTCATACAAATATTATATCAATTATTACAAGTCGAAAGCACAGGGCTGGGAGTTGCAATCCTGGCTCAAAGCGAGAGTGATTGCTGGTAACCGGCAGCTTGGCAACAGGCTTATTCAAAGCGTGAGAAACCTGTTTTTAGCAGATAGTAACAGGGAATTTATACAACAAAGCATGAACGCTGTACGCATGAAGGCCCTGAAGGAATTTTCCCGTTATGATGTTAACCGGGATGTTAAACATGGACCTGGTGGGTTAAGGACCGTTGAATTTTATGTCCAATATCTGCAAGGAAAATTCGGCAATAAACATCCAAGTATTATTTCCGGTCATACCCTCAATTCTCTGGAAAGTTTACGGGTTTCCGGCATTATAAAACAAGATAAATACGATGCCCTTTCTGAGGCTTACATATTTATGCGTCGAATTGAGCACAGCCTCCAGCTTCAGGGGATGCAGCAACGCCATGTTTTGCCTGATAATCTTGACGAACTGGCAAAACGAATGGGGTTTGAAGACCGGTTAAATGAACCCGCAAGCATTCAGTTCCAGAAACTTTATAATCAGCATAGCAAATATCTCATATCTGTTTCCGAAGAGCTCTTTCCGGGATCTTCAAAACAGATCTTATAGCTTGTCTTTTTTTACCATCCCATAGCGCAACCCATCCAGATTTATTACTTTAACTATCTAATGAAACGATTTTTTTCCATACATCCCATGTCAGCAATTATTCTGACTTTATTGATTTTAGCAGACTTCAGCCAGGCAAAACCTCCTGCGAAGCCTTCAACCAGACATAATGGTACCATTGCCATATTAAATCTGGTAGATCTCCACACAAACACCCCCAAACAGAATCTCAGCCGCAGGTTACGCAAAGTTTTTTCAGGTTTAAGGTTTTGGGATATTATGGCAGTCGACGATATGTCCAAAAAGCTCGCAAAATACAATAAGAGCCTGGATCTGCCTTGTAATGATGCTCAATGCGGATTTGAGATTGGAGGGTTACTCCAAACCAAATATGTATTATTAGGGACCGTTACCCGTTACCAGGAGCTTGGTTTACTTACGCTTAAACTGCTTAACTTAGAAACTGCCAAAATTGTATGGTCCAAAGCAACTACTTCAAGGGGGGAAACCGAAGAACTGGAAGCAAATTTCGTGTCTATCAGGAATGAGTTCGTATCTTTTAAAAGAACCCCTCCCAATCAACTTCCACCTAAAAAAACTCTGGCACTGGTAGATTTCAGTCCGACGTCCCTCCTTGCTAAGGTACTATTTGAGCGCGTTCTTACCCATGCCTATGCTTTGGATAATTTTGAAATCATGAGCCCCGTTGAAGTTGGCGAGCTTATTTCTGTACTTGAAGTAGATAACACCTCACTCCTCGAAAACCCTCACAATGCTTGGGATATTGGTAAAAAACTTGGTGTTTCTTATGTGCTATACACAGAATTTGAAATAAAAGGTGTAAATTTCAAACATAATATGTCTTTACATGACATTGAAAACAAATCAATTCCCATAAGCATGCCAGCTTTGCCAAACGCTAATTTCAGAGATATGATGATTATGGAAAATAATTTTTTTAAAACTCTCTCTGTTCTCGAGTTAGACAATCAGAAATAATCAAACCCTATACACATTTACTTGAAAATACCGATTGTTTTTGTATAATTTCCGCAAATAAATTGGTATACCCTGGAGAATAGTTTTCTCTTTCGGCTCCATCAAAAAGGTAAAAATCCTTTTTTCAATTTTAACCTGTATATCCTTTATGAGGATGATTAAGGAAAGCAAATGTTCAGAGAATCGATTAAAGTCATAGATTGTACTATCCGCGATGGCGGCCTCATGAATAACTGGCAATTTGACGACAATTTTGTAAAGGGCGTATACCAGGCCTGTGTAGATTCCGGAGTCGATTATATGGAAATAGGGTACAAGAGCAGTAAATCTGCATATTCCCGTGATGAAAACGGCCCCTGGAAATTTTGCGATGATAAAGATCTGGCCCGTATTGTAGGCGAAAATAATACTAACCTCAAATTATCTGCAATGGCAGATATTGGCCGTATTGAATATGAAGATATTCCTCCTAAAGAAGACAGTCTCATTGACATGATGCGGGTTGCCTGTTATGCTCATCAAACCGATTCTGCAATAGCCCTTGCTCATCATTGTATGGATAAAGGTTACGAAGTCACTATCAATCTTATGGCAGTATCAAAGGTTATAGAGAGAGATTTGGTAGAAGCTTTAAATGACCTTGCACAATCCAGAGTTCCAATCATTTATGTCGTAGACAGCTTTGGCAGTATGTATTGTGAACAAATTGAGTCACTTACTCTAAAGTATCGTGATCTTATGCCCGGTAAAACTATTGGCTTTCATGGTCACAACAACATGCAGCTCGCATTTGCAAACACCGTGGAAAGTATCATTCATGGCGCTGATATGCTTGATGGTTCAATGCTTGGTATTGGACGCGGAGCGGGTAATTGCCCTCTTGAAACTTTAATTGCTTTCCTGAAAAATCCAAAATATAAACTGCGTCCTATTTTAAAGGCAATTCAAGAACACCTTATCCCAATGCAACAAAAAATTGACTGGGGATATCATATGCCTTATCTCATTTGCGGTGCAATGAATGAGCATCCCAGAAGCGCTATGAAATGGATGGCTGGACCAGAAAAGGACGACTTTGCAGCTTTCTACGACTCCATGACAGATACTCAAATTCTTGAGTAATCCGCTTCATACCCCATATTGAACCCTCCATAGTAACGCAATGGGTGACTAAGGAGAGTTCAATTCTTTCGATGTTTCTATAATTTCTCCGCTATCAAGCCTTGAGATATAGTCCTTCATTTTCCTTTTGAGTTTCCCTGAAAGTACAATCATACCCAGGATATTAGGAAAAGCCATACTAAGAAGCATAAGGTCTGCAAAATCTACAACATTATGAAGAGTCAACATTGGCCCTACAATAATGATCAATACATAAAAGATTCTGTAAGTCCAAATAAGATTTCTCCCAAACAGATACTCGGTAGCGCGTTCGCCATAATAACTCCAGGATACCATGGTAGAATAGGCGAAAATGCTGGCGGCAATAGTTAAAAAATAGGGCATAGAAAAATGAACGGAGCTGAATGCCTTTGCCGTAATTTGGGCGCCTTTCCCAACGAGCTGGGGATCAAGATGGGCGTTAGTGATTAAAATAGCCAGAGCGGTCATGGTGCATACCAGATGTGTATCAATAAAGGGACCAATCATGGCTACAACACCTTCACGTACAGGCTCTTTGGTTTTTGCAGCTGAATGAGCAATGGCTGCAGATCCAATACCAGCTTCATTTGAAAAGCTCGCACGTTGAACACCCTGCACTAATACTCCAAAGAACCCACCAATGGCAGATTCCGGAGCTATGGCATTCTTGAAGATGCTGGCAAACATTGCGGGTACTTCTGAAAAATTGGTAAGAATGATAATAAGGCAAACAATTATATAAAAAAGGCACATTGTGGGAACCAATTTACTGGTAACGTCTCCGATCCTTTTTATACCACCGATTATCACAACACCCACTAAAAAGGCAAGTGTTATTCCAATTACCAGAGGCTTTCCCTCAAAAAAAGAAAACTGCCCACTTATGAGTTCAAAGGTCTGGTTTGCCTGGAATAAATTTCCGCCTCCAAATGAGGCAAAAATGGTTAAAATGGCAAATAACCCTGCTAAAAATTTACCGATTCCTGCAGCTCCAATACCCTCAAAACCTTCCTGGATATAAACCATTGGCCCCCCTAAAACACGGCCATCCGGTGCCACTTTTCTGTATATTTGAGCTAATGCGCAACATGAAAATTTAAGACTCATTCCAAAAAAGGCAGTAATCCACATCCAAAAAACAGCACCCGCTCCACCAATTGAAATTGCTACCGCAACACCAGCAATATTTCCTAATCCTACCGTAGCAGAAAGCGCTGAAGTGAGAGCCTGAAAATGAGTTATTTCACCCTGGTCATTTGGATCATCATATTTACCGGCTATGACTTTAAAGGAATGAAAAAAAAGCCTGATATTCACAAAACCAAATCTAAAAGTGAAAAATAGGCCGCCAAGAGCCAAAACAAGTACAATAAAAGGTATTTTAAACACCTTAAAAAACATAAAATTTCCTATTACATTGTTTATCGAACCGAAAAAAGAATTAACATTATCCTGAACCCCTACATCCTGACTAAATGTTAATCCGGTTAAAACTATCAAGACTAAATAGACAAGTTTCTTAGTCATACTTCTCCTGTATTTAGAGCCATTGTAAATAGACTTTTTTTCTGTTTGATATTTAACTGTTATAAACTCTTTTCCCAATACATCAAATAACATTTAATCAAGGGCTTGTGCTTATAGATTCATTTGCAAAATAGCAACAAAATTGATAGTTTACCGCACTTATGACTGAAAATAACGAAGAAAATCACTATACGATTGCCCTTGATGGAGTAAGTGGTTCTGGAAAGAGCAGTACGGCAAAACGGGTTGCAGAGCGTCTTAATATCCTCTATCTCGATACCGGTGCCATGTACCGGGCTGTAACTTATTTGTGTCAACAAGCAAATATCCCTTTTACAGATATAAAAGCTGTTGCTGACTTTACAAATCAACTTGATTTTAATTTTACTGATGAAGGCAATATCTGTGTGAATGGTGATGACCTCTCCTACCCTATCCGCACTCCAAAAGTAAGTGCTCAGGTTTCTGATTATTGTACTATCCCCCGGGTGCGTGAAGTATTGGTTGATCTCCAAAGAAAAATCGGGAATACGCGTTCTTCTATTCTTGATGGGAGGGACATTGGAACTGTTGTTTTCCCTAACTCTAAATTCAAATACTTCTTATGGGCTTCTCCTGAAGTAAGAGCTAAGCGTAGATTGTTAGAGTTACAAGTAAAAGGCATTACTGCAGAATACGATGAAATTCTAAAAAACCTTGAGGAAAGAGATCAGAAAGACTCTTCCCGGGCTCATAGC
>JADFYW010000009.1 GCA_015232855.1 Fibrobacteria bacterium
ATCTGATTGCCAATTTAACCGCAAAGGCGCGAAGAACGCAAAGTTTTCGCAAAGGTATTATTTTCTTTTTAACTGTATCTACTTGAAAAAAAACAGGTTAAACCAAATTAGCTATCAGAAATTTTTCGGAGACGTTTAAATTATGTCTGATTTGGCAAGCTGGTGAGTAACGATTCTTTTAAAACTCAATTTAGGAACCAGAAAAAGCCTTTTGGTGTCATCAATTCATAAGGCAATATTTATATATTTCCGCTTTTAGAACCTCTTTGTGGTTTGTTTTTTTGAGTTATTAGCATGGGTATAAAAAATGGCAGATATTAAAGGGCTTTTGGGACAGAGACCCAATCCGGAGAAATTATCCTCTTTCGTCACTCCTCCTTATGATGTGATCAAACCCGGGAGCCCCCTGGAGGCCCATTTTGAAGAGAATCCTGATTCATTATTCCACATCACTTTGGGCTCTGACCCGGTATCTACCTTTGAGCAGTTTATCGCCAACAAAATTCTGTTGCCTGATACCGAACCCTGTTTTTATGTCTATGAACAGTCATGGTCGGGAAATACCCGGACAGGGGTATTGGCTGCTATAAATGTAGATGATTACGCAGAACACAATATTATCCGTCACGAAAAGACCTTTGATAAAAAGGTGCAGGGCAGAATCGCCCTTGCCCAGGCAACGGGTTATTCTTTTGAGCCTATCTTTTTCCTGACCCAGTCGGATATTCACCCCGTTCTGGAGTCTGTGCTCCAAAATTATACTCCCCTGTATGCATTTAATCCCGATTTTAACGGTTTTTCGGACCTCCACCAGGTAGCGACCAAAATTTACCGGGTACCGGAGGCAAGTGTCGAGGGCCAGGCACTTAAAGACGAAACTTCAAAGAACCCCTTATACATAGCAGATGGTCATCATCGCTATCATGCGGCCCTCAGAAACAACCAGAAACAGACATTGGGCTACATCGTGCAAAATGCCCAGATTCAGGCCTATAACCGGGTGGTGAACGGCAAAGTTAATTTTGCTGATATCAAAGATAGGTTAGATCTCAAGCCCTGTGCGGAGTTTCAAACCCCTCCCAAACATTCTTTTTGTATTTATTCAAGTGAAGGCCCCTTTCTTCTGGATGCAAAATCAATCCCGGAGGATGTGTTGGGAAAACTCGATTGTAGCATTCTTGAAAAGGAGCTCTATCCCCATCTGGGTGTCACCCATGATATGATAATGGATGAAAATTGTTTTGATTATTATCCGGAATTTGAAATCCCGGAAATGAAAAAGCTGGTAGATGAAGCTAAATTCGATATTGCTCTGGCCCTGCACCCGGTCTCTGTTCAAGAGCTTATTGATGTGGCTGATGCCGGTCTCAAAAATCCGGAAATCGTTATGCCAGAAAAGTCCACCTTCTTTTCACCCAAGATACTTTCCGGACTTATTCTGTTTAATCATTCTGCTTAAAGTCTTTTCTTCTGTGAACTCTGCGCTTCCATGGGACGTTCTTTTTTAGAAACTTATTAAGACAGGGGTAAAGATATGGCAACAACAGGTTTTGGCGGTCTGCCAGAAGAATTTTGCACTGAAGACAACTCAGCCGTGGCTATTATCCCGGCTCCCTATGATGGCACCAGCACCTGGATAAAAGGAGCGGATAAAGGACCATCCGCTATCCTTGAGGCCTCTCCCCAGTTGGAATATTATGATATTGAAACAGGGACCGAAGTTTATAAAAGAGGAATTTATACGGTCCCCCCCATTCAAATGCCAAAGGAGCCGGAAGAAATGGTTTCTGCGGTAAAAACAACGGTTCTCAATCAGTTAAAGAGGGATAAGTTTTGTGTCACTTTAGGGGGGGAACATTCAATAAGCGTAGGTGCATTTCAGGCCCATTATGAGCAGTTTGAGGAAAAGCACGATTCCTTCTGTGTCCTTCAACTTGATGCCCATGCCGATTTACGGGATACGTATCTTGGATCAAAGTATAACCATGCTTGTGTAATGGCGAGAATAAAAGAGGTCTGCCCTATTGTTCAAGTGGGCATCAGGAGCATGGACATAGCAGAGAAGGAATTAATGGACGAAGAACGCTGTTTTTATGCGCATTCTTTAGAACCTCATAATAATGATTGGGACCAAATAATTAACTGCTTGGACCAAAGCGTATATATTACCCTCGATCTTGATGTGTTTGATCCATCCATACTTCCTTCAACCGGCACTCCGGAACCTGGAGGGCTTTTATGGTATCAAACCCTTTCGCTCCTTAAGGCCGTTTTTAAGCAAAAAAATGTGCTTGGTTTTGATATTGTTGAACTTTGTCCCAATCCCCAAAACAAAGCATCGGATTTTCTAGCGGCTAAGCTTATCTACAAGTTGTTATCCTATAAGTTTGATATTGACTAGCTGGTTCTTTTAAAACACTAACAAAAATAATTTATGCTGTGAACATGTCATTACCCGGCCTGACCGGGTAATCCATCAAAGTATCGATCCTGGGATGGATTGCCCTGCCAAGCAGGGCAATGACAATTGTAGGATGGTTACAAAACCATTCTAAAACCAATTTTGAGGAATGACTGGTTTTGAAGCAGATGTTTCTTATACCCTTCAGGTAAAAAAAGGGCTCACCGAAAATAAATTTATTAGTTTTTAGTGAAAATCAAGGCAGAATACGCATTTTGCCCGGATTTAGCCGAATTCATCCGGGTTTTAAAAGGAGAAATTATGAAAGAATATAAAACAGGAGACATTAGAAATATTTCTATCATCGGTGGAGCTCAAACTGGAAAAACTACCCTCGGAGAAGCCATTCTTTTCAATAGTGGGACTGTTTCCAGGCAAGGGAGTGTAGATGATGGGAGCTCAGTACTTGACTTTCTTCCCGATGAAGTGGATAAAAAGATTTCCATTTCTTCTTCTCTTTTTAATTACGAAACCAGAAATACAAAAATAAATTTTATTGATACACCTGGTTATGTTGCCTTTGTATCTAATGTTACTGCAGCTATTAACACTTGTGAATCTTCTCTTATTGTGGTTGATGGTGAATCAGGCATGGATGTTAGTGTTAAAAAAAGTTGGCGTAAAGCCGCAGCTGCCGGGCAAAGCCGCTTTCTGTTTGTCAATAAACTGGAAAAAGAAAGAGTCGAATATGATTCCATTCTACAGGGTCTCCAAGAGGGACTTTCACCTAAGGTCTTTCCGGTAACCATTCCCATCGGAGCATGTGAAAATTTTAGTGGTGTTGTTGATCTCATTAAACAAAAAGCCTATGTACAGAAGGGTAATAAAATTGAAGAAACCGATATCCCTGCGGATATGAAGGAGGAAGCGGAATTGCTTCGTGCCACCATGATGGAAAATGCCGCTGAAAATTCTGAAGAACTTCTTGATAAATATCTTGAGAATGGCACACTCTCTGATGAAGAGTTGCTGCAGGGCTTGAAAATGGGGATCAATTCAGGTGACAGTTATCCTGTATTTGCAGGCTCAGCTCGTAGTAATATTGGTGTGAAACGTATGGTTGAGAATCTTGCTTTACTTGCACCCAATCCAATTGAAAAAGAAGTTGGCTTTACCTGTGTAACTAATTCAGGAGAGGAAATTGTCAAAAAAATAGATGAGAGTGAACCTACTCTTGCACATATTTTTAAAATTATTGATGACCCTAAAGTTGGTGAATATTTCTTCTTCAAAGTATATCAGGGTACGGTCTTTCCTGCTCATGAGCTTATTGATGTTAACTCAGGACAAAAAGAGCGTATCGGTCATATTTTTGCTTTTAGTGGGAAAAACAGAGTTGAACTCGGGCCGCTGTGTGCCGGTGATATTGGAGCCACTGCCAAGCTTAAAACCGTAGGGATTGGGCATACGTTGTTTCTCGGGAAAGACGGAATCAAAGTAAAAGATATCGATTTCCCGAATCCTGTTGTCTCTGAAGCCGTAGTTGCTGGTTCTGAAAAAGACAGTGAAAAAATAGTTGAGGGTATTTTGTCTATCAATCGTATAGACCCTTGTTTTGTAACAGAGCATAGAGCAGAATTTAACGAACGAATCATCACCGGTATCAGCAGACTTCACATTGATACGATGATTGATCGTTTGCGTAAACGTCTTGGTGTTGAAATTAATCTGGTTAAGCCTCTCATCCCCTATCGTGAGACTATCCGCAAACAGGTAAAGGCCCAGGGCAAATATAAAAAGCAAACCGGTGGACACGGTCAGTATGGTGATTGCCAGATTGAACTGATTCCTAAGCCAATGGGAGCGGGCTATAGTTTTGTTGATAATATTAGTGGTGGCGTTATTCCGGGTAAATACATCCCTGCGGTAGATAAGGGCGTACAAGAAGCCATGACCCGTGGTGTGGTCGCTGGTTTCCCCATGGTTGATTTGGAAGTGAGCCTGTTTTACGGTTCTTATCACAATGTGGATTCTTCTGACCTCGCTTTTCAGATGGCCGGACGTATGGCTTTTAGAAAGGCCGCTGAAGATGCCAATCCGGTTTTACTTGAACCCATCATGAATGTTAAAGTCACTATTCCGGATTCATCAGTTGGTGATATTTCTGCTGACTTCAACCAACGCCGTGGCAAAATCCTGGGTATGGATCCCTTAGGTGATGGCTATACCTGCATTAGTGCACATGTGCCTCAGGGAGAGATGTATAACTATTCTGTTGATCTCGATTCTATGACTAAAGGTGATGGCGAGTACGAAGAAACACTGGAAAAATATGAACCTATCCCTTCCAGTATTTCGGAGAGGGTCATTAAGGAAATCGCCCGGGAACATGAAGAGTAGTATGATACCTAAGCTGAATGAAGCAGTATGTTACCATCTGCTTCATTCATGCAAAGCAGGTGATTTCCTCTTTTCCAAAAGAGAGTCGAATAAGTCAATTGAGTCGATTAATTACAATAATCAGCTCAATCAACTCAAAAGAAAAGCTGTTGCCGAGTTCTTCTAAATTAGTCTATTTGTTGCCATTTTTGATTAAATGAAAGAAATCATTACTCTGCTATCATTTGTTCGCAATAAATGGTACGGTTTTTGAGTAATATCTATGCTATATTAGTTGTATGCCTAAGAATAGCTCACTTCCAAATATCTATGCTTATAATGATTTTAGAAAGTTTATTGCCGATTATCAGAAGGCTCGTCATGCTATAGATAAAAGCTTCACAAAAACAGAATTTTGTAAGCTGCTGGGAATCCCCAATGCCAGAAGTTATATCAATGATATCATCAGCCCAGAGAGGAAACGGAAACTCACCCCCAACTTTGTCGAACTGTTTATCAGGACATTGAAATTTGATGCGAAAGAAGCATTATTTTTTCGCTGTCTGGTAAATTTTAATCAGGCAGTTTACCCTGATGAACGGGACCTGTATTTTGATCAACTTATTTCCCTCAATCGCACACCCACCCGGAAATTGGATAAATTAGCCTACACCTATTACAAAGAATGGTATCATGGCGTAATCCGTGCCTTACTTGAAATACAGGACTTTGGGGAGGATGGCGATTACGCTGCGCTGGCACGTATGGTATACCCTCATATAAAAGAAACGCAAGCACGACAGTCCATTGTTTTGTTGAAAGAATTGCAGCTTATAGCAAAAAATGAGCATGGATTTTATAAGCCCACGGAGAAGTGCCTGGCAACGGATACGTTTCTTCAAAATGAAATGGTGAAAAATTACCAGATCCGTTGTTTACAGTTGGCAGAAAAGGCCATCATTCAGAATACCAAACTTCCTCAGAGTGTTACCTCCCGGACTATCAGTGTTTCTTTGGAAGGGTATAAAAGAATAGAAAAACAAATAGGGAAATTTAGTTCAGAGATACGTTCCACTGTTCATAAGGACGAGAGTGCACCGGACCGTGTATGCCATCTTGATATTTTGTTGTTTCCGGTATCACAGATTTCAGAGGCAGGAGAGGGACGTATATGAAACTCATCCTATTAATGGCCTCCGCCTTCTTCATGTTGTTTTGTTCGAATAACGTTGATCTCACGGGTACAGTAGATGAGACGGGAACAGGAACACCTGCTGCTAAAGTAGCAGGAAGGGTGCTTGATGGAGAGCAGAAACCTGTGGAGAATGCCATTGTTATTCTTCATGATCAGCAGGATATACAATTATCTCTGGAGTTGGTTACTGAGCGGCTGCAACAAGAAACCTATACTGATAGCAATGGATTTTTCCAGTTTGATTCTGTGGACACCAGCCAATACTACATTGAAATTAATGATAGAGATAGTCTCGGTTCATTTTCAAATACCACCATTAAATCGGGAGACACCATGGTTACGCTCAATGTTACCCTTACTAAGATGGGTGTTGTTGATGGAACTATTAAGACCAGTGGACGAAATAATGTCTCGATATATTTCTTTGAGATAAACAGGGTTATCACCCTGGATTTAACCGGCAGGTTAGAACCTACCCGGCTACCCCCGGGTGAGTATTCCGTTCGCTTGATGGATGGCGATTCACTCATTCCCTCCTTTTTGGACACCAGTGCTATCAATGTGGTGTCTGGTGATACTGTTTTTCTATCTAATATTGAAGTCCAAAAAGACTCAGGTATGGTTTTAATACCAGCGAAGGACTCAAGTTTTCAAATGGGCAGTAATAACGGTTTACCCGATCAAAAACCGGTTCACACTGTAAGCTTCACTTATAATTTTTGGATGGATACCACAGAAGTTACACAGAAAGATTACTTAACCATAATGAACACAGCATATAATGATTTTTCTCCACCGGCCTGGGACAAAGGTGTTGGTCCTGATTACGGTGTTTATTATGTCAACTGGTTTGATGCTGTGCTTTATTGTAATGCAAAAAGCAAACGAGTTGGGTTCGATACCGTATACAGCTATGATTCAATAAGTGGTATACCTGGCAATGCTTGCCAACTAAATGGGCTTTCTGTTGATATAACCAAAAAAGGGTACCGATTGCCGACAGAAGCCGAATGGGAGTATGCTTCCCGGGCGGGAACTCAAACAGATTATTATTGGGAGAGTACTTCTGCAAATGATTACGCCTGGGATTTATCGAATAGTAATGGGATACAACATGCTGTTGCAACGAAATTACCTAATGCCTATGGTTTGTATGACATGGCCGGCGGACTTTGGGAATTGTGTAATGATACCTATGGACGTGATTATTATGCAATTAGCTCTGAAGTAAATCCTGAAGGCTCAATCGTCGGAGAAGAGAGGGTAATGCGTGGCGGAGGCTGGAATAATGAAACTTCAGTTATAGGTTCTGCTGTTCGTTCCAAAGTAACCCCGGACTATATCCGCTATGTAATTGGCTTTCGGGTTGTCCTTCCTGAGTGATGAGCATGTAATGAAAACTGTTTTATCTCTTTTAATGGTGGTTAGCCTTGTGGTGGCCCAGTATCCTCAATACTCTGATCCCATATACCCGGAGTGCCTCGACCTTCAAGATAGTGATTTTAGACTGGTTAAAATATTTTCTCTTTCAGATGACTCAACCTTAAGTGAGCCCATGCGTATGGACTTTTATCAGGACGATTCTCAAAAGGTGAATATTTACTTTATCGAAAGATACGGAACAATCAAATATTTTAATGCGACCACCAAAAAACTTTCGGTTGTTGGCAAATTAGATGTTGTAGCTACAGACGCAGATGAGGCAGGTCTCATAGGCTTTGCTCTGGATCCTGGTTTTAAAGACAATCGATTTGTTTATTTTTATTGGACTCCTGTATCGCCAAGTGTGTATCGCTTGTCACGTTTTAAAATATCAGCAGACTCTAACAAACTTGATCCAACATCGGAAAAAGTAATTGTTGATATACTGGATACTCGTATTGGTGTGAATGGGGAACCAGGTGGCTTTTTTCATAATGGCGGGTCCCTGTTTTTTGATAAAAAGGGCGACCTTTGGTGGACCATTGGAGAGCATGATCATTGTAATGTTACTCCAGCCTCCTATCATAGCACCACTGATAAAGAGTGTAGCGGAGAAGATAATTCCAGTGATACTCATTCGTGGTATGGCAGTATCGTGAGGATACATCTGAACCCGGACGGTTCATATTCCATTCCTAAAGATAATTTTGGGGAATATTGGAGTAAGAAATTTGCTACTGAAGGGAGAATGACATTATCCCAAAAGTATGCTGACACCTCTTTGGTACGGCCAGAAATATATGCGAAGGGATTTACAAACCCGATGTCCATATCTATTGACCCTCTTACCGGTTGGGCGGCAGTATCAGATTGTGGTGCTCAATGCCATAAAATAGATCCAACCCATTATTGCCCTGCTGACGGCCTGTCTGAAAAACATATTTTAATTACAGAACCTGGTTTTCATGGCTGGCCCTATTTTCACGCTAAAAACCATCCTTATGCCATTACGGTCGAAGATGAAAAAGAACCGTTAAAGCCCGTTAACCTTTCACCCTTCAACCAGGGTGTTGATACGCTTCCGCCGGCTACTCCTGCAACTTACGTATACGGTCCTCCGGAATGGGGAAATTGGATTTGCTCGGTAGGGGGGACGTTCTATCGTTACAACTGGGGAAATCCTTCTGATATTAGCCTTCCACCCCATTTTGATGGTGTAATGATTTCTTCTGATTTAAACACCGGGTGGAAAAGGGCAATTGAAATAGATTCTGGTACCGGAGCTTTTATAAAAGCCAGTGCGGACTTATGGACAACACTTCTTGATACCACGCTTAATAAAGAGGTGAGCTCTACAGGAAAGGGTAATGTGATGGATTTAAGGCATGGCCCTGATGGGGCCTTGTATTTATTAAATTATTCACAAAGACAGTATACCGTTGATGAAACTACAGGCCTGTATAGAATAGAATATCATGGAGATTGTAAGCCTGTTGTTGGAACGAAAGATAATAGGACTGTACATCATAGGAATATTATCAAATCTGGATATATTGATATAGACGGTGAATATACCGCTGAGTTTTTCAAACTTAACGGAAAAAAAGTGTATTCGTTAAAAGGGTTTGGTAAAGAAAAACTTCCATTAGCACATCTTCCGGGATCAGGTCTTTATAAAATGAGAGTTCACAGCAACGGAAAAATACTTTATAGTATTTTTGTGAAAAACTGATTAGTTATACAGAACGCAGTATATCCCTCTATACGTCAGTTCGAGTAGCTCTCCGAAGGAGGGCGTATCGAGAACACAACATTATGGATTGGATTTTATTGGTTGTACTTCTATGGTGCCTCTCGATATGGCACTTCATGCCTACTCGAGGTGACGGTCTCGATACAACCCTTTGCGTTTCCTCTGCGTTCTCTGCGCCTTTGCGTTGAACCTGTTCAATATTGAACGGGATCTAGCTACCCCCCCACCAACATTTGTTCGCAAAAAATGTTACAGCGCCACGGAAATATTCAGGGTATATTAATAATGTATTCAATCGTTTACTTATACAACATTATTATAATCGTTTTTAACAAAAGCTACTATAGCGAGGTGTAAATGACCAATTCATTAACAATATTATTATTGCTTGTAACAATCGTTAACAGCATATACGCACAATATCCTAAATACTCTGGCACTGAACGTCCGGAATGTGTTGACCTTCAGGATAGTGATTTTAAAATGACGACTTTGTTTAAATTTAAAGATGATCCCTCTTTAAAAGAGCCCATGCGCATGGATTTTTATCAGGACGATTCCGGTAATGTAAACGTTTACTTTATAGAAAGATACGGAAAACTCAAATATTATGATGCGAGGACCAAAAAACTTTCATTAGTTGGTAGGCTCGATGTGGTTGCCTCTGGCAACGATGAGGCTGGTCTCATTGGTATGGCCCTTGATCCGGACTTTAAAAACAATAGACTGGTTTATTTTTATTGGACCCCTGTGGCCCCAAGTGTTTATCGTTTGTCCCGGTTTAAAGTACTAGGCGATTCCAATAAACTTGATCTCACCTCAGAAAAAGTAATAATTGATATTCCTGATACACGCATTGGCGCAGGCGGAACAAAAGGAGGATATTTCCATAACGGGGGCTCACTCTTTTTTGATAATAAGGGAGACCTTTGGTGGACCATTGGTGAACACGACCACTGTAATGCCATTCCAGAAATTTATCATAACACTACAGACAAAGAGTGTAGTGGCGAAGATAATTCGAGTGATGCCCATTCATGGTATGGAAGTATCGTGAGAATTCACCCGGAATCAGATGGGTCGTACACTATTCCAGATAATAACTTTGGTGAATTTTGGAGTGAAAAATTTGCAGAAGAGGGGAGGATGACTTTGTCTCAGAAATACACGGATACTTCCTTGGTGAGACCAGAAATATATGCTAAAGGTTTCAGAAATCCTATGTCTGTGTCGGTGGATCCTGTCACTGGTTGGGCGGCTGTTTCTGAATGTGGTGCACAATGCCATAAAGTAGATCCTGCTTATTACTGCCCGACTGATGGTCTATCAGAAAAGCATATGCTGATTACAGAGCCAAGTTTTCAGGGTTGGCCTTATTTTCATGGTAATAATCATCCTTTTGCTATGAATGCAAGTGATGAGAAAAATGCATTGAAACCTGTTAATAATTCACCTTTCAACCAGGGTGTTGATACGCTTCCCCCGGCCATACCGGGTACCTATGTATACGGTGCTCCGAAATGGGGTGATAATATCTGCTCAGTAGGTGGCACATTTTTTCGATATAACTGGGAAAATCCCTCAGATATATCCTTGCCACCTCATTTTGATGGCGTTATGATCTCTTCTGATTTAAATACCGGCTGGAAAAGGGCTATTGAAATAGATTCTGCAACGGGAGACTTCGTCAAGGTCAGTCCGGATTTATGGACCTCTCTCCTTGATACTACCATAAATGCTGATTTAGGTAAAGAAGCAGGAAATGTTATGGATTTACGGCATGGTCCTGATGGTGCCTTGTATTTGTTGAACTATTCACAAATGCAATACTTACCAGATAAAACCACTGGGCTGTATAGAATCGAATATCATGGGGACTGCAGAATTACTCCTGTAAAGCGCTATACCCCAAAACAGCGAAATGTTATAAAGGCAGGATTTATTGATGTACAAGGTGAATACAGAGCTGAATTTTTTAAAATTAATGGCCAGAAAGTGTATACTTTCAATGGCTTTGACAAAGAAAAACTTCCGTTAGACCATCTTCCTTCATCAGGTTTATACAAAGTGAGAATTTCTACTAATAACATAATTGTTAATAGTGTTTTCATGAAAATGTAAGCAAAGGAGTATTTATGATAAATAAAACATTGATTGGTATCATATTTATAATTGGATTATGGAGTAATACATTGGCCCAACTTGTCCCCGACCTTCTCAATTGGGATGGTTCGTATGATGACCTTATTACTTTGCCTCCATTACTGTCTCAAACAGGCTTTGATCCAGCACAAACAAATGTTTTTGTTCCTTATAAGGTGAATGTTCCCCAATATAAAAATCTCATGTATGCAAAAAGATACGTCTCTGTACCAGCAGGTACTACAATAATTCCGGGTGATAGTTTGAACTACCAATATCCTGTAGGTACTACTTTTATTCGGGAAATATTTATGGATAGAGAGTATGGAAACCCTTCTACGCAAATTAAGGTTGAAGTCCAAATGCAAATAAGAACCACCCAGGAAAAATGGGCACGAGTTAACTATTCTTACACCGCAGGTAGTAGTGACGCCATGTTGATTGATGGGTATTATGGCTACGTTGATACCGTGTATTCAATAAATGTCAAAGGTAAAAATCTTCCCTATGCAACTACCACAGGCACTACGGTGGAGAAGGTGTCCTTTCCCTATTTCCGGTTGGCAGGGGATTGTGAGCAATGCCATTGGGATAGTTCGCCCAATGGTTTTATTACGCAACAGTTAAACATGGAAAATCAGCTTCAAACATTAGTAGATAAAAAAGTGCTTTCTGCAGTGCCTGATGTAAATCAAATACAAGCTAAAGGCATGGTCGTTGATTGGAAGGAGAAAAAAGATACAGCTGCTAGTCTTTATAAAAGGGTCTTATCATATTTGGGGGCTAACTGTGGTCACTGTCATTCTTCCATGCAGGAGCGATTTATTTCTGGAAAGGTTTCTGAATTAGAATATTTTCGTCATCCTTCAAGTCCTATACCTCCTTTTATGGTAAATGATACACTTGAATCAGAAATATTATTTAAAATTGGCAGGCCAGATAGCTCAATGGCCATCATGAGAATGCTGGATGGCACCATGCCTGCTGGAGAAGTTTCCCTACCTGATGTAATCGGTATTAAAATGATGTGGGATTGGGTAAATGGCCTGGATAATAATGCTGCCAATGATGTTCCCTGGGAAGATGTTGTCTTATCAACGAAAGATGTTTCTAAGAATAGTTCTCAGCGTAGATTTTCTGCTTCTTATGATAATGGACTTATTCGATTAAACGGTACCCGTTCGATAAAGTCCCCGGTTAGTCTTTATTCTATAAAGGGTCGTAATATTCAGGTACAGAAATTGCCCAATGGGAATTTCTCTGTAACTGAGAAATTATCTCCGGGTGTTTATTTTGTAAAGCGGGACACGGACATATCTTTACTATCGGTATATTAGCTAATACCTCGATATCGTGAGATCCCTTGCGTTAAAATATCACAGCACCCGTTTGTTACCAAGCAACATCTCACACAAATAGTGGAGTAAATTAATATCCCGTCTTTTTAACAGGACGATTCGCTCAACAAGTTTTTTATAAAAACGGGAATCGGATGAATTACCGGTCTGCTCGAATAGTGAGGCAATTTTACCCTTTAACTCACTAACACCTGCAGGTGGACATTCATCAAAGTCATTTTGACCAAAAGCATCTATCGCTTCGGCCCCGGAACAAGATGAAAGAAACCAGGCGTATAACATCACCGCCTGAGAGAGATTAAGGGATGGGTAAGGCGCATGTAAAGGAATGCCGGAAATGATATCACATAAATCCAGTTCTTCGTTTCGAAGTCCGTTATCTTCCCGGCCAAATACAATCGCGACATTATGTATTGACTCTTCTTTATTATGCAGAAACTTTTTGAGTTCCGGACCGGGGTGATAATTATGTTTAACGGTCCGATGTTTAGCCGTTGTTCCTATCACAAAATCCATTTTCTGAATTGCGTCTTTAAGGCTGGGGAAAACTTTGGCGTTATCCAGAATGTCATTAGCTCCATAAGCCAGCCATTTAGCTTTCTCTTGCTGATGCAGGTCTGAATTGATCAAAATTAATTTGTCAAAGCCCATAGTCTTAATCGCCCGGGCGCTGCCGCCCACATTTTCGGGAACGATGGGTTCAACAAGGATAAAATGAAGGACCATAAATAATATTCCAGTCTTGTTAAAATATCCAATATTGATAAGTCATTATTAAAAAATAGCCTATTTTTACATACTGGTCATTCCTGGCTGCTTGCGTATTTCGCACTTGTCATTGGCATACCATGGCGACTATGCGTATAAAACGCATTGCGGAAGAAAGCTATACTACTTTCTTCCGCATATAGGGTTTCCCCTGAACCAAAGGGTAAGTACTGGGTATTATTTCAACTCTTTAGTCTTGACCATTACTTTTCTGCTCATGTCGTCATAATACCCTACAAATGCTTTATTATTTTCATTAATAACGAGGGATACGTGAGAACCGTTACCCTGAGAAACTTTATATGCATCTACCGTTTTCCAGTTTGCGGTATCATATTTCCTCACTGTTACTTCACCATCAGCCAGATAAACATGATTGTCTGCCCCAATAGCCAGAGCGAAATCAGAGGTATAACCGTCAACCACATATCCGGGCCCTACCTGGCCCCATCCTGCGATATATTGCATAACACGTAATCCACCTAAGACACCTTTTTCAATAAAAGCGATATAGGGCATATTTTCTTTGTCAAAAGCCAATTCGATTAAACCGGAACGAGGGTAGGACATCACAGCAGTCATATTAGCGTCCCCCACAGACCCGTTGGAGAAACCACGGACGCCAACAAGTTCCCAATCGGTATTGTTGAACTTTTTAACCGTAAGCCGGTAATCATGGGCGCCATCTGCATAGGCAATATAGGGAATGTCCCTATTGTCCACCTTCAAACAAAGATAGGCCGAAAGGGTATCAGCAAACAGTTCGGTTCCCATAGGTTCCAGCTTATTACCATTGAGTTTGTAAACACGCATCCGGGTGCTGCCTCTGGATGTTTGCATATTTTTTAAGCCTATCCAAAAACTTACATAAACGACCCCATTACCACCCACCTCAATATTAATATCCAAAAAATCATGATAGGTAGAATGAGAAAATGCTTCCGTATTCACGTTGCCGGCCACATTCCAGGATGCTCCATTATATTTCAGTACTTTTACTTCATAATATTTTGAAGGATTATTATTGACCATAGTATCCTCATCTGTAATAAGAGCTGCATACATACCATGGTCAGGACTTATGAAAAAATCCACTTTACTCGAGTATTCATTTGGAAAATTGACGATAGTTGCCGGGTTCCAGGTATTCTGATTATGGGTAAGGATTGAAGTCTCAAGCATAGGAGTTCCGCTCATTCTAAAAAGAAAAGGAACATCCATGAGACCAAGACCAAGGGATAAATGAGTGAGATTCATCACATCTTCTTCAAGAGAATATACGGGATTCCAACCATCACTTAACAAACTGTCTTGTTTATAAGTAGTATCATAACTCTGACTATCAGAATAAGGAACGGGTAGAGGAACAGGCATAGGAGGTGTTATGTAAGGAGGCATCATAGTATCCGGTGCTATCCAGGTACTATCCATAGGTTTTGCTGTTCCCTTTTTTACCTTTATGTACAATGTGTCCGTATCCATTTCTCCGTTATCATTAGTCACGCGTAAAACGATTGGAAGAGAGTCATGTACTTCTTGAATAACAATAACAGTGTCAATGGTGGAACAATCCACAAAATTATTCAAGCTTCCTATACTCCACTCCTGGCGTACAATTTTTCCATATACACCGGGATAACTCATAGAAACGAGTTTATAACTGTCTTCGGTATATATTACATAGAGAGAATCCTGTGTCATTCCCGGTAATAACATGGGGAACATATCGAACTGTATTCTCGCCTCAGGAATGTCTTTATTGGCAGTGATAACAAAACTTCTGGTTTTTTGATTACCATCAACATCAGTCACCCGGACCCGGCACTCCAATTGAGTCGCACCCACAGGAATTAAAACTTCATTATCAGACATCATGGCTCCGTAAAAAGAAGTGTCCCGAAGTGCTTTTTCTACCAATTGCCCACTATTACCTATATCCCATTCCCAGCGTACTATTCTCGTCTGATAATAATATGGCACTCGTACATTTATCCATGTTTCATGCCCTGCAACTGCATATATACTGTCTATTTCTATGGAAAGGAGATTGTTTTTTGGTTCAAACATGGGAACCTTAATATCTCCCAGCATATCGGTAAAAGGTACTACTTCACTGGTGCCAATTAACTCACCGTTAGCTCTGTAGATGTTAACAATCAATATATACTTCTCGCCACCCATACTTTTTTTCGTATAGATAAATCCTGAAAAAGCATTTGCAGCCGCATTATGCCCAAGTTCTACGGTCTTTAAAGGTGCTTCGGCTTCATCCATTAAGAGCGCTTCTATTTTGTGAATAGCAGCCGCTTCGCCAAATGGGTCAGCAAAAAACTCACCGTAAATGTCCCGCTGAACTATATAAATAGCGGGTAAGTCATCCACAAAATTGCTGATAACCTGGATATCCAATAGCTGGCCATCTTTTGTGATTACCAGGGTGTCATCCTGTATGGGTGCACTTAAGTCAGAGATAAGCTGATAAGAGCCATCTTCAAGAGTTGTGTCTGAAATCCCCATCTTTTTTAGAGTAGCAATAGCCATTGAAACAGGTTTGCTGTCTTTGTCATAAACCTTACCTGTTAAATTAACCTGGTTTGCGCTTTCTTCCTCTTCACCGGGATTTAAAACATCCAAACAACCCATCACAAAAATAATTACGGCTGTTAATATCTGGATTTTCATTAATTTCAACATGGTGATACCTCCTATTCATTCCAGGATATCGACAAAATATGCGGAGGGATAAGTAGTATGGCCTGGAAATGTGATCTGGCTCAACATCCGTGAGCACTTTTGTGATCTCCATCAAGTATTTAAAGAAAGAAGTATCTCGAAAGTCAAAAGTTTGATTAATCCCATAAAGAAGTCATTCCGGGTTGTACCCCAAGGGTAGGCTTCGCGCTCCGGAATCAAGCGCTTTTACCGATCTTAGCCATCCAGTAGATTCTGGGCACCCGTCCTCCGCAGGAGCTCTGCTCCGGAGGGTGGAAGCCAGAATGACTGGATGGAAGTAAACCTTTGACTCTTGAGGAAGTATAAGTAACGTGGATTTTAAAGAAATTTACAGACTTATTCCCGTCTTCTTTAGGATTGTCATTGGCCCGATATCTGAAATAATCTGAATTTCCTCTTTATTCTTTGCCAGCAGCCCTCCGGCAAAGCCCAGAGCATTAACTGAGATGGTTTTAACACATTCTACAGACCGTGGAACAAGGAAAATCCATTTTCTGGTAACAAGGAGATTGTATGGCCCGGTATGACTGGCGTCCTCTTTGTCTGATTTTTTATTAAGACGGGTTTTCTGTAACATCTCACGGTAGAGAGCATAGAGCCTGTCGGCAGCGTCCTCTGCCATAGCTGATAACGGAATGCCATGGTATGCAAAACAGTGTTTGAAAGGAAGAGAAGAAATTTGAAGCATTGCTCCCGGTGAGCCATCGGTAGGAAAAAGAACGCAAAGAGGTACAGAAGATACTTCTTCTGACATGCCAAGAGGTATGAGTTGTAGATGTTTATGGGCCTGACTGGCCCCGGCAATTTCTCCGCCGTTATAGAAGCCCAGTCCGTCAAACTCGTTCAGGCAAAGCCAAAGCGCTGCAAAGTCTTTTCGGTTGAGCAGCGTATTTTGGTGTTCGAATTCCCGGGTAACTATTAATAGATGATTGTCTATTACTTTGAATTTATTAAGAAGACAAAGATGGGTATTGCTGATACCTGACACGAACATATCTTCTTCATAAGGTAAAAATGGATTATGCACCGGCGAATGGGAATTGACATTTTTTTTGTTTTCGGCAAGTTTGATCCTGCTCTTTGCTTTTTCGGCCAGGCTGGATATGGTTCTCAAAACAAATCGGACACCACCATCTTCAATGAAACTCTCAAACGTATCAATTGATAGTAATGCTCCTGATTTTTGGGCCTTGTCCATTGCTTCTTTGGCCAGGGAAAGTAATGAGCCTGGAATAAGAACCTGATTTTCTGTCTGCATTATTAAAAGATAATAATTTGAAACGCCGGTATCTTTGCGCGTTATTCCTGAATTATCTATATCTATTGTAATGGCTACTATTCAATAAAAACTAATGAGACAATGTCATTAAGTTAAGAGTATTGCAAAGAATAAAAAGCTAAAACCAAGTCATTCCGGCTTGTCCGGAATCAAAAGCATCGCATAAATGAAACGATTATTATTAAAAAACGAACAAACCAAAACAATATTATCTTATGAGTTTCTATTGTTTGGATTCCAGACAAGCTGGAATGACTGGTTTTGAGACAGATGTTACTTAATTTAATGACATTGACTAACGAGATTCTAATTAATAACCGGGAAGAACATTGTTTTGAAAAAAAAGATCCTACTCTCCATTCATGATATCCATAATGGCAATTACCAGGCCATAGAATCCTTTTTGCAAAATCTGCCGGAAGAGGTCAGGCCGGTAACAGCTCTTGCTATAGTCCCCCGGTACCACGATACAAAACCACTTCCTGAACAAAAAGAATTCTGTACCTGGCTTAAAGAACAAGCCGGACAGGGAAGTGAATTATTTATCCATGGCCTCCACCACCTGAGCTGGGAGCAGCTCTCAAAACGCCTTAAAGCGAAAGACATAAAACCTGCCTGTGGTATACGGAATCATCGTAATGCACGGGGGAAATTCATAAACAAGTTTGTAACGGAAAATGAAGCGGAACTCTGTGGACTTGAAGAACCGGGAAAAATGGCAATTATAAAACGGGCGGTTTCTGATTTTAATGATGCAGGTGTTCCTTTTAAAGGGTTTATCGCTCCCACCTGGTATGGTACGCCTTTGCAACATTCAGCTTTGCGCAAACAAGGCATTTCAATACTGGAAAGTCGATTTTCTGTTAGCCATTTATTGCGCCACAAAACCGTATTTGCGCCACCGGTTTCTTTTCCCACACCCGGGTCTCCACTTTTTCATGCGGCCAGGGCAGTTAATAATCTGTATACACTCTCGGTTCAAAATATATTACCGGTCTCGCGTATAGCTCTTCATCCTGCTGACTTGTCTTCCTTTTCGGTAAAGCATATCCCTGGTTATCCGGATGCAATTTGCTTTAAAACCTATTCGGAAATATTCGGAATTGAAACTAGGGGCAATTAGACAACACTTCTCCGGGAGTGGCTTTTGGTAAGGAGCCGTCTCCAGCTAGTTCTGTCTGACACCAGTTGTTTCCGTTAAAAGTTTTCCCGATTCCATCTACATGCAGAGAATTGACGATGTCATCATCAATAAAGATGGAATCCGCGTCATCTGATGTGTATGAGGTATACGCAATTGAATCAATAACCGTATTGGCCTGGGTAACTTTATTACAGATGATCATAAGCTGAGACTTGGTATTGGTAATGGTAAATCTATCATTGGATATAAACTCATCTTTAACCGCTACATTTGAGTCCCCAAATACCAGTACTGCACCTGGAAGTAGTTGTAATCCTTCGCCCAGACGAAACCAGGTGGTAGGAGCATCGGTAGATGTTGATTTCCCAATACGGCAACTGTCAAGCTCCAGCGTATCAATTGAACGATTGTAAATTTCTATCCACTCTCCTTCTCCCTCACCTGTGCCGGGATCCGCACAAAATTCTGTAAAGATGATGTCCGTTGGGTCCGGTTCCCTTTTAACAGCGTTTGTGTAGGATACGCCAAAACTTACTGCAGGGTCTTCTGGTAAGGTTATCGTTAATGAAATTTTCCCCAACACATTATCGAGTTGTAGGGCAAAATGGTGTGCAGTTCCTTTTTCTACCAAAACCGAGTCTGTGGTAAGCTCTTTAAATTTTAACTTGCCGTCTGCAAGAAAAAGAGAACAACTCACTGCGTATTTATACCCCCCTTTGAGGTTGTCCAGGGTAAATTTTCCTAATTCGGAACCTACCAGTTCAAGCTCAGCTCTGTAGACATCTGTGGAGCCGCTTAAATAAAATACTCCGCTGTCTACACCTGCACCAAGCTGAAAGGCAAAAGAAACGTTTGAAAATATTGGAGTACTATTAATGGTTACCGCAGCTTCCTGCCCCTGGATTATTTCAATCCCGTTTTTTTGTCCTTCATAGATAAGCACTCCGGTGCTGTCGTATATCCACAGCTCTAAAAGCTTGTTTGTACCGGGATAAATGTCATCCACCCGAACCGTAGTATTGGTGCCTTTAATGCCCCAGGATTGTACGGGGGTGTTATCGGTAGAGGTCAATGATATATACATAGAATCGATAGTTCTTAAGGCTGTTTCTGATTTTTTACTGAGCCCTGAGAGCTCATCCCAGTTAATGCCCGCATTTTCACTGTATTTTTCTTTCAACTCTTGTTTGACGATAGTAAGTGACAAGGTGCCGGAGGCATCGCTGGTATCATTCACACGTTCATTTTCCAGGCTGTTTTGTGTGCAGCCAGATACGAGGTATAATATTGATAAAATGGCGAGGTGAAAATAAATATTGGCTAGTATTGTTTTTACTTTCATTTGTGCCTCCCTGTTTCCTATGGTAACCTCACCTCATAGAGGTGTGATACTTGTTTGTTTACCAAAACATAAGAAATTTATGGAAGAATTCAATTCGTAAGTGTATCAGGTTTCAATTTCCATTTATATATCCTCCAGTGTTAGTTTTGAGTCATTAATGGTATTAAGTAATCTGATATCCGGAACAATTCGTTTCATCCGGGCCTGATCCAGCAATACTTTGTGCATGGTCAGTTTACGAGTAAACAAATAACGGCCCTCCTCGTTTTTTGTTTCACATTTTACGGTAAACAGTGAGTTTGATACATCGGTACACGAAATATCAAAATCAACTTTTTTATCAGTAGGGAGGATAAACTCAACACTTTCTTCCAAATCAGTTTCAAACCCATTATACACTTTTGTTATACGAGTAGTGTCATAGGTCGTCAAATACGCATTAAAAATATGGGACAGACGAAACTGGGTTTTCCCCTTTCGGCTGATAACCTGTTGGCTATTACTAAACGTTATACTGGACTTAAGTGCCTTGCCTCTGTCATTCAAGGTTTCCAAATTATGGGTCTTTAACCGGTTAGATGTTCCTAATTCAGATATATATTTTTGGAAAACCTCCGCTATATCCTTTTTCTCCATATCAAGAAAGGAATTTCGTTTTTGGTAAGCAAATACACCTCCGTATTCCAGATTGATTTTAATTTCAGAATCTCCAAGCTCATCAGGAGTAAGATCTACTATAACATGTTGCTTTTTGTAAGAAGGGCCGGAAGCGCTTGGAGGTAACATACGCGGCATTCCGGTTTTAAGCGAAAGAGCAGGTAAATCAAAAAAATTCAAAGGATATTCACCCAGTTTTGCACCCCGGGAATAGGGAAATACAAGGTATTCTTTATTAAAAATGGTGACAGAAACAAGTGGGACCGACAAGACGGCTGGCGTTATAAAGTGCATATCAAAACCGCCATAACTATGGGGGCGTGTTACATAAATTTGGGGATCTAGCTTGATATGCTTAAACATCTCTGATAAAATAACAGCCATTTCCCAAAGGTTCCCCTTACCATTTTTTATAACTTTATCCGGGTTTATCGGGTTCATTCGGGAATGGACATAGCTGATGTTTTCCTGTACCCAATGAAAGATGGCGTCAGCTTTTACATACTGAGATTTAAAGGGAGCGGTAATTTCATCAACTTTGTTTCGTAGTTTACTTGTTGATTTAAAAAAGGACTGTTTCAAAAGAATGTTTTTATATCCTTCTGTTAAGTCTTCCCAGCTATTTATTGCATCCATCTGTCCGTACATACCACTGGTCTGATAAGAACGCATAACAAGCGAGACCCGTGGTTCGGTAACATCAATACCTTGTTGATAACGTAACCGGCTGCGGGGAAGAACCTGTTGTTTATTCCAAATGTAATAGTCAAGATTTTTTTTATTAGGTACAGGCTTTTTTTGATGGCGGTTAATAGCACCATAACTATTAAATGCATAATTATATTTGGAAAGCGCAGATAAGGTAAATCTTGCGTGTTTGACAGGTATTGGTTGAGAAAAATAATGTTCCAGAAACATAAGGGGTGATTGGGTGGATGATTCGATTAGTATTTCAATCTCACATCCTTTGGTTACTCTGGGGATAATCACTTTTCCTTCTTTTTTGTACATTGATTTTAATTTTGCAACCGGAACAGGAATTTGAATATTATTAGAATCTCTTACAATTACATTAAATTTCTTTATAAACCTGGAATAAACCGGTATTTTCAGTGAACCGTACTGGGCACCATCATTTGTTAATATTTTAATTTTTTTATTAATGATATACCGGGTTACCGGGTTTGAAGTCAACGGTGTGGTCAGGTAACTTGTTTCAATAAAAAGTTCATCCACATTATAATAAGCCCCATATGATTTCCATTTGTCCTGCATGGCCCTGGAAACCTTGTCACCGGTAAGAAGATTTGGTTTGGACATGGGTGCACATCCTGAAAGTAACAGGAAAGAAAATAACGCAACTAAAACAAGAAGTCGTTTATTCATAATTATTTTTTCCATATTCGGGCATTTGAGAATTTCTTCCGAATTTTAAAATAAGAGACCAGGCTTTCCCGGTTATCATTTTGAATATTTGTCCGCATGTTGATAAACTGGCGGGAAATAATATTTTTGTTTTGTTGCCACTTTCCCGTTGCAATAGCATGGTCAATATTTGTTAGTTCGAAATCAGTGAAACCGGGAGGCAGTTGCCAGCTATCATACTGTTCGATAGCTTCAAAAAAACGGGGCCCTTCACGTTCCAGAGTGGTATAGCGTACCTGACCGCCAAAAAGAGAGGGGCTTTCGAGTACAAACCCACCTTTATCCATATCGACATAAGCCTTATTAAAATTGGCCTTATACTGAATTTTGATATAATCACTTGTTAATTTAATTACCGAAGAAGAGAGCGTATTCAGGTTGAAATAGTCTTTGAGCATATCAGTCAAAAAGGGCTTTTTTTCTTCTTGATTCAGGTCATTTATTATGGGTAATATCCTGAACGCAGCCATACCGAAAAGTTCAATATTACCGGACAGCTGCCATTTTACAGTGCCGGTCCCTGGCTGTATTGACGACTGCGTAATAATTTTATTAAGGAACTTGTCGCCAGCATCTATTACAGTGGTATGCGTATTTCCCGGTTTAATCAGCAGAGCTTTTTGGCCATGTATATGAAGAAAAGAGCTTGCAGGATTACCAAAATTAACCGTTGGGTCGATATATCTTGTGAGACCTTTGGAATCTTTATAAGAAAGCAGCATATGGTTAAATGATCCGAGGCTTGGATAGTTTTCCATGAGTTGAAAATTACTTTTGGTAATGGTGAGAGCCAGATTTGTCTCTATTCCTTTTTCTCTAAGCAGCACCTTAAGCAGGGAAGACATTTCTTTGCAGTCTCCGTATCCCCGGTTAATAATCAGCTTTGCCGGACGTGGCATGATAGCATATATTTTCTTTTCATCCGCATGGTACCTGACTTTTTGCCGAAGTAACAGGAAAGCTTCTTTGATTATGGAATCCCTGTTTGAGGATTTGATATTTGCAGCGATGTCAATTATTTCCCTGGAAGGTTCAAAAGCCTGAGATATCATCCCCAGGTAATAGTCCCCCAGCTGTTTCCAGGTAAAAGAAATTTCTCCGGACGGCGGAAGACTCATATGGAGACTGGCATACCATTCTTCAGGCTTTACGAGCCTGTTGTAGTCATCTATTTTCAGAAGATTTTTGGCAGTATATTCGTAATTTATCTCATTTTCGTCCTCTGTTATCACCGTATCTACATCAAGTTTTTCGTTATTCAA
Source organism: Fibrobacteria bacterium (assembly GCA_015232855.1). Classification (GTDB taxonomy): domain Bacteria; phylum Fibrobacterota; class Fibrobacteria; order UBA11236; family JADFYW01; genus JADFYW01. The sequence continues at coordinate 23,261 of JADFYW010000009.1, forward strand.
AAAACCGAATCGAATACGGTAATTTTTAGGTACGGAAAATTTTATGCTCCGGTTAACTACATTATACATGTCCCTCATAACGACCTGGTTATAAAACTCCGGGCGAAAATAATAACGCGTTACCACCAGACGCAGGATAAGTTTTTCCTGATATTTTGGTATATCTACATACTGCACCCATCTATTGGATTCATAAATTTCATTTTCTTTTGTCCGGAATCGTTTGATGGCCATGGGACGTGCTTGCCAGGATTTGTTATCCGGATAAAAAGCATAAAGCTGGATGGTTGGTTTATATTCAATGGTTTCATAGTCATTAACAAAAATTCTCTCAAACAGATTGGGATTTCGCTGGGCCACATATATGTATGATATATTTCGAACGCACAGTACTTTTTTCTGCATCCTGGTACTGAAAAAGATATGAGTTGAGTCTTTTAATTTTACAGCGGTTTCATCTTTCCATTTGGCAGGGATAGAGGCTACCAGTTTTTGCATTTCCTGATTATCTGATTTTTTTACTGGAATTGCACAAGAAAACAACCCAAAACAAACCATATAAAACAAGAGCATATTTTTAATAAATAACTTCATAATTCGCAATAAAAGTAATAATTTTAATACAATAAATTGGCAAAAACAAATTTTCTAAGAAAATATTAATTCCTGAGTTATTTATTATTTTCAACCAAAGTCTCTCTCATAAAAAGGAAAAACCTCCTGGAGAATTGAACTTGAATAATTCCATGCTATGGATCGGTATACTGCCTGTTATTGCTTTTCTGATTCTTGATTCGTATACCGACAAAAAGAAAGCTCTGTTAGGGGCTATAGTTCTCGGATTGGGAGAGTTTATTTTTACCCTTATTCAATTTGGTTCGATAGATTACCTCACGGTTCTAACGTTGTTATTACTTCTCGTTTTTGTTGGAATTTCTCTTAAAACCAATAATGATTTTTATTTTAAAATTCAGAGTGCAGTGGTAAATATCATTCTTGCTTTGATTTTAATCGTCAGTCAATATCTGTTCGGAAAGTTCATTTTGTTGGATGGGTTTATTAAATACGTAGGGATTAACTTTTTTGCAAAGTATAATCCTGCCATAACAAAAGAAATCACTATTCAGTTGCTGGAGGCACTTAATACCCAGCTTCCCTGGTGGCTTTTCATTCATTCAGCCTTAACGATATATGCTGCCGCTAAATGGAATAAATGGTTGTGGGCAATTATCCGCATTCCGGGATTATATATATTTCTATTTTTCGTTATGAAAAATATTGCAGCGGGTATTTTACCGAAGTAGCTTTGAAGAGTATATCATGGATAAAACAAAAAAGTATTATGATGAAGAAATGCGCTATCTTGAAAAAGAAGGCGCGCGTTTTGCTGAGGCTTTCCCAGAAAGCGCTGCCCGGCTGCACTTAAATTCTCCTGGAGACCGGGACCCTGATGTAGAACGATTACTGGAAGGTTTTGCCTTCCTTACCGGGCGCATAAGGGAGCAACTCGATGATGACTTTTCAGATGTTGCCGCAAATATGCTGGAACATACTGCTCCGGAATTTCTCCGACAGGTTCCATCTCTTGCTATGCTTCAATTTCAGCCTCGTCCGGGTATGCTACACAAAAGCTACACTATTCCCCGGCATACGGTTGTTCTTTCAAATCCTACTGGAAAGGAACTGCGAACTTGCCGATTTCAAACGACTCGTGAAGTAACCGTGCACCCACTATCCCTTGTTCATGCCGGAAAGACCCATCATTCTGAAAAAGGAACGGGAATAGTACTTACTTTTTTGTGTGAAGCAGAATCAGGAAACGCCTTGTTTGAAACAGATTTGTTGCCACTATTTATCCATGCAGAACGTTCCATTTCCTGGCGCCTCCATTATCTGTTAAACCGGATGGTCAAAGAGGTAGAGATTCAAACAGAAACATCAGATATTCCCTTAACCGGAAAGGCAAGACCTGCTTTTTTTGGTGCAGGATATTCTGAGAGTGAACGCTTATTTCCCAATACTCCCAACAGCCCCGAAAACAGCCGTCTGTTGCACGAATTTTTCTCTTTTGAAGAAAAATTCAGATTCCTGGAAATGAAGGGTTGGTGTCATTTGAGGGGTAAACTGGTCAAAAATAAAATCAGTCTTTGTTTTTATTTCAGTGATGCTGCAGCCTCTCTTCTTGAGAACACACCAGTGCAGACGGATATGTTTAAGCTGTATACGACGCCAGTAATTAATGTTTATGAAAGTCAGGCTGAACCTGTTCGGCATGACCATTCCCGGTTTGAATATCCGGTCATCGCAAAAGCAGGATATCCCGATGAAGTATATGCTATTAAAGAGGTAAAGAGCATTAACCCTCAGTCGGGTAAGGAGATAAACTATCGAAAAATGTATGCGCCCGGGAGTCGGGTGCCAGCGGAAAAAAATAGTGATACTTACTATACTGTGCGACGGGAGCATATAAAAGACAGCGGTTATCAGTCGTTTGTCTCGCTCAATGGCGGACATCCGGAAGAGGAACTGATATCTTTTGGTATTTACACGACTAATGCGGACTTTCCCCGGGAAAATATTAATGAGGGAGATATTTGTAATCCGGTGTCTGGGTTTCCCGACTTTATTCGCTTTGAGAACATAACGCGCCCGACGGCAACCTGCTATCCCCCTAAACCTTCCGGCTACTTATGGAGTTTAATTGCGCACTTTCGCATGAACCTTAAAACATTATGTCAAAAAGAAAATTTTTGTAATGTCCTTCAATTATATGATTGGGCCCATTCAAATTCTGTGAAGCGCATTAACCAAAAGCTGACAGGCCTTTCCCTGGCTTCAGATACTTTCTTTCTTAAGGGTCAGTTGTTACGAGGAGCACGTATTTCTATTACGCTACAAGATAATGCCTTTGAGGATGCTGGTGAATTGAATGTGTTGGGTGAGGTTTTGCATCGGTTTTTTTCTGGATATGCGTCTATTAATTGCGCTATTGCTCTTGATATCAAATTGGAGCCATCCGGCGATCTTCATTCCTGGTTACCAGAGGAGAATGGGTGAGGCTTTCGGTAAAAAAGAGACTTTTTTCTCAGGGATGGGAGTTTAGTTTTTTCCAGGCAGTAGCACTGCTTGAACATTTTTATGGTGATATTCAAAAGCCCGATAGCCCTGTGCGTTTTTCCACGAGCCCCTCAATTGCTTTTCCGTCTTCTGATATATCAGCTATAGAACAGCACCGGGAATGCATCCGGCTTATTTCGGATTTTTCTGGTCTTTATGGGGTATCTTCTCCTTTGCCCTCTTATTTTACTACTCCCGTATGCCAGAACAATAAAACGGGACAGATGCTCCGGGCTTTTTATGACCTCTTTAGCCACCGTCTCTATCAGCTACTCTATCTTGCCTGGAAAAAAGGCCGGATTTTTCCTATGCGTAATGGACACGCCGATATGGTGTCCTCCTCTTTATATGCACTTTCGGGCCGGGGTCTCAGACTTAAGCAAAATGGAGAGAGCCAATCTTCACCTATGAGTGAATGGAATCAAATTTTTTTCACAGGATTTTATTTTCAGCGTAATGGCTCTGCTCAAAACCTTGCAAAATTAATTTCTTTGGTATTCGATCTTCCCCGGGTTTCGATTTCCCAATTTACATCCAGATGGATACAAAATCCCAGACGGATGAGATTAGGGGATATCTCCGGAAAGCTTGGACAAGGATATTTTCTTGGCGAGAGAATTAAAGACAACACAGGTGCTTTTACCATTATCATTGGACCGTTGGATTATGCCCAGGCAAAAGGATTCTTGCCGCAACAAGCATCGTCAACTATGCGTTCCCGATACCGTGAACTGTTAGAATTGGTTGATGGGTTTTTGCAAGAGCCCCTTGACTATAGCATAACTTTTCTCCTGGATCTGGAAAAAGCACCAAGACCTGTATTGGGTGCAGATTCTACCTTATTGGGCCAGACTGCCTGGTTGGGAAAACCAACGGGCAAAACAATGAAAGTAGAAATTAAGCGCTAAACCCCCCTTTTTAACCTAAAAATAACTTATGATTTTATATACTAGTTAACTTGCCAGTCAGGAATTTTTCAAAATACTTAAAAAAGTTCATTCCGACTTGTTCGGAATCAAGCATTTTTAAGTATTTTGTCCATTTAGCAGATTCCGGGCAAGCCGGAATGACAGAATTTAGAGAACTCCTTACTCTCGAGTAATTAAATCTGAAACAAATAAATTGAATATATGCTCAACTACATTTCACTAGCTCTGTCTCTTTTTTATGCAGGAACATTATTTTATCTGATTATTGGTGCGGTCAGGCTGTACCGAAAACACTCAACAAGCAGAAAAAAACCTTTTATTTCGATTATTGTGCCATTGCGAAATGAAGGAAAGGGAGCTCAGGCCACTTTGGATGCTTTAGCTGTTCAGGACTACAAAGGGGAATGGGAAGTGATTTGCGTAAATGATCGCTCCACAGATAAGACTGGCGCAATTCTTAAACAAATGGCCAAAGTAGATAACCATTTTAAAATTATAGAAATTGGCCAGGACGAACCTCATGTGACCTCTCCCAAAAAACGGGCCCTGCAACGGGGCTTTGACAATGCTTCCGGCGAAATATTTATCACAACGGATGGCGATTGCGTTCCCCAGCCGGGCTGGCTCACTTCCATGGCAAAAAACTTTACTGCGCCCATTGGTATTGTCCAGGGTTCTAAACGCATTGCCCGGGCTGATAACCTGCTTACCAAATTTCAGGAGATAGAAACTCTTGCCTATGTAAGCGTAGAAGCTGCTTCGTTTGCTCTGGGAAAGCCCATGCTTGCCAGTGCTCCTTCCCTGGCGTATCGGAGGACTCTCTATGAAGAGGCGGGTGGTTTTGATGGTATGGAGCATCTGGTGTCAGGGGATGATGATATGCTGGTACACAAGATGCAGCAATCGGGGAATTACGAAGTAAGATACAATGTTGACCCTGAGGCTTGCGTACGTACCCAGCCGGCGAATACCTGGAAGGAAATGCTTCTGCAGCGTGCCCGGTGGGCCAGCAACGGCCTGCATTATGAGAGCCGGTGGTTTGTGCTGTTTCTGATATGTCTTTTTTCGTATTATGTAATGGTTGTTGCAGGTCCTTTTCTGGTAATCACCGGGTTGTTACGATGGGAGCTTTTTGTATTTTCTTTGGCTGTAAAATTTATTCTGGATCATATATTTGTTTTTCGCATCACCAAAAAACTATTTGGTCGCAGAGCTCTTTTGAATCTCTGGTGGGCGGAATTTTTACATTATCCTATTATTGTATTTTCGGTTATTACCGGCCATCTTGGCTTGTATAAGTGGAAATAATAGACCTTTGAAAAGGTCTTAAAAACATTTAATAAAAATTACACCCAAAGGGCATAAGTTTCATTGAAGCGGTGCTAATGCACCTCTTAATTCAGCTTTATTTATTTCTACGTCGTTGCAAGTCTGTCTGGCTGCTTTCGAGTTTGATATCAGGTATATCTATAACCGAGATATTAAAACGCCAGCCCTTGCCGATACCCACAGGGGTCCAGCTGAAGTTCATGCGCCAGCAATGAAGGACACGGTTGAATACCATGGAGTGCTTCGAAAACTTACCTTCCTTGAAATCATAAGCCGTGTTGTAGGAAAACTCCCACTTGGGAGTGGGATTAAGTTTGAGACCACCGGAGAATGAATGCGTGAGGTTTTTTTGAAAAATAGTTTCACTTTTTCGGGTTGCGCTGTAGTTGAACCCATAACTCATATCCGCCGACCAGGGTCTGGTTTGAAACTGCCTGTTTGATTTAGTTTTGATGTCTTCTTTTAACATGCCCGAATTAAAGTCTCCGGAGAAGCTAAAATTTTTACGCCAGCTGAAATTGTAAGACATCAGTTTGGGGAAAATAATATCATTTTTCCGAGGGGCAGTGACGAAGTCATTATAAAGCCGATGAGTCAAATTAATGTTAAGGGGAATGTGCTTCACAATTTCAGAGCTTACATTGGAACTGATATCAGAGAATTTTCGGTCTTCTGCTTCAAAATTATAGTTGAGGCTACTACTGGTGGAAAATATCTTGTAGCTGACAGACTTTGTCTTCTCCCCTGATGTATCTTTGGGTATGAGCTTAATATCAACAATATTGGAAATACCCATGTTTATGGTTTTTTGTTTTATCTGGCTTCTGGATCCCCCCAGAGTAGGATGGGGTACATAGGTTTTGTTTTCAGGAATTTTAGGTGCCCAGGTAAATCCTAAAGTAGGAGATACCACATGGCGTATTTTTTCCCACCGTCCCAGTCGGGGCTCTGCGATACCATAAAGCTTGGTGTTGGCGCTTACTCCTGACTGAAATGTATACACATTATCGCCCATACGAAATTCAGATGGCTGAAAATCAGCTTTTGGGGATCCGTCTTTACCTATACTGGAATGCAGGTTCCAGTTATGTTGGAAATTTGCTGAGGGTGTTACATTAATATGTTGAAGTACGGGGTAATTAAGTTGCATGCTTAGTTTATTACTGGCACCAACAGAAGTCATAGAATCACCTGCAGCGCCAGAGGTTGCGGCCGGGTTGTTTTTAGTGTACACACTAAAATCACCACCATAGTTATAAGTAATTTTGCGATATAGGGGTATTTCCTCTTCTTCTAAGTCCTGGTTGGCCCAGTAGTCGTCTTCTTCATAGGGAAATAATGGCGCCGTGAAAGCAAAACTGGCTTTGGGCAATTCCCATATTCGCTTTCCGGAGGTAAGGTTGTAATCCTGCATGGTACTAATATTCACCCGGGCGCGGTTCCAGTCTAGTGTATTCGTATAACCAAGCCTTGCGTTGGCTGTTTGTTCCAGGGCCTCTTTCTCGTCTAATGCCTCATCTAATATCTTGCTGTTTGAAACAAAGGTGCCATTTCCTGTTAATTTCTGTATGCCGTCGGGGGTGAGGTTCTGATCATGAGAGAAGTTTACTTTCCAGCCGGAGTTTCCCGGGTTGAATTCGCTCATATAGGCATCACCACCCAGGGAACCCGTGAGTACTCCCCGCTTGTTGTATCTATACAAGCCCCTCAGGTTAGTTTTGTCAAAGGTGCCGTTTGCCCCTTCTATTAAATCACCAGTCATTTGGTAATCCATAAAATCATTCATACTCCAGTAATAGCCGATATCCCGCATATAAAAACCCTGGGCCTGGTCGCCGCCCCATTTTGGCCTGGTAAAACCTGATCGCCGTCCCTTACCCAGTGGCACCACCAGCATAGGGGCAACAGCCACAGGTACACCGCTGATATTCATCACCACTGGCCTCGCCAGCACTTTTTTGCCTGGTTCAAGTACCATACGCCTGCTGTAAAAAAAGAAGTGCTGGTCTTCCAAATTATCACAGGTAGAAAAGTCACCACGTGATATGAAAATAGCACCGGATTTCTGTTTGCGCACTTCCATACCATTAAACATCTGTTTGTCCCGTCTGGTGGTTCCATAATAAATCTCGCCAACTTCACGTTTGTGGTTATACCGGAGACGGTATCCAAGTATTTCGGGCTGGGTATTTTCACGTATCCTGGGAGTGCCAAAGGCTTCCACCATTTCGTTTTTATTGTCCAGAAAAATAGTGTCGGAATGAAGTGTCGCACCTTTATAGGTAAGTATTGCCTTATCAAACAAAGAAAATTTTTCTTTTTGAGCATTAAAAGAAAAGAAATCACTTTCCCAGGAAATAGTATCGCCTGCAATAACAGAAGCTGAATCTGCTGTTGAATCTACACTGGAAGCGGTGGTATCTGTAATCGTATCTGAGAGTGCCAGCTTAAACAGTTCTTCTGCAGCTGAAAAGGAGACAAAAAACAGGACGGAAATGAGAAAAAACCGTATGGGAAAAAAATTCATACGGGTAAAAGTAAAAAACTAAATCACCGGATGTAACTTACATAAGTTTCAGGCGCTCTTCGGGGGTCAGCAAGGTAACCAGCCTGACGCCAAAGTTATCATCAATAATGACGACTTCTCCCTTGGCAATAACCTTGTTATTAACCACAAAATCAACTGTCTCTCCCGCAAGTCGCCCTAATTCAACTACTTTACCTGTTTTTAATTCTAAAAGCTCCCTTATTTTAAGTTTTGAATCTCCTAAAATAAGACGAATAGGCAGTTTGATATCCTGAAGGTTTTCAATATCCAGTTTTTTTCGGTTAGAAGCAGTGTATTTAATATTTTGGGTCATTTTGTTCCAATAATTCTATGCCTGTTATAATTATATCGAAATTTCTGACTAATTTCTTAAGAATAATCATACAAGACCGATTTTTTTTCTGTTTGAGCGAAAAAAGAGTTAAAAAAATGACATTTCTTTAATAGAAAAGATGGATTTTTCTTTTTTTTGCCTCTTCATGATAATTTTTTTTTGGGTAAACCGGTTAAGTACTTTGTGTTAATTATTGAAAAAAGATCGCAAAGCTGGTATAATATTTGAGATGGTAATGCTCAATTCGATATCTTTCAGTATTTTATTGCTGGTGCTTAGCGTAGTAGTAACGGTTTATTTATTGACAAGGGAATTCAAACTGGAAAAGTCATTTTTTGACAGGGAAGAGCAAAGGTTACGTCAAAAAATAATTAAATATCAGATGTCCAATGAACAGACTGAATAAATGAGGCTTATACCTTCGTTTTTAGTTGAAAAGAAAACTTTGTACCTTTTCCCCATTCTGATGTGGCCATAAGTTTGTTGCCATGACTCTCGATAATACCTTGGGAAACAGGTAGTCCAAGTCCTGAACCTTCTGAATGGCTTGCGGCATCACCAATACGAGAAAACTTATTGAAAATTTTATTAAGGTCCTTTTTTTTAATACCTGTCCCGTTGTCTTCAACAAAAAACTCAATATAATCTGGTTTTGAAAATATTGAACCCTGGGCCGAAGGGTCATTGATAACCGATTGAGCTCCCAGTTTTACCATTCCTTCTTTATCAGTAAACTTCACTGCGTTTGAAAGGAGGTTCATCATTACTTCCCGTATTTTTTCAAAATCTCCCATTACATCGGGTAAGCCCTCTTCAACAGTAATTTCAAGGGATAGTTCTTTGTTTTTACATCGGGGATTGATAATGTCAAAACACTGAGTGACCAGTTCTGCCGGCTTAAAGGGCTGAATATGATAATTCATATTTCCGGATTCGATTTTACTTAAATCAAGAATATTGTTGACCAGACGTTCAAGACGTTGTCCTTCATTATTAATTATCTGCAGGTATTCTTTTTGATCAGAAAAATTATTAGACCGCTGTTCCAATAATGATTCTGAATAGGCAAGTATTGAAGCAAGGGGTGTTTTTAATTCATGGCTAACCATTGAAATGAAGTTATCCTTCATTTTATCCAGTTCTTTTAGACGCTCTAGTTCTTTGGACAAAGCAAGATCCTGGCATACACATACCATGCCGGGTTTTGCGGACTCGGAGATATGCATGACTGAAGCGGTTAAAAGGGCCGTTCTTTCTTCGTTATATAGCGGGGTTTTAAAGGTGAGTTCTACGGGTTCGGGGTTTTCATAATTCTGAATATGTTGTAAGAGCTTGGAAAATGTATCACGCAGATAATCAGGAAAAACAACTGAATATTTATTTCCAATTGCAATTTTGGACCTGATTTCAAAGAAGTTCTCCGCTTTCTTATTAAAAATGGTAATCTTCCCGTCCGGATCTATTGTTACTACCGCATGAGAAAGAGAGGCGATAACACCATCGATATATTCCTTCATGGAATTTAAGGTTATCGCTCTTTTTTCAAGTTCGGATCGGGATTGGATGTTCATAATGGCCAAAGACGTTTGGCCAGCAATTGTAGTAAGTGCAAGACCTGTTATCTCTGAGTAAGAAATGTAAAACTTTCCCAAATCAAGACTTATCGCTCCAATAATATCTTGTCCATGGACCATGGGGGCTATGGCCTGGCCGTTGTCTTCAGTATCACCGGGCTGTACGGTAACGGTTCCTCTTTTACAACACCAGTATAAAATTTCTTCGTCAATGAGTTCTATGTCTGGATTTTCAGAATATGAAATCTCACCGATAAGGTTAAAGTTTTCGTCATTGAATAAATAAACCTGGCATGAGAGACATTCAATAACCTGGGGGATAATGGCAAACAAGGATTGGAGAATGTCTTCCAGAGATTTTGAATCATTGATCTCAACTGAGAGATTTTGAATAGCAAATAACTGGTCAAACGACTTTCGGAAATCACTGTTAGTGACCCGGAGCTGCTCCAGTTCTTCTCTATGATTTTCTTTATTCATGAGCTTCGTTGTATTCCTCGTTAAATCGCTTGAAGAAAAATACTTGCCTTAGTTATTTCATCTTCCGCCCGTTCAAGGAATTTAGGCAGATCAATAGAATTAAAATTCATGTCGTTCCAAATAGTCTCTGACACAATAGGTATACTGTTATCCCCCCCAGAGCCACTTCCCAGAGCCCTGGCAAAAATATCTGCCAGATGCACCAGACCGGTGATTTCTTTATAATCACCCGCCAGCTCGGGATTATGATGATATTGAATAACGGCGGTAAGATTTGATGGCAGCTTCCATCGTTCGGCAACCCAGGATCCTATTTCCTGGTGAGTAACTTTTAACACTCCCTTTTCTGCGTCTTTTAATAAACAGTTATGCTTATCTCTGTAAATGAGAACTTCTTCAAACAAATCAACAACACAATGGTTAATAATTACTTTTCCGAGATCATGTAATAAACCGCCGATAAATGCTTCTTCAGAAATTTTATGCTTGTATAATTCAGCCAGAACTTTTGCGATAGCTCCTGTGGAAACTGAATGGAGCCAGAATGCTTCCTGGTCAAATTCTTTAGATTTACCAGTTTTTCCAATGACATTCAAAATAGAAGCTGTGAGTACAATGTTTTTTACAGTAGTGAACCCTAAAATAACAATTGCATGGGTAATTGTTTTTATCCGGCCCGGAAAACCATAAAAAGCAGAATTCACTAATTTCAGTGTTTTTGAAGTGAGAGACTGGTCGGTAGTAATAGCCTCTCCTACTTCAGCAGCAGAGGTACGTGGATTCTGCATTAACTGGGTAATTTGAGAAACAACGGTAGGTAAAGTCGGCAAATCCGATAACTTATTTGTAATGTCCTTAAGGTGTTTAAGGGTATCTTCCATTATTCACTGTCCATAATATGCTTCTTTACAGCATCGTATATTAATTTCATGTTCGGGTTCTCAAGTACTTGTTCAAAGGTCATTTCAAGCTTATTGAGCTTATTTTCTTTTTCCTCTGAAGTATCATCCCTTTCTTCCAAAATATTTACAATTACCACGCCCCAGTTTCTGAGACGGGAGGACATTGTTGCTTTTAATTCTACACCTGGCGCTAAAAGGATCTTACCGTCTGTTCCTAAAATAGGTTTGGCGAGCAGCATGCCATCTTCAATTTCTGTTACGGGAACTTTTTTCACATCTTTATTTTAACACACCTTTCTTATAACAAGCAATCTCCAATTGCAATTTATTATTGATTAGTTAGTGATATTTTTTCGGATTCTCTTAAGGTTAAATAGAATGGAGCTATTTCAAATAGAGAATAACTCTGGATAACTCTGGAAAAGTTGGGGCTTTAAAAGATTTTTAAGATTACGTCTGTTTGTTTGAGAAAAAGCTTCATGAAATAAAAGTGGCAGAGTCTTTTGAAATAGTTATTTTGAATTTATGATTATAAGAACGCTGGGCATGCTTCCTATTTCGGTTTTTATTTTTTTTATCGGTGTATCGTCACTTTTTTCAGCTGAAACCGCTAAGAGAAATAATGTTACTGAAATATTCAGCAAAGCCTTTCCCTCTGCCAGTCCCCTTCTCATTGTTGTAATCGGAACCTTATTAATACTTATCCTTGGTTGTTTCGTTGCTTGGGAAATTATTAAAACCGATAAACAAAAGCGGGAGAAGGTAAGTCTTAGTTGGCAAAACTTTAGTGAGCTTGCCGGGAAAAGTGAACTTGGGGTTGAGGATATGAAGCTTTTAAAGGGACTTATCCATGCAGGGAATATAAAACAGGCAGATACTATTTTTGAGGCACCTGGTATTTATGAAAAAGCATTGAGTGCGTTTATTGAAGAATTTTCTCAGAACTATCCAGAGGAATCCCTACCCTATCAGGAACTTTACCATCTTCGCCAAAAACTTGATTTTGTCATGGTTCCCATTGAGACTCCTTTGGTAAGTACACGCCAACTAACACCAGGCTTGCCGATTACCATTAAAAGTGGAAAAAAAAGTGGTTTTATAAAAGCGAGAGTAAAAGAAGTGACAGAACAGGCCTGGACTATCCAGGCAGAGGGCACTCCGCTTTCAATGGGCGATAATCAGGAAATAATGGTATGGTTCATCAGGGCTGGTGATGGGGAATATCACCTTCAATCCAGGTTAATATCGAATCAGGACAACATGATGGTTCTCAGTCACACCCTGAATCTGCAAAGAAAGCAACTCAGAAATTGGGTTCGTGTGGATGTAAATATACCCTGCAGAGTTTCTATTTGGGAGTTAAATACAGCAGATGAAATAATACAAAAGGAGCTGCCCCAAGGGCTTAAACTTGATGGTCGCATTATTGATATCAGTGGGGGCGGTATGGCTTTAAGACTGAGTAAAAATATTCCATCAAACTCAATGGTTAAACTCTTTTTTGATTTGCCCGGCACACCGGTTAAAAATGCCCAGGCTGTTGTTTTAAGCTCAAACCCTGTAAAAAAGGGTGTGGATGATGCCTTCATTCATCGATTAAAATTCTCTGATATGGAAGTGCAGCTTCAGGAAAAAATTATCCGCTTTGTATTTGAGAAAAATCGTATGGATTCTCAGTTTCGTTGATTTCCTAAAACAGAAAATATTTTCTTTAAGTAGTCTTTTTTGTTTCCTGGTTGTGCTATTTAGCGCGCTAGAGAGCAAAATAATATGCAAAAAATGTTGCTTTAAGTAAGATTATTTTTGGAAGTTTTACACAAGATATTGTGTAGTATTCTCCATATATGCCCCCATATATATTGTTTTACCCCATTTCATTTTTTTGAGGATTGTTCTTTTTGTGTTAAGGCATTTTTAAACATAACCGATAAATTTGAAGTGGAAGAAAATCTGATTATGTACCAGCTGAATTGCACAGGAAGAAACTTGAAACGAGTATTTAAAACATGCCAATAAAAATTAAAGACAATGTAATACGACTTATGAGCGGAGACCCCGTTAGCGTAGGACTTGATATCGGCAATCATAGTGTAAAAATTGTCTGTATCCGGCACCGGCCATCAGGTCCACTGCTTTTAAGTGCGGGTATCCATGTTTTTAAAGAAGGCACGATGGAAAATGGTGAAATTCAAAACCGCAATGAATTATTAAATGCTGTTATTTCCTTGATAAACAAAACTCCTACCCGGAAAATCAAAAAGGTAAATTTCTCGCTTTCCTGGTCATATGGCGTTATTGCGGATCGTATACGTCTTAAATCTTCTCAGATTGAATCTGATGAAGAACTCATTCTCATGGAAGCAAGCAGGCATAGTCCATTTGATGTAGATGATATTCAACTCGATTATAAGATATTGAACAAGAATGATGTGACTGGTGATATGGAAGTATTACTGGTTGCGGCCAAGGTAAATAAAATGCAACCGTTTTTGTCATTGATTGAAGATGCAAACCTGGAGGCTGTTAATGTGGATGTGGACACATTCGCAACGACAAATGCATTTCTATTTTCTGCAAATCCGGAGGATTTAGATAAAGTAGTCTGTCTTGCTAACATCGGAGATAATGTGACCAATCTCACTTTTATTAAGCATGGCGCTTATCATTCAACCAGGGATGTAGAAACAGCAGGCAATTATTTTCTACAGACTATCGCCAAAAAACTGGACATCAATCCGATGGAAGCAACATCCATCCTGAAAGGACGAAGCCAGCAAAATTTCGATGAAGAGCTTGTTGAAAATTGTATAGAAAACTCCGCTGAAGAATTATCAGTGGGTATTGAAATGGCATTTAAATATTTCAAATCAATGGAAAATAATTTGAGCATAGACAAACTGGTATTATGTGGAGGCGGTGCCTGTATCGAGACTCTGCCAGAACTCCTGGCTGAGCGACATGATATCGAAGTGGAAATTGCTGACCCGTTAAGCAAAATAGACTGTGACAAATCAAAATTTGTAACTGCAATCCCAAAAAACATTTCAACTAGTCTTATGGTGGCAACAGGACTTGCTATCAGGAAATTTTAATAAGCATTATGAGTGATTTGATAGAAATAAATTTACTACCCGTAGAAAATCGGAAGATAAGAAAGGATTACACCTATCTTCTGGACATAAAAGCGGTTTTACCCACTTTGGTGCTTGTGGTTACTTTGCTGTGTTACCAATTTGGAAATAAGTATATCGACAATCGGATTGAAGCCAGTGAAAAAACTCTGGAAAAACTGGATAACGCAATCAAGGAAAATCAACCAATTCTGGCTCGTATCGCAACCCTTGAAAAACTGCTTCAAGAAAAAGAAGGAAAGAACATTTCTTTGAAAAGTATCACTCAAAACAAGAAATTTTGGGTACGTCTTATGGAGGGGTGCAATAAATCAATGCCAGCTAATACCTGGTTAACCGAAATTATACAGGTCCCTGAAAATGAATCGCAGTTGAGAGTTAAAGGTGCCACCTATCTATTTTCAGAAGTGGCAGTATATATGATTGATCTTGAAGCAATTGAATCCATCAACCAGGTTCAGCTTGAAAAAATAGAAGTCGATCCATTGAATAAATCACGGGCTTTCTTTTTTAACCTTGTGCTACAGCTCAATTTAACTTCTGATGTGGGTAGCACTATTATGCCCCAGGTTCCAGAAGGTTTGGAAATACCTCCTGGAGAAATGCCAGAAGGCGGGGCCCCTGCATTTAGTCCACCTCCAAACATCAACGACACTCCTGATAACTCAAAACTGGATTTTAGCACATGAAGAACCTGTCGTTAAACGGAAAATTATGGATTTTCGCCTGCTTGTGCGTTGGAGCAGCGGGTTATCTCGGTTGGTCTTTTAAAACTGAAAAATGGGATACCTATATAGTCACCATAAAAGAAAATGAAGAGATCATTTTCTTAAAGCGGGCAAGATTACAAAAGATTATCCTGCAGAAACAGCGGCTGGAACAATTAAATGCTGAAATTGAAAATGCGGACAAAGAATTTAAAGAATTAAATGAAATGTTCCCTGATAAGGATATTATTCCCAAACGAATAAAAGACCTCAATCGTGCTGCCAGACACTCTTCTGTGTTACCGGTAAGTTTTGAGCCTGTCAATACGGTAGAGAAAGAATACTATACAGAGAATTTTTATAAGGTTAAAGTTTCTTCAGACTACCACAGGCTTGGACGTTTTCTGGAGTCTATTGCAAACTTTAAATATCCCACTGCAATTACTGAGGTCAAGATAGTTCAAAATCCACAAATGATGAATGAATCAACGGACAAAGAATTTGTAGATGTTGAAGGTAATTTGTTATTAACTGAGTTCAAACTTAAAACCTATACGGCCAGAAAATGAAAGGATTATTGAATAAACCGATATTGCTTTGCGTGCTCGTTTGGGCTAGCGTAAATGGCGCCAGGCTTACGCGCATACATATGGGAGACTATGTGGACAAGGTTTACATAGAATATTATTTCGCTGGAGAAGGGGACGAAATCCGGATACCAAAGTTTTTTCAGCATTTTAAAAAATCAGATCAAACATTCTCTATTAATTTTTTAGAGACAGAAAGTGAAATTGATTTGGGTATCTATGCTGCACCAGCCAATAACCCTTATGCAAGTCAGATAGTTCTTAAAAAGATAAAAAGGAAAAAAAACGGGCAGATTCGAAATTTTCTCTCGGTTGAATTTTCTGCTCTCAAGGGTATGGATAAAAAGAGATATCCCGCTGTGAAAGCAGACCACAATCTTTTGCGACTTGAGTTGCCTATACAAAGTAATACTTCTATTGACTGGTTACTAGCTCCTCAAACGAGTCAGATTGCTAAGAATAATGATACTCAACCCGAAGGGACTATTGATCCCAAACATGTCGGGGATAAAGCAAAGACATTTACCGTAAAACCTGAAATAGCGGAATACATTGTTTTAAGAGATGAGGTGAATTTGCGGAGTCAACCTCGTGTTGATGTTAAGGTAGTAGGCAAATTAGCTATTGGGACAGAAGTAACCCGGATAAGTGAAAAAAACAACTGGTTCCTGGTGGTAGCAGGAAAAGATTCAGGATATATCCGGAAAGATATGATAGTGCGAAGTGATGGATTAAATCAGGCCCAGTTAGATAAAATAAATAGTGTCATTGAGGCTAAAGAGAAGAAAGTGCAGGAAGAAGAGGCTAAACAGCGGGCTGAAGCAGAGCGCAAAGAAAAGGAAGTGTTGGCCGCAAAACAAAAAGAGGAAGAAAAGCGAAGAATTACCGAAGAGAAAGAAGCTGAAAAAGTGCGACTTAAAAAAGAAAAAGAAGAGCGGGAAGCGGAGGAAAAACGAAAAGAGACTTTGGCAGCAAAACAGAAACAAGAAGAAGATGAGAGAAAAGCAGTAGCAAAAAAGCTGGAACAGGAACGATTGGAAAAAGAAAAACAGCAGCGTGCTGTGGAGAAACAAAATCGCCTGGCAGCAGAAAAGCGTCTAAAAGCTCAGAAAGCTTCTTTGGCTAATGCAGAAAAATTACAACAAGAAACCAGAAACGAGGCAGAAGAAGATTGGATGATGACGGAAAAGAAACTGGCGGCCAAACTTATCAACGATAACCGTACCACGATACAGACAAAAAAATCGGAACCGAAGAAAGCCAAAAGGGTACATTATTCGAGTTTTGGAAGTCGTGATCCGTTTCTTCCTCTCAAAGAACTTGCCATAAAAGAAGGGAATATGCGTATTGATCAAATGAAGCTTGTTGGTATCATATGGGAAACTCATAGTCCATTGGCCGTACTTGAACATCGTATGGAATCCGGTATATCTTTGACTGTAAAAGAAGGCGATGTTATAAACAATGGTACCGTTGTTCAAATAACAAAAAAAGAATGTATCTTTGATATTTCTGAGTATGGCGTTATACGCTCCTATACCTTAAGACTTGTCTCCCCGATAAAAAGGATGTCACCATGAATACACATCGTTACCTGTCCATATGCACAATAGTAGCGCTTCTTATAAGCGTTGCCCTTGTTTACGGCGAAAAGACAGTTGCTGATGACGGCAGTTCACTCATCAATACTTCCATGGCAAAAATGCCCA
Source organism: Fibrobacteria bacterium (assembly GCA_015232855.1). Classification (GTDB taxonomy): domain Bacteria; phylum Fibrobacterota; class Fibrobacteria; order UBA11236; family JADFYW01; genus JADFYW01. Next base: position 40,608 of record JADFYW010000009.1, read on the forward strand.
GTGAAGAAAGTTTTACCCGGGACTTTTATTTTTCAAATCTTGACATTCGTTCAGCATTTAAAGCCCTGGCCAAGTCTGGCAATGTAGATATTGTACTGTCCCCGACTGTTTCCGGTAAGGTGTCGCTTTCCCTCTCTGACAAAACCTGGGAACAGGCACTCAGAATCCTCTGTCTCATGCACAATCTGCATTCCTCAGTTGAAACGGGATATGTATATGTACAAACCATGGCTGAAGTAAATTCGATTGCAAAAGAAGAACAGCTTGAGCGGGAAATAATCAAATTAAAACATTCTAAAGTAAAAGATCTTGAAGAAGCCGTAAAAGGCCTGCTTTCCTCTCGGGGTAAAATCTCATTGTTAGAATCTTCCAATGCACTCATTGTTACTGATTTGCGGACCCGGATGGATGCTATACAGAAAGCTATTAATACACTGGATGTTGAGCGTTTCCAGGTACATATCCAGGCGGAGATAATAGAAGTGAATTCAAATGATCTTCAGGAAATGGGGTTTAACTGGGGTAATGTTTCTAATAAGGGTATTGGGACCATTAATCAGAGTGGGAATATTGGTAGTGCGCAGATTCCAACATCTAATACCGGTACAGCTTCAGCGACGAGCAGTAGTCAGTCTGCTGTTACACAACTCACTCCGTCCAAATATTCTGAGTTTTATAATGTTGCCTCTACAGGTGGCAAAGTGGCAAATCCAAGTCTATCGATGGCTTTTGGCCTCCTTAAGGGGCGCCTTATGGGAGTAGTAGAATATTTGCTTTCCGAAGGTAAAGGAGAAGTTGTGGCTAAGCCTCAAATTACTACCATGGATAACAAGGAGGCCAGGATTTTTATTGGTGAAAACATCCCTTTCCTTAAGCAGGATGAGAGTTTTAATTCTATTGTTGAATATGTTTCAGCGGGTATAGAACTGATTGTTACACCGCACATAACTAACGAGAATAGAATTATCCTTGACTTGCAACCTCAACGAAGCTCTGCCAGTACCGATCCAATTTCTAAAAGTCCCAGGATTTCCACCACAGAAGCCCGTACAACCGTTGTTGTAAATGATGGCCAGACAGTGGTGATTGGTGGACTTACTTCAAAATCACAAAATGAGATTGAAAGTGGTATCCCCCTGTTGAAGGACATACCTTTATTAGGGTTCCTTTTCAGGTATACTAAAAAAGAAGTGGTTAAAAAGGACCTTATCATTTTTATTACTCCTTATATTGTTCGAAATGACCTGGAAATGTCGGCCATTGTAAAATCACCGGGAAAAGTGGTAGAAAAAAAACCGACTAAGACAGCAATTCCTGAAAAATCTTCATCAAGACCAAATACAAAGCCGGAAACAGAATCATTCGATACTGATTTTCAGACTGATTTACCAGAAGAAGATGTGGAAACGACAGATGATGATTTTAATAATGAAAATGTCGATGATTTTCTGAATGATCTTAATTAGTATCTGTTCTGGAACAATCAGTATTTAATCCAGTATAGAAATCCACGTCCTCCCCGCATCGCTGAAGCTATGCCGGGCAGGTAGGGTGTGGATTCTTTACTAGCAATATTTAGGGGGCTCAAAGCTTAGGCTTGGCTCCTAAGCTACCATTTTAGAATATAATTTGGCAAATTCGCTTTGTTTTGCTTAATTTTCCATTATTTACATATTTAAAAAAACCTGCTTTTCATTTAACCAAATGGGATAATTTTGCAAATAACACATCATTGTAATCAATTGCGCGAATCGGATGTCGGTCAACAGGTTGCTCTCAGAGGGTGGATTGATCGCCGAAGAGATCATGGGGGCGTTATTTTCACTGACTTGCGGGACAGGGAAGGAAAGACTCAGGTTGTTTTTAATCCGGATTTTAATGCGAAGATCCATGAAGCTGCTGATAAACTTAGGAATGAATTTGTCATTCATGTAAAGGGTGAAGTGAAGCATCGTCCTGAGGGTATGGTTAATCCTAAAATGGATACAGGAGCAGTTGATGTTTATGCTCATGAACTCCTCATTCTTAGCAAGTGTCTTCCTCTTCCCATTTCAATTAATGATAACGCAGAAGAAGCTCCGGAAGGGGAAGATGTCCGCTTAAAATTCAGGTATCTGGATATGCGCAGACCAAGGCAACAGCGTTTAATTAAACTAAAAAGCGACTTCTTGTTTGCCTGGAGGAAGGCCCTGCATGAATCCGGTTTCCTGGAAGTGGAAACTCCCATACTTATGAAAAGTACTCCGGAAGGAGCCAGAGATTTCCTGGTCCCCAGTCGCCTCAATCCCGGGAAGTTTTATGCTTTGCCACAGAGTCCACAAACCTATAAGCAATTATTGATGGTTGCGGGTTGTGAAAAATATTATCAGATAGCAAAGTGTTTCCGAGATGAAGATTTGCGGGCTGATCGGCAGCCTGAATTCCTTCAGATTGATTGTGAAATGTCTTTTGTTGAGTGCGAAGACATATATGCTCAATTCGAAAAAATATTCAAATCCGTTGTTGGAGAGGTATGGGGAAAAGACATTGTTACTCCTTTCAGGCGTATTCCCTATAGTGAAGCGATGTTAAAATACGGAAGCGATAAACCGGATCTCCGATATGGACTTGAAATACATGATGTGAGTGAAATAGCACAAAAATGTGATTTTAAAGTATTTCGTGAAATAGTAGAAAAAGGTGGTGTAGTCAGGGGTCTGGCAGCAAAAGGCTGTGTTGATTTTACAAGGAAGATAATAGATGATCTCACTGCGTATGTTGGTAAATATGGTTCTAAAGGCCTGGTCTGGATGCGCTGTAAACCGGAAGGTGTGGAATCCCAGGTTGGCAAATTTTTTAAGCCGGAACAACTGGAACAGCTGAGAGAGCATATTGGTGGAGAGCCAGGTGATATGCTTTTCTTTATTGCCGGAAAAGAAAAGATGGTTGCAAACGCCATGGGGCAACTTCGTGTCGAAATAGCCAGAAAGAAAGAACTCACCAAAAACAAACCTGATGAGTATCTCTGGGTTACTGATTTCCCTATGTTTGAATATAGCGAAACCGAAGATAGGTTTACGGCTTGCCACCATCCCTTTACTTCACCACAAGATGATCAAATGCATTTAATAGAAGAGGGTAAGCTTGATAATATTCTGGCTAAGGCATATGATATGGTACTTAACGGTGTAGAAATCGGCGGTGGCTCAATAAGAATTCACCGCCCGGAAGTGCAGCAAAAAGTTTTTAAATGTCTGGGTATGTCAGAAGAACAATGGAAACAAAAATTTGGATACTTTGTTGAGGCATTCCAATATGGTCCTCCTCCACATGGTGGTTTGGCCTTTGGAGTGGATCGAGTACTTGCAACTTTGGAATCCAGAGACTCAATCAGAGACTTTATTCCTTTTCCCAAAACCAGTTCAGGAATTTCTCTTCTTGAAAATTGTCCCTCAGAAGTAGATGCAGAACAACTCCAGGAACTTCATATTCAGGTATCTGGAACTGCTAAAAAAGCCTGAAATTTGGGATTTTTATAGACATTTTTCCATTCTCATCTTGACGGGAATTTACGAAAGGTTTAGCTTTGTTAAAAAGGTAGGCATCTATGAATATTGTTAAAAAGCTCGTATTAATTATTTTTCTGGGTATTTTTTGTTTTTCACTTACTTCCTGTGCGAAAACCAAAGGTGGTGCGAGCCCGGGTGCGTCAGATGATGCTGGTTCGGCTGCCAGTGCAGAGGATACCGAACTTGATCAAGCCAAACAGGATGCGGAATCCGCCGAATGGGAAGCTCACCGTCTAAGAGAAGAATTGCACAGAAAGCAACAACCTCAATAAATAGCTTAAAATTCACAGAATTATTATTTTGCAGAGCTTTTTTTTCATTCGCAAAATGGCCTTGCTTGGTGCTGTTTTCCTATTATGTTTGTTGATTTTTACATCGTGCTCATCTAAACCAAACAAGCAGGAATTAAGCCGTATTGATGATGCGAGAATTGAAGCTGAAGCAGCTGAAGCCCAGTTAAAGACCCTGAAAAAAGAAAGGGAAAAACTGGAACAAGAACTTGAAAAACTAAAACAATCCTTAAAAGAAAAAACGGAATCAGTAAATGATGCAAAATCCAATATTCCGGATAAAAGCTCAAAATGATTCAGCTTTTTCCCAGTACCATTTTTTTCGGTAAGTGATAAAAACATTCTATCCAATTGAAGGTGATTTAAAAATCCGTTTGGCAGGTCCGGCAGAGGCTTTCCTGTTGAAAATTGAAGATGTTTGTAAACTAAAGGTTTTAAGTTGTGAAGAAGGCTTTCTTTTTCAATCCGATTCTCAAGAACCAATTGTTTTTGCAACTAAAATATTGGATGGTTTAAAAGAAGCCATTAATAACCAACAAGAGATTTCTGAGCAATCGATAGAAAATTTCAGACAATTATTTCAGGCATCTTCTGAAAATAGCAGTACTTTTGAGCATTATTTGCAAACACCCGTGCACTGGGACCGGTATGGAAAACCAGTTCATGCAAGAACAATAGGCCAGGCCTATTTTATCCAAAAAGTCATGGAAACAGATATATGCCTGGCCACAGGGCCTGCTGGTACCGGAAAAACCTTTCTCGCAGTTGCCCTGGCAGTATCATTTTTGAATAAACAAAAAGTCAGTAAAATTGTTTTGGCCCGTCCAGCGGTGGAATCTGGCGAATACCTTGGGTTTTTGCCGGGGGATTTAAGAGAAAAAATAGCTCCTTATATGACTCCTATCTCTGACGCCTTGAATGAATTAGTGCCAGCGGATTTACTAGCCAAATATCGGGAAGAAGAAAAGATAGAGATCGCACCACTTGCATATATGCGTGGAAGGACCTTAAACAACTGTTTCATTATTCTTGATGAGGCCCAGAACACAACAATTGCACAAATGAAAATGTTTCTCACTCGTGTTGGAGTTGATAGTAAAGTTATTGTTGCCGGAGATGAAACTCAGAAAGACTTACCCCCAAAATCCGCTTCTGGACTGCAGCATGCCAAAAAAATATTGAAGCATATTCCGGGAATTGGAATCATTTCTCTCAGTGTACAGGATGTAGTAAGGCATCAGCTGGTAAAAGACATCATTTATGCTTATGAAAAATCAGAAAAAAGAAAGTAAATCTTGATATTTTTTTAACGCTATCTTATATTTATCACGGTTTTTAAAGCTTATTATGAATAACAAATTTTTTTCAAGAGAGAATTACGTCGGAATACTAATAGGTATCGCGGGACTTGTCCTGGGATTCTGGTTTTTAGCCCAGGGCCCGGTTAATGGTTCCCTTACTTTAAATGTTGCTCCGATTGTTCTCAGTTTAACGTATTGTGTCGTTTTTCCGGTAGCAATATTATGGAAAAAAGGTCAGAAATAATAATGCTTGTAGTCACTAAAAGGGCGCTTAGCTCAGTTGGTTTAGAGCACCTGCCTTACAAGCAGGGGGTCGTAAGTTCAAATCTTACATCGCCCAAAAGTTTTAGGAGTGGTAGCTCAATTTGGTTAGAGTACTAGCCTGTCACGCTAGGGGTTGCGAGTTCAAGTCTCGTCCATTCCGTAAATCAAAAGCAGGCTTTTAAATAAAGCCTGCTTTTTTATTTTTACATCCAAAGAACATAAGTTACTTTACACATAGAGCATTCTGTGCAATTCAGTTTTATAAAGGAGAGCCTGTATGTATACTCATCCACAAAAAGTAAAAAAAGGATTTAAGCTTTTTCTATTGGCCTTAGGCCTCTTTTTTGTTTTGAGTGCCTGTACCAAAAAGCCATCAGAGCAAGAGCTATCAATGCTTGAAGAGGCAAAAAAAGCTGCAGAAGCGGCAAATCAGCAGGTTATTATGCTTGAGACTGAGTATAAACAGTTGGAGACAGAGCTTGAAGGTGAAAAACAAGCTCTAGCAGAAAATTTGGAAGAACAGCGTATTATTAAAGAAAAACTTGAGCAATAAGGGGGGGGAATGATGATCAAAAAATTATTGACAGTCATTTTACTTGTGATGTTGCTGGCTGAAGCTGCTAAAATCACTTATGAAGAATATAGCAAGCAATTGTCTACAGCGAAACAAACCGAAGAGGAAGCTCTCCCCAGGATTGCAGAGTTAAAATCAAAAATTGCGACTTTAAAAATTGAAATAGAACAAACCCAGAAAAGTTCGCAACAGGCCTGGGAAGCAACCCTTGGCTTGCTTGGGACCACTCAGGAAGACTATGATGATTTTATTAACCGTGTAGAAGAATTACGTGTAGAAACCGAATCTTTTCGACAAAAGTATGCCGATGATTTGAAAGCCTGGTCTGTCTCGATTATTGATTCTGAAAATAAATTGCAAACCATGAAAAACAATAAGGTTGCAGCTCTTCAGCGGGTTGAAGAATATTTTGAAGCAGTGACTCTGGCTATTCAGACTTCAAAGGGTGCTCATTCAGAAGCCGCACAGGCGTCTGAAAACACCCCAGCAGAAAAGGTTACTGCTGTAGCAAAACCTCAAGCATCGGCCACTGTTGTTTCTCAAAAAAGTTCTGGATCAACGGCTGAAACCTACACGGTTGAGATTTCCAACCAATATCGTGACTGCCTCTGGAAAATAGCTGGTAAACCGGAAGTGTTTGGAAACCCCTATCGCTGGAAAGAATTATATGATGCTAATGCTGAGGTAATTAAAAACCCTAATCTTATTTATCCTGGGCAAACCCTTAAGATTCCTCGATAATTAGTATCAAAACTTTTTGTATGTTAAATGACCTCTGTCATCGCCCGACTTGACCGGGCAATCCATTCAAAAATCGGTGAATTTCTGGATTGCCCGGTCAAGCCGGGCTATGACATGTTCATAGCATAAATAATTTTTGTTAGTTTTGAATAGAATCTAATTTCTAAATATTAATTACCACTCGGTATGTATATTTTGAATGTGCAGTACCGAGAGTAAGTGTTCCTTCTTTTTTCTTAAAAAAGACCGGCCCGGGTTGGCCGTTTTTACTTCCGATTGGCTTGCCATCTACAATGGCTCCTAAATGACTGCCCCGGTCAAAAACGCCTATATTCCCGTTTTCGGATATGAAGCTCACATGGTGGCGGGATATTTGCCAGGGCTGTTTATCAGGAATTTTTAGGTCGTTTTGAATGAGAGGATCATTTACATCGCGGCCGAGCCTAAAAGGGAATTTCGAAAAGGTAAAATGGCTTGATGGTAAAGATAATTCGGCCTCAGGAGTCATCCCTTCAAGAGTTACACTTACTGCTGCGTGAGGTTTTCCTTTATTTTCAGCGAGATCTTTTTCACTGGGAGGTTCCATAAAGGTGGTCATGCCGGTGGGCTCTTTTTCGTACTTTGACTGCAAATGCAAAATGGTCATATTTGCTTCTCTCAATCGTTCAAACAAAGCACTTAACAAATTAAGGGATACATCGGGGTGTGCTTTTAGAGTCTGGAAAAGCCCATCCCGATGTACCTCCCGAACAACTGTTTCTTCAACTGCAGTAACGGTCGCAGATCTTGGCTTTTCATCAATAACGCTCATTTCTCCAACAGTTTCTCCACCATTTAAATAGGTGAGGTGGATCCGCTTACCATTTACTTCCCTGGTAACTTCTACTTTACCACGTTCAATAATATAGGCGGTATCACCAGGGTCATTTTCCTTGATTAATACTTCTCCCTTGGCAAACTGACGGATAGTAATCAAAATAGCCTCCTAAAACTAAATCAAAATCTGCTGTATTTTTTTATCTATTACAGGATCTTACACCTTTTAAACTTAAAAAGCCAGTTATTTTAGCAGTGTCAAAAAACCTCCTTTTCTTTTTTATCCAATTTACCCAGAAGTACCGAATACGGGTTAAATGGCTTTATGGTATTTTTTTGGTTCAACCCATTTTGTTCGGGGCCCTTTTTCATTTTTATAGTGCACTATTTTCTTTAGGAGCATTTATAATAAGTATGCTGTTTTTTTATGGTTTTAAGAAAAAACGCTTGATTACTCTTAGCTTTATCTTTGGAATATGGGTGCTTATTTTGCATATGCATTATCCCCATTCTCCCCATCTGGTGCCTCCAAATGTGCTTACCGGAAAAATTCTTTCTTTTCCTTCTGGAGTTGGTAAAAAACGATTTATCATTAAAACCAAAGAATATGGACAAGGTGTCATAGAAGCGGATTCCCTTTCCCATGATTTTCTCCCCGGTGCTTTCATTCAGGTTTTAGGTAGCATAAAACCTTTATATCCTCCAACAAACCCCGGACAGTTTGATTATGGCAAGTATCTGGAATCGCAAAATATTGGCTGGCTCTATTCTGCAGACACTATTATCGGTTTACAACAGGCAAATTTGTACTGGCGGTTTATCCATCGGTTCAGAAATGTTTTGCAAACAAGTCTCCGTGAAACTATTGCGCCAGAAGCTTTACCGGTTATAGAAGCGGCCCTGCTCGGCTCAAGGAGTATGTTAACTCCAGAAACCAGAGAAAGCTTTGCTAACTCTGGTATGTTCCATTTGTTGGCTATTAGTGGCTTGCATGTAGGTGTAATAGCCCTTGTGCTCATTCAGCTTTTTTTGTTTTTTCGTGTTCCCAGAAAAGGAGCCTTATGCCTGGCAGGTATCCTGCTTCTCATATATATACCAGTGAGTGGTTCTTCTATCAGTGTGATTCGCTCTGTTATTATGTTCTGGTGCATCATCATTTCCACCCTATCAGAGCGCAGGCAGTTTACCATGAATAACCTTGCGGTCACCTGTACGCTCTGCTTGTTAGCCATGCCGTATCAAATTCTATCTTTAGGATTCCAACTATCCTTCACAGCTACTTTTTTTCTGCTTTATTATTCTGAAACTTTTTCACAGATACTGCAAAATTTGCCAATACGATCTATTGTGGTTAAAAGCATGGTTTCTACTTTGTTGGTTGGTGTGTTATTATTTATGGCCACTTTTCCTTTTTTAGCTGCTCACATTCATCAGATATCTCCCCTGGCTATCATTGGTAACATACTGACTATTTTTCTTACTTCATTTATGGTTCTTACGGGTGTGCTTTCCATTTTGTTTCATGTTGTGCATTATCCTGGAGTCTGGATGGGTGAGACATGTTCAATATTTGCAGATGCTCTTTTGTATTCAGTTCGTACTTTAAGTGGTGTAAGTTGGAGTCATATTTTTCAGCAGGAACTGTCCTGGCCAATTATTTGTGTTATCCTGGCCACCTTAATTATTTCCCCTTTTGCTTTTCAGAGCCATAAATTCCGTTTGGTCATTTTGAGCATGATTTTAGTAGTCTCTTTCTTTTTCGGCCTATCAGGTGTTAAACGTACAATCTATAATCCTGTGGAGATTACTTTTCTTGATGTAGGACAAGGGGATGCTCTTTTATGCCGACTTCCCGGAAATACGAACATATTAATTGATGCCGGGAATGGAAAACCCAATACCGGTTCTGGCAAATACACAATTCTGCCCTATTTAAAGTATTGCGGTATTAATCGTCTTGACCTTGTAATTGTAACTCATGGGGATCTTGATCATTATGGCGGCCTTCATTACCTGGCTGGTCGTGTAAACATTGATAAGGTGATATATCCAGGAAATCAGACTCCGACGGAAAGGTGGCGGGGGACGATGCAGAAGCTAAAACAACACCAGGTTCCAGTGGAAATTATTAATTGTAATGATACCCTTTTCCGTTCTGATGAAGTGTCACTTGTTGTATTAAGTCCTTGCTATGACGGGCAATTTGATGGGAGAAATAATAACTCGGTGGTTATGAAACTTTTACTTCACCGTAAAACGCTTTTGCTTACAGGTGATATAGAGCGTGAGGCGGAAGCATGGCTTATTTCACATTACAAAATGGATGTAGATATTTTAAAAGTATCCCATCATGGAAGTGCAGGTGCATCTTCAAACCAATTCTTAGCGTACTTTAAACCAGAAATTGCTTTAATCAGCGCAGGCAGGAATAATCGTTTCAAGATGCCTCATGAAGAGACGCTTAGGCGCCTTGAAAATCATAAGATTATTACTCTCTCAACACAGCAATTTGGAGCCATTCAGTTTACTTCTGACCGGTTCAGAGATTCCTGGAAGGTTTTTCTTCGTTCTCACGATATCGGGTCATTGGTACCGGAAAAGTAGTAAAGCAGATTTTTTTGATTCTTAACGAAATTTTATACATTTCCACGTTATATGAGTTTTGATGATCATACTGACAACGAATTTATAAAAAAGGTATATGATGATACCTCCATTTCCCGTATTCCCATTTCGGGTATAGTAAAAGGTTACCATATATTGCCATATATTCTTGTGGGTCCCAATAAGTCTGTGGATACCGGTTCTGTAAAACTGTCTGGAGAAATTACCGTTAGCCCCAAACTTATTCTGTCTTTGAATGCTCTGGAAGAAAAATTTGAAGAGATTTTTGATGAGCCGGAGCCCTTTATGGATAAAAGCCTGGTTTCCCGGTCTTTTTCTTTCAAGTTACTGCAGAAAGAAAATAAAAAAGTACAAAATGATAATATGAGTATTGAACGTACTCAGATTCCGGATAAAGAACTCCTTGAAAATGTGCTCGATGAGCTTGATAAAAAAGAAACGTTAAATACAGGAGTAATCTGGAGCCCCCATCCTAATTTTTATCCGGTAAGTCTCGAAAAATTTATTGTGTCAATACTTGATAAAGAATTCAAGTAATTACAGATCGCCCGTTAAGCTCTCTTTAAGAGATTTCTAGCTCGTTCCCACCAGAATGGAAAGCGGGTGTCTTTTTTAAATTGCGGAGAAAGCCTGGAAAAAGCTTTGGCAGCCTCTTTTTCTTTGCCCAGTGCTTGGTTTAAACTAATAAGATATACGAGTCCCATTACCAAATCCCGGGTTAAATGCCCCGACTGATTATCGATGATATCAGTGGCCCATACATGAGCTGTGGTATAAGCGTTTTCCCGTTCAGAATCGGTTTCGGCAAACTTTGCAAGCATGACATTTGCGTGCACTACTTCAATGGCATCAATTGATTTTTTATCTTTGGATATATCACGTATAGTCTGATCATACAATTGCCAGGCCAAATAACCAGCGCGTTGTTCCCGGGGAAGGGTGAAAAAAGTTTTACTGTTCCCTCTCTGGTGATCAGAAAGGAGCTTGGGACGGGATGATATCTTTTTGGTAATGAAGTCTTTTTCTTCATTGGTTAGTGAAGATGGGACCATTCCTTCGGGTACGGTCACTATGAAGTGATCAAGCCGACGGGAGGCAAAATAACAATTGTGGCAAACTGCAATTTCATAAATTTCATAATCCATTTCATTTTCACGATCTTCTTTCAGACGCCATTGGGGGGTTATATTGTTGTCTTCCCATTTAAGCTCATGCATTTCTTCATCACATAAATAACCAGTAACTTCGTTTGCTTCACAAAAGGGACAAATTAAAGAAAGTCTTCGAATCGCATCAGAACCCGTTGCAAGGTCAAAGTATTTGCGTCTTGTTTCTTCTTGATGATGTGTAAATGAGGCCTCAAATTTTTCAAGATTGTTGAATAATTGAATGGTATCTGGAGTTATCTGTGCTTCCCAATTTTGATGTTCCTTTTCATCCAGACCAAAAACAGAAGTTTTACGACCTTGTTTTGCCAGGTTTTTGTACACATTCTGAATTAATTTGAATCCCACAGCATTAATTGAGGGTACTCCGGACAAATCGAGACAGAGATTATAATCTTCATTCTGAATAAAATTCAGAAGCGGTTTTTTTAGTTCCAGTCCAGCCTGAGTATCAAGTGAGCCCGTTAAAGAAAAAACCCGATAATCTTTTTTTCTGCTTGTTTTTATATCAATTGGCATAGGAGAACCCCGCACTTTTTTTGCTCTTTTCAGTAATATAATCAAATTACCCGTAGTTTTTCAGCATTCTTAGTTTTTTCCTCAAGCCTTGGTTTTTATTATCTTTATTTAAACAAAGAGAGATTAAAAATGCCACTGCCCCTACTTACCGCTCCTGAAATGAAGTTGGTTGAAAAACAGACAACTACTGAGACTGGTATAAGCGAGCTACAGATGATAACTCAGGCTGGTGCAGCTGTTTTTCGCTGTGCAAAACAGGTAACGGTAAAGTTGCCACATTCTGAGAAGAAAAACTGGATTATTATTTGTGGTAAAGGTCATAATGGGGCGGATGGTTTACAAGCAGCAATACTGGCTGCTGAACAGGATTATAAAATTACCTTGTACCAGATCTTTTCGGATAAGGGTTATAGTCCGGAAACAATACAGCTTCACCAACAGCTTAATCAGCAGGGAATAAAGGTTCATTTCTATAAAGATGCCTCTGAACTTCATCTCCCATATGACACCGCTTTGATTATTGAGGGATTGTTGGGGGCCGGAGTAACTAACCCTGCCAGGGGGCTTGTAGCAGAGAGTATTAAAAAAATAAATCAAAGCTCGGTGCCAGTTTTGTCAATTGATATTCCTTCCGGGCTTTATACAGATGAAACAAATATTGAGCTTCATGTGAAACCCGTTGCTACAATCTCTTTTGGAACGCAAAAACTATCTTCTCTTTTTTATCCTTCTGCTGGTGAATTTGGAAAAACTTTTTTTGACAAGCTTTGTTTCCCGCCTTCTCTTACAACAAAACAACCCTCCCGTCTTTCTGTTTTCCAGAGTAGTGATGCAGACGCCTCTTACCCCACAAGACCCTATGATGCCTACAAGTATTCTACTGGAAAGATACTTGTTATAGCGGGATCAAAAGGTATGCACGGAGCATCAATACTTTGTTCCCGGGCCGCTCTTAATGCAGGTGCTGGCATGGTCAAACTCGTGGTTCCCGCTGCTATGCATAATGAGGTTTGTAACCATACTCTTGAAATTATATCTCATGGGGCTGGTGACAAAAAACGCACGACACATTTTTCTCTTTTAGAAATAGAAGAATTGTTGGCGCATATTGAATGGGCAGATACGGTGTGTCTTGGTCCAGGGCTAGGCAGACATCCTGATACGATTGCATTTTTACTGGAATTGATACCTCAGATTTCGAAACCACTGGTAATTGATGGGGACGGGCTTCACTTTTTTTATCCGGAAGTTAATCCTCAAATTATCAAATTACAGCCGGAGAATCAGCATATTATAGTCACTCCCCATGCTGGGGAATATAAGCGGATGGGAGGCTTCTATCAGTATAATTGTCCGTTGGAACATATTAAAGGCGTACAAAACCTGGCCTCAAACAGGGGGGTCACCCTTTTACTGAAAGGTCCCACCACGACAATCAGTGACGCCAAAGGACATGCCATAATTTGTCCGCCTGGTAACCCAGGGCTGGCCACAGCAGGTACGGGAGACGTCCTGGCTGGGGTTATAACGGCACTGGTACACCAGGCTGATACTATTACTGCGGCTTCTTTGGGTGTTTTTTTACATAATACCTCAGCCAATCTTGCCCAGGTGCTAACCGGTATATCGGGAATGACCGCCTCAGATGTACTTAATCACATTCCTCATGCCAGCAAACAAATAGAAGACCGCAAACAAGATTTCGCTTAATATGACAACATCCAATATACCAATTCTCCGCTCTTTGGCGATAGTTGCCTATAAAGAAATTAAGTATGTTTCTCCGGCAATAGATTTCATTACTGACTGGGCGGCTAGTCGGCCAAATGTTCAAATTTTGGCTCACCCCAATCTCCATAAAATCGTTAAACCAGGCTTAGTGAAGACAAGCGAAAGGCAGATTAGAAGCCGTGCTGATATAGTATTATCCCTTGGAGGTGATGGTACCTTTCTGTCAAGTGCCCGATTGATGAGTGGCAGTACTACTCCCATTCTTGGTATTAACATGGGCCGTCTGGGATTCTTGTCAGATGTTGCTCTTGAAAATTTGCGGGAGGCGCTGGATCTGATTGACCATGGTGAATATGATATTTCACAACGGATGATGTTAACCATAAAGGTGATGGATGGTCGAAAAAAGGTTTTTGAAGATCATGCGTTAAACGACGTTACGATTGCGGGTAAACAGGGTATGGAACTCATTGATCTTCGGGTTACCGTTAGCGGTGAGCATCTTACCTATTACTGGGGAGATGGCCTTTTGGTAAGTACTCCAACCGGTTCTACCGCATATAGTCTTTCTGCAGGTGGCCCCATTATCTATCCTACTTCTGAATTGTATTTACTTACACCGCTTAATCCCAAATCTTTGGCCATTCGCCCTATTATCCTTCCCGCGGATCATACTATAAAAGTGAACAGTGAAAATCCTCCCGGAAAACTGGTAAAAATGGTTATAGATGGACGGCATGAGTTTAAAATTTTACCCCGATATACTATTTTCATAAATAAACATAAGACCAGTGTCCATATTCTTCGTCTCAAAGGGTCCTCATACCATAAGTCCATCCATGATAAACTGGGCTGGAGCGGCCGGCATGAAATTAAGTAATTATTGTTATGTTATCTGAACTCACCATTAAAAACCTCGCCATTATTGACTTTCTCCATCTGGAATTTCCAGAGGGCCTGACGGTTATCAGTGGTGAAACCGGAGCCGGAAAATCCATTCTTATTAATGCGCTTAAATTTGTATCCGGTGATAAAATTAAACAGACACAAATCCGTAAAGATAAAGGAGGGCCTTCTGAGTTAAAAATAGAGGCCATTTTTGATACTCCAAAACCCTCACCTGCCAAGGATATATTACGGACATTACAGATTGATGAAAGTGAATCAGAACTGATTTTAGAACGACAAATCACCCCGGGGGGGAAAAACCGCTACCGGATAAACGGTCACATTGTACCCGGTGCAAAAATGGCAGAACTCAGCGGATTTTTACTGGATTTGCATGGGCAACATCAACAACAATCTTTACTTAAGGCTTCAACGCATATTAATTACATAGATACCTTTGCCAAAAATGAGAAAAAACTTCAGCAAGTAAAAAATATATATGTTGAGTGGCGTGATTATTTGCGGCTCCTGGCCTCAAAAGAAAGGGAAGTCCATAATACAAAAGAAATGTTTGATTTTTACTCCTTCCAGTTTAATGAACTGGATGGAGCTCACTTAGAGGAAGGGGAAGAAGAACATCTGGAGGAAAAGCTGAAGGCATTATCCGGCCTGGAAAAAACCGTTGAAAGCCTGGAAGTAAGCCTTGGGATTCTCGACAATGAGCCAAATGGGATTTTACGCAATCTTACCCAACTTAAAACCCGATTGACCTATCTTGAAAATAAAATAAGCAGCTTTGTTGGTCTGAGTGATAAAATTTCTCTGATACAAGCAGAGCTGAAAGAAATTCTACATCGTTTGGGGGGGTACGAGACTCCCCAGGCCCTTTCTGCTTCTGAAATTGACGGACTCAATGCCAGGCTGGCACAGCTTCAGCGGCTTAAAGCAAAATATAAAACAGATATTAAAGGACTTATATTTCTCAAAGAAGAACGGAAAAAAGCCCTGGATGACCTGGAAAATTTTTCATCTGATTATGAGGATTTAAAACATAAAGCCCAGGACTTGTTTCACGCACTTATGAAAAAGGCCGAGGTGTTGAGTTCACAACGAAAAAAAGCAGGGAAAAAATTTGAGCAGGAAGTTCAAAACTACCTGGATAAAATAGGAATGACTGGAAGTCGTTTTCACTGCAAATGGGAAAGCATAAAAGCTGATGCCTTTGACTCCCATTCTCTGCATCAAAATGGAATTGATACATTGGAATTTTTATTTTCGGCTAATGCAGGTGAAGAACCCGCTCCTCTGGGTACCATTGCCTCAGGTGGAGAATCATCCAGAGTTATGCTGGCCATAAAAGCTGTGTTGGCAGAAAATGCGGTTGTTCCTTTTATGGTGTTTGATGAAATTGATACTGGTATTGGTGGTGAAACCGCTAACTACCTGGGTGAATTACTGAGACAGCTCTCCCAGCATCACCAAATTATTGTAATTACTCACTTACCGCAAATAGCTGCTTTTGCCTCACACCAAATTAAAGTATATAAAGAAATATCCGGTGGCCGTACGGTTACCAAAGTGAAAGCTCTTAGTGCGAATGAGCGTATCAAAGAACTGGCGAGAATGATAGGGGATGAATCTTCAGAATCTTCCCTTGAACATGCCAAAGTCCTGTTGACCCAGAAATAGTTTTTGCCCTCATGCTTTTTTAATTTGCAGTCTCAGGGCTGGCTATTGGCAGTGGTAAAATTTATCTTAATAACCAAATGGAAGAAGAAGCTCCTCAATCAGAACTAAAGCTTGAACCTCAACGAAAAGAGGGGCGGGTCTGGTTTTCCTTAAAGCTGACTAATTTTCTGGCAGCAATTAGCTGTCTTGTGCTGGATTACAACAAAACAGCTGTTCTCTTATTGCTTTTATCTCTTTTGATGGGCTTATATACTTCTTTTAAAATAAGACAGGAAGATATTGAAAAGCTTGTACAAAAATTCTGGTTTGGCCTTACGGAGAAGGGCCTCGTTAATATTATTTTTTTGATGCTTTTCCTGAGAATCCTCTGGCGTCCCTTTCATGATTTTCCCACCATTCTGTGTTTGGGACTTATTACCATCACTTTGCGGAACCTGTTCTATCTTGCTTTTTCAGTAAGCTTATTAAAAGAAGAGAAGGCACTGCCGCTTAATTCGATTTGGGGAAAAATTACCACTCTCTCTCTTAACATTACCATGTTACTTTATGCACTGAGGGTCGAAAAACTTCCTTTGAAAGTCTGGAAAATCCAAAAGGATATCCAAAATTTTTCAAATATATTTATGGTGATCTCCCTCCTCCTGATTTTTGCTACGAGCCTTGGCTATCTCTATTTTTACTACCGGGACCCTGACCATCGTAAACCTTTCTCAGTTGCTTCCCAGCTTACATTCAGCCGCATTATTTTAAGTCCTGTGTTTATCTGGGTTTTCTTCTACGATAATAATCTTACTTATCAGGATAATAATCTGATTTTCAAATTTCTTGCTCTATTCATGGTGATTTCCTTTGCCATTAGTGACGGTTTGGATGGTCATCTCGCCCGCAAATTTGGGCAGGTATCCAAGCTTGGAAAATATCTGGATCCTTTTTCGGATAAAATTTCAACCATGAGTATTTTTCTTTGTTTCCTTGCTTCAGATTATGCAAATGTCTGGATGATAGCGCTTATTTATTTTCGAGAAGCTACTATTGAGACGCTGCGCACCCTGGCAGCGGGAGAAAATGTGGTGCTTGATGCCCGCCGTAGCGGAAAATGGAAAACTGCGATACAGTTAACGGTTATTATCACCATCCTCATAGGAGCAATAGCGGATACTATTATCATGCGTTATTGGCCCGATATTCCCCACTGGCCACAGGTTTGGAATTGGATCCCTTACACATTGATGTATATAGTTGCTCTGGTTACTATCTTGTCAGGCGTGGACTATATTATAGGAAATTTGAAAGTCCTCAAACGCTATATCTAATAGAAACACGAAAAGGTTATGTGTCAAAGCAAAAATGTGTGATGCTTTTATTATTTTATAAGCTGCTTAAACCAAGGAGAGAAAATGTCCCGATTTTTCTTAACCATAAATACTATTACGTTTTTATCTCTTATGGTCTTTTTGTGTAGTTGTGAACTTGAAAAAGAAGAGAAGGAAAATAAGTTTTACAAAACGGTGAATGACAAAAAAGTACTGATACCCGGTTGCTGGTCAATGGATAAGGAGCCTGTTAAGGAACTCAAAAAACATTGCAAAGGAACTCTTCTGGAAATAGAAGATAATCTCTATTTTAATCTTTACCATCATAACCTCTCAAGCTCTGGGCAGCTCTATATTATGACGGATGAGTCTGGCGACAATTGGCTTCAGTTTGATCATGATGGGTTATCTCAAAATGAAAATTGCACTGATACTTCTGTGCATACAATGGATTATTTTGATAATATCAAATATTTTGATGTGGGCAGAAAAGAGTTCAAATTATTTTCTCTTAATACCTTTCCTGAGAACTTGCTCTATCACCTAAAGAAAATATCTTGTGGTGAATAAAACTTTTTTGGGAAGTGTTATAAGCTACCCTTTACCAATAGGGTAAACTTCCAGGTGTCAAGTATATCGCGGTATTTAGGGTCAAGGGGAAAAGCAATGTTGAGATGGGTGACGGTCTGTTGAACTGAGCGTGTGGCACCCAGGCGTAGCCCGAAACCAGCAGAGTAATGCAGGCCTAAGGCCTCAAAATCCTGGTAATGGGCATATGCATCACCGGCATTAAGAAACATCGCAAGGGCAGGGGCTACGGTCCCCATTTCCAGATTAGGAAAATAACGCTGTTCCAGTTCTATTAACAGTCGCGCCTGACCCGCAAAAAAGCGGTTGGGGTAGCCATTTAAGCCTTGTTCGCCCCCCAACACAAGCTGAGAGGCCTCTTCCCGTGCAAAATAATGCTTCCACTGGGTAGCAAAATAACTTGCATGTTTGGCAGAGGGCCTCCATTGGTACTCGCAAACTCCGGCCAGAGTCCCGTCTTCTAATTGTCCACTATAATCCAGAAAATAACCCGTTGATAACCGGGTGAGTATAAAATGCCGTGATTTCCAGGCGTTAACATAGGCCAGTAAATGTCGCAGATACAGGCTACTGTTTTTAGCCCCTAAAAACGGCACATTTTGTGCAATGCCTGTGGCAATTCGAAATCCCACATCGAGATTTTCGCTCCACTTCAGGTTCCTGAAATTTTTTACTGTCTTGTACTGGTTTTGAAAATAACTGAAATAAATACCAGATAGAAAGTCTGTCCGATTATCCAGTTGGAATTTGTGCAAAGCATCTTCGGAAACTTGAGAGTGCTCCTGTAAACTTTTGTTTATGAGAAAGGGTGTCCCGGATTCCTGATAGATATCGGTCCAATTAATGGTAAGAGAAAGATTTAATTTGTGCTTTGTCCCAAATGACCTGGTAAGGCTGCCAGAAACGTTAAGCTCTACTACATCTTCATATCTGAGAAAAAGAGCGGGACCCACATCAGACTTGTCAAAAAATAGCAAAGTGGTACCGGTGGAAGCGGATGCCTTTTGCTTACGGGCCACCCCGGGCTTATCCGCATCAAGGTAATAATAAATATCCCGCTTATAACCATAACCGCTTAATAACATGCCCCACTTTTGCTGCTTGGAAAGTAGTGGCCGTTTGAGGCTGTACTCATATTTATAACCATCGGACAGTTTTGCGGCGAGCCCGGAGAGTTCCAGAGAATTCCAGATAAAAGCCTTGTTTTCATACTGGAGCATGTATATGTTTCTGTCCACTTCATGGCCATAGATCAATGCAATTTTCTGACCGGTCCCCAGGAGATTACTTTCCACAGGACCCAAAAACCAGGTCCATTCATCGCCTGGTTTTTGTAAGTTCCAGGCGGGTATGGTCGAAAACTGATCAAAAGTTGTTATGCGTATATTGGCATGTCCGTTTTTTTTTCGCTGAACTTCAATAATCGCGTCTGCCAGAAACTCTTCCTTCCTGAGGCGCCGCTCAGTTTCAATCAACAGCTCTTGGTTTACCTCAGTCCCCTTTTTAAAAAGGAGTCGTTTCTTAATGGTAACAGTCTTGCTTTCAATATGTAAACGATTCCCCATATCAAAATAGAAGGCCTCCATATCGCTGTTTGCGCGTGAACCATCAAAGGCGTCATAGATTTTAAAGTTGATAGAATCAACCACAGCTCTAAATTCCGCATCAAGTTCTCTTGCCGGAGAGTATCCGTCAGCAGGTGTGAAGTTCCGGTTATTCGCAAACGCATAAAGAGGAAGACACAAACAAATAAATAAAAGCATGGGCATTTACATAAGTTAAAAAAAATTACTCACAAAAAGGCAAAGGGCATCAGTTTCTGCTTTTTCATGTGAGAGAGGTAAAAAAGAAAGCGGGTCTATAAGCCGGGTTTTGTCACAGCTCTGCCAACGGCAAAGCCGGGATGATCATCTATCTGGGACTGCTGTTACCAACAGCCTCTAGCTACCTACCCGAAAGTATGCCGGAGCGGACCACTCCGGTTCCTCCTTTCCGCAAAGCGAAAAAAAAGAATCCTTCCCTATTTGGTATTGCACCGGATGGGGTTTACCCTGCCGTCCCTGTCACCAGGAGCGCGGTGAGCTCTTACCTCACCATTTCACCCTTACCATCTTTTGCCAGTCATAGACCTGCGCCAGATGGCGGTATATTTTCTGCGGCACTTTCCTTCCGTCACCGAAACTGGCCGTTAACCAGCATCCCGCCCTTTGGTGCCCGGACTTTCCTCTGAAAAGAAAACCTTTCAGCGATCATCCGACCCGCTTTCTCATCACTAAAATACTTCGGGGCCCGGTATTATCCAATCTGAGAAAGTGCTTTTTTTGCCGCTTCAGCAGTTTTGTCTAAAATATCATCAGTATGGGCAGATGATAGAAAGCCTGCTTCAAACTGGGATGGGGCCAGATAGATTCCATTGGCAAGCATAGCGCGAAACCAGGCTGCAAATTTTTCAGTGTCTGATTTACAGGCATCTTCATAAGAAGAAACAGGTCCGGGAGTAAAAAAAACGGTCATCATGGAGCCTACTCGGTTAATCCAGAATGGCAGGCCACTGGCCTCAAAAGCAGAACGTAAATCATCTTCCCAACGCTTGGCTTGTGTTTCCAGTTTTTCATAAAATCCTGGTTTTTGGAGAGCTTTGAGTGTTGCTATGCCTGCAGCAGTTGCAAGTGGATTTCCAGAAAGGGTGCCTGCCTGATACACAGGCCCTGAAGGGCTTAATTGCTCCATTATTTCCCGTTTACCGCCATAGGCACCAACCGGAAGACCGCCACCTATAATTTTACCCATGGTAGTAAGATCCGGAGTAACTTGATATCTCCCTTGAGCTCCGGTCAGACTTACCCGAAAGCCAGTCATAACTTCATCAAAAATTAACAAGCTACCGTTTTTATCACAAAGTTCCCGCAGGCCTTCCAAAAAACCTGGCGCTGGAGGGATGGTACCCATATTACCGGCTATGGGTTCGACAATAAGACAAGCTATATTTTTTCCATGCTTTTCAAATAATGCACTTACTGAGTCCAGGCTGTTAAAATCTGCAAGCAATGTATCGGCAGAGGCGCCTTTGGTGACACCGGGGCTTGAAGGGCGTCCGAAGGTAAGAGCACCAGAACCTGCTTCAATCAGAAAACTGTCGCCATGACCATGATAACATCCCCGGAATTTAATGAGTAAATCCCGGCCGGTAAATCCCCTGGCCAGACGTAGTGCGCTCATGGTTGCTTCAGTGCCCGAGTTAACCAAACGGACCATCTCAATTGAAGGCATGATAGAACAGATAAGTTCGGCCATCTCAAGCTCGGCTTTTGTACAAGCACCAAAACTAACACCTTTTTTGGCAGCTTCAATAATAGAATCAGTAACTTCAGGAAAACTATGTCCGAGGATCATAGGTCCCCAGGAGCCGACATAATCGATATATGCTTTCTCCTCTGTATCATATATATATGGACCTTTGGCAGCAGAAATAAATATCGGGTCCATGCCCACCGATTTAAAAGCGCGTACGGGCGAGTTCACACCACCTGGAATATATTGACGAGATTTATCAAACAATGAAACATTCATATTCAGGGATCCTTTTAGGGTTTGTTTTGGTAATAATTTTTAAGGCACCGGAGGAGGCCTTCATTGTTTGCTTTGGTAGCTTCTTCAAAATTTTCTACACCGTAATGTCTCAGAGCTTCAGAGGCGGATGGCCCTATTGAAAATAGAGCCAGAGAATCGGGAACAGAAACAGATGTGCTTGTAGTCGGGGGCTGTAAACATTCAAAAAAATTGTGTACCATAGATCCTGAAGTAAATACAATGGCGTTAATACGAGGTAACAACGGTACCAGTTTCTCAGCAGTGCCTGATGGAATTGCAGGTGTATACACAGGATAATTAGCAATGACAACTTTTTTTCGGGCAAAGTCTTCGGGATTAAGGCGGGTAACATCAGAGCATGGGTGCAGCCATTTGCAGGGCCCGGCAGGTCTAAATTCCTTTAAAAAACCCTGTAGGCCCGCCTCTTTGCTGCAAAAATCTACCTTCCCGCCATATGCTTTAATTTTTTCTACTACTTTAGCGCTGATGGTGTAAACCGGTTTTCGCAGCCAGAAGGTTTTTAATGCCTCTGTAGCGCTTGTAGCGCCAGTCATGGGATCCAGTTTTGGAAAAAAGAATTCGATTCCGTGAACACTTGAAAAAAACAACCCGTTTACACTGGCAGGTGAGGGAACTGGCCTGGTTATACCCGTAAGCGGAGAAAGTTGTATCAGTGGTAATTCTATTACTTCAAAACCCACATCTTGTAAGCAGCTTGTTAAACTTGCGGCCTGGGCGGCTGGACGTGTATTTAAAATCCGGATTATTTCTGACATAGATTAACTCCTCAAATATTCAGGACTCCGAATTATTTTCGTCCTGAAGTAAAGCGTGATCAGGTAAGTCTTTAGGAATAGGAATTTGCTTTTCCTTGCATTCTTCCAAAATGTTCCATACTACTTCCTCTGCCAGTTCCTCAATATCTTCAGGGGAAGCGGTTTTTTCATACTTGGCTCCCTTCAGGGTTTTTATTTCACCAAGTACGGCTGACATCCTGAGAGCGTCTCCAGATGGATAAACGTGACAGGCCATGGGCGCTTTACAGCCTCCTCCAACAGCAGACATGAACTCTCGTTCCAAAAGAACACAAGCCTCGGTCAAATCCGAATTCACAGCACGTATGATTTTAATAGTTGGGTTATCATTACGCCGGCACTCAATAGCAAGAGCGCCCTGGCCAATTGCGGGGACCATTTCATTCAAAGAAAAAAGATGAGCTGATTCATCAAAAATTCCTAGACGCTTCAAACCGGCAGCAGCTAATATAAGACCCTGGAGCTCGCCTGATTTAACTTTGTTGATACGGGTATCAATATTACCGCGGGTTAATACATATTCCAGGTCAGGTCGTATCCAACTTAACTGAAGAATACGTCTGGGAGAACCTGTACCGACTTTAGCTTTCGGAGGTAATTCGCGAAAGGACATACCCTCTGAGATAAGAACGTCTCTGGCATCTTCCCGTTCAGGAAAAGAGGCCAGACAGAGTTCTTCGGGTTCTTGTTCCGGGACATCTTTTAGAGAGTGCACTGCGCAATGAATATCACCTTGTAAAAGGGCGATTTGAAGTTCCTTAACAAATACGCCGAGATCTTTAAATTTATCCAGATCGGTTTTTTGGTCGATATCGCCTGTAGTTTTAATGATTTTAATTTCTATTTCAAGCTCGGGAAAGTGCTCTTGTAATACTCCTGCAACCCATTTGGTCTGGGTTACCGCAAGAAGGCTTCCACGGGTTCCGATAATCAATTTTTTCATATGTCTATTTCCTGGAGTTTCCGTGTATTGAATATTTCAAGTGCAATAAAATAGTTTATTAAAGAATCTAATTCTTAACTTTTTAATGGCAGAAAACAATCATTAGCCCACACTCCTAAAAGAGTATAAAATTCTTCTGGTTATACCAATTAACTGCGGTTATATCTTAATGCCTTATCTCTAACCGGGAAATTTTGAAGTGATAATTAAAAAAACAGGAAGCTTGCTTTGATTTTTGATGGCACCAAAAAAATATGGGCTTTATATCCTGGCTATTTCTCAACAATGATTAGATATTTACCATCTCTTTTTGGAGAAATAGAAATAAGCTTGTGGCTATCAAGAGTAAGTGAAGTACTTATACTATCAAGAGCCTTTTCATTATCAATGAGCGCTTGCAATTGCTTTCCAGGATATATCTGAGAAAGTTTAACCTTAATTTTTGCATAATTAAGAGGGCAGGATATACCGCTTACGTCTATTTGTTCCATAAGGGTCAATAAATAGAGTTACATACCGGGAAGTTTCATGCCTTGGGTAAGGCCGCCCAGTTTTTCTTGTGATTCAGCATCGATTTGTGATTTAACATTATGGTATGCTGCCAAAATTAAATCCTCAAGCGCTTCAACATCATCCGGATCTACAGCGTCGGGGTTGAGTTTGATATTCTGTAACTCATACTTACCATTCATTTCTATGGTAACCATTCCACCACCTGCATTAGCTTCAAAGACTTTTTCTTCTAATTCTGCCTGTACACGGGTCATTTTTCCCTGGAGTTTTTGCATGTTTTTCATCATTTTTTGCATATTCATAAGAAAATACCTCTTCTAAATCGGTGAGCGGTCACGGCACTATTCTCCGATACCTGGGTTGTGAAATGAAAAATATAAAAACTTTTTGCTGGTTCGACTTTTACCTTTTTACGTCTAAAACCAGTTTAATAAAATGAGAAGATGGTTTTATTCATTAAAGCTGCTTACTTCATACCATAAACAACCCGTCCATCAAATAATTCAAGAATGTAGCCAATAATAGGATCTATTTCCACAAGTTCATCTTCACTAAGGAAGCCGTCTAGCTTGTATTTCCCTTGTGTTGAGGCTTGCTCTTGTTTTTTTTCTGGCTTTTCTTGTATTATCAATTGGAGATCTAAATCAAAATTAACAGGATCTTCTGATTGTACATTTTCGCCAACTTGATATTTTGATAGCAGAAATTGCTTTAGAGCCTTTTGACAGTTTGTGTCATTTTTTACTAATCCAAAATGAGACTCTTTTGTAAAATTAATTCGCAATAGGGTAGGATCTCCATCAATGAGTAATACCTGGGTCTCAAGGAAATATCCAGCTATAAGAGGTTGCTTGTCCATTAGTTCAGAAATGAGTTCTTGCCACTTTTCTACTATATCCTGCAATGATACCAAGCGCTCAATTACCGGAGCAGGTGCTTCTGTATCAGTGTCAGAGAGGGGTTCCTCATAATCCTCGTTTTCATAATCGTGTGGTTCCTTTTGCTCTTCAGAAACAACCTGCATCCCGGGGATAACAGGAAGAGGAGTAGGATTTTGTTTTGCCTGCCCGTAAGAGGTTTGTGGAGCAGGGTCGCTTGGGAGTGGTGGTTCTCCTGATGATTCCAGGGGAACAGTCTGGTCTTGTTTATTGGGCTCCTGAGGAGGAGTACCTGTATTAATTATTTTTTTTTTTGCCCCTCGGCCAATTGGGAGGAGCTAATAAGTTCGGATAAGCTAACTACCCTGTCCAGACTGGCCAATCTGGCCACCCCCATTTCAAGCGTTAGCAAAGCATTGGGTGAGGCTTTAAGTTCAAACATAATATCGGAAATTGTTTTAGTGTAACGAAGGATATCTCCGTCGGTAATATGTTCACTGAGCTTTAAAAGATGTGCATGACGTTGTGCGCTAATCCCAATATATTCAGGAGTGAAATCAGCCTGTTTTACATAAAGGATAGTATGGAGATACATTCCAAAACCACGAAGGATTTCTTCAATATCGATCCCCCGGTCATAAAATTTTCGTAGCACCGTAAAAGAAGCCTGTTTATCTTGAGCTATAACGGCTCTCAGTAGTTCATCATATAATTCATCCGGCGGAATCCCCAATACCTGGCGTACGGCTTCTGCTGAAAGAGAAGCACCCGAAAAAGCATATACTTGATCAAACAGGCTAAGTGCGTCTCTCATACTACCATCTGCGCGTGTTGCCAGGGTGGAAAGGGCCTCAGGTTCAGCCTCTATTGATTCGTTTTGGCAAATGAATTCCAAACGTCCCCGTATGTCTTTTTCTGTAATGCGTTTAAAATCAAAGCGCTGTACCCGCGAAAGAATAGTTTGAGGTACCTTCCGAAATTCGGTGGTTGCAAAAATAAAAATGACATTGGGGGGGGGGCTCTTCGAGGGTCTTCAGTAAAGCGTTGAAGGCTTCTCTGGTAAGCATATGTACTTCATCAATAATAAAGACTTTGTATTTACCCTCCATGGGAGCGTACTTAACCTGCTCTCGTAATTCGCGGATATCATCTACTCCACGATTTGAGGCTCCATCAATTTCCAGGACATCAATAGAATTACCTATTGAGATTTCTTTACATTGCTTACATTCTCCGCAGGGAGAAGGTGTAGGACCGTTTTTGCAATTGAGGGCTTTGGTTAATATTCTTGCTGAAGTTGTTTTACCAACACCGCGCGTACCGGTAAATAAATATCCATGGCCTATTTTACCTGAAGAAATGGCGTTTTTTAAAGTCTGGGTAACATGGCCTTGCCCCACAAGATCCTCAAAGTTTTCCGGTCGCCATTTTCTTGCTAATACTGTATAAGCCATGATAATTTTTTAATGTTTGTCTACTCAAAGAATAGTTTATGCTGGGTGAAATTGGGCGAAATTATTTTTTTTTGTGGGTGTAATAAATGAGTGTGGCTTTATTGCCCTTTTCGTTGAAATGCACCTCGTCAAAGATGTATTTTGCTATCATTATCCCCCGTCCATTCCTGTTCAGTACATTTATTTTGTTTTTGGGATCTGGTAGTTTCTTCCAGTTAAAACCGTTTCCTTCATCCATTACTACATATTCAACCTTGCATATAGAGGGAAAAACCTTTGTTTTAATAGTGACCACCCGGCTTTTAAAAGGTTCCCTGTTTGCTCGTTCCCAGGCAAGCTTAAAAAATGCTGCATGTTTTAATGCATTTCGTTTTTCTTCATAACTGATACCCAGATTACCGTGTTCGATTGCATTATTAATAATTTCATTAAGCCCGAGTATCACCTGATATTTTGAATTTTCTTCTACTGGCAGGGAATTGTATACCAGGTTTTTTACCACCTGTACTACCAGAGAGAAATCATTTGGAATTACTATTTTTCGTTCTTCATATCGCACTGAAAAGGGATTGTACACATCTGAGCGTTCAGCAATGAGTTTTGCTAACTGATATAAAAGATCATCGGGATCAAGAGGTCTGATAAAACAATTCCAGGCTCCTGCCTGAATAAGAGCGGGTGCCTGATTTTTATTTGACAATATGGGTATAACGGGTATCCGGGATATATTTCTCCGAATATTATTTATATAGGTAATAGTATCTTCTTCAAACAACTCAGGGTCAAAAAAGAATGCGATGAATCCCTGTTTCTCCAGATCACCGGGCAAACCTCTATCAGGAGAGGTATATTCAATCTGAATATCCAATTGCCTGGCGCAATCAGTAACAACAGCCTTACAGGTTTCGTCTTTTACAAGTAGTAGTAATTTTTTAACAGTATCACTCATATACAGGTTATTATTTGGGACTGGTATTTACAAAAAAAGTAACTGGTGAAATGTTATTATAAATCTGAGTCAAAAACAAAGATAATTATTGCCAAAGTGTTTTTTTTCCCTACCCCTCAGGTATAAATTTTATATTACCGGCATATTTTTCGAAAGATGTTTCATATAGGCGTCTCTATAATTATTTTAATTATTTTTAGATTTTATTTAAAGAACTCATGACAACAATAACTCAATCTACCTCTATAGAATGCACTCCTCGTGAGCTGTTTCAGTTTCTGACTAAACCAGCTAATATTGTATCTGTTTCTCCGCATTTACCGTCTTTATCCTTTTATTCTCCCTCTCTTATGTTGGGTAAAGGACAAATAGTACATTCCGCCCTTAATTACGGTCTATTTCAACTCACCTGGAATACTAAAATCACAAAATTTGAACCCTATACCTTTTTCGAAGGAACCCTTGTTGAAGGTCCTTTTAAAAAATGGGTTCATCGTCATCATTTTGAGTACCAGGGTAAAAAAACCATCATCCATGATGAAATCGAGTATGAAGTCGGTCTGGGCCTTTTGGGTAAACTTATTGAACGTCTGATTATTAATTATCAGATAGAGAATTTCCTGAAAGAAAGAATGAAAAATACCACTGCTAAAATCAAGCAGGTGCGGAAAAATATTGCCTGACTTAGCTGATTGCGTCTAGCTTATTTCATATCTGGTCATGGTTTTGGACATGGTGTGAGAAGCTGTGCAATAATCAACCATATTCCCTCTTCAATTGACATCATTATAATTTCTTCATTGCCGGAAGCCTTCTTCCGGGAAGAGTTATGTCGTCCTTTCTCTTTGATACCGGGAAAACTGGATTGTGGATGTCTTCAAACTGATTCGGAAAATACTGATATCAAAGGGACTCTGTCTCAATACTCCAAATTGCATGATAACCGTGAGGTTTTATGCAGTCGTTTTACACATATTCTTGAGAAGAAAGCCGTTAATCTTGTATTTTCAGATATTGTGCCCATGGCATTTCCTATTGCCAGGCGGCTTGGGGTATCTGCTTACGGAGTAGCAAATTTTAATTGGGCTGATATTTATTTCCCCTATCTCAAACATTGTCCCTGGTTCAAGCCAGTTTATGAACAGATTTTAAAAGACTATAGCCTTGCAGATGGATATCTTTCTATGGAGCCCGGTATGGCCGGTACAGGCTTCATAAAGCGCAGCAAGGTAGGACTGGTTGCGAGACAAGGTCAGAATAAGCGCTCCCTTATTGCCAAAACCTTCCGGATAGATCCTGACAAGAAATGGTGCCTGGTATATTTAGGTTGTTATGGAATGGGAGCAATAGATTGGTCAAAACTCTCCCAATACTCTCATTGGGAATTTTTCGGGCTTTATGATTTGCAGTGTAGTATACCAAACTATCATAGAGTAGCAGTGGATAAAACTCTGGGTTATGCTGACCTCACAGCCAGCTGTGAAATTGTATTGGGAAAGCTGGGATATGGGCTTGTGTCAGAATCTTTAGTGTTTCAGAAACCTGTATTGTTTTTT